>JAVXBD010000031.1:0-15762 GCA_036660175.1 Christensenellaceae bacterium | reverse complement strand
GGATATGTCTAAGCTGTTTTGTTAAGTTTGTGCGGTTTTGCTCTCTTTTGATACTGCATGCAGGCTTTTTGCAGAACGGGTATACCACAAATAAATCAAAACCATGTGCCGTAAGATTCTTTGGCAAAGCGGATTTTTTCTGATTCGTTTATCGCAATTCTTTCAATTTTAGAGCAACTTGACTTACAGTAGCTGGTTATCTTGGGCAAAACCGCTCCCATACTTGTTGCGAAAACTTGCGATATGTGCCGATATGCCTGCATTTTTTGGCGACGAAGCACCAAAGGTGCGAGAACAGAAAGTGCAAGTCCTTTAGGGTAAAACCTATACCAACCACCATAAATCAAGGTGCTTTTCTACATACGAAAGACAGCAGAATCCTTTGTGAATCCTGCTGCCTCCGATTTTTACACTTTTTTGATTGTTTTTAACCCAACATTTGACTTAGAGTCCTATTATTCGCCAAAGTTATTGTCTACAAGCTCAGCAAGTGCGGCAACGGATTCTTTTTCGTCCTTGCCGTTTGCAAACACATAAATAGATTCCCCGTATTTCACACCAAGTGATAATAATCCCATAATGCTTTTTGCGTTGATCTTTTTGTTGGAGAATTCGATTAAGATCTGAGAATCGAATTGGTTTGCAACTTGAACAAAACATGCTGCAGCTTTCGCCTTTAGTCCGTCGTTGTTTTTGATAACGAGTTCTTTGTAAATCATAGTAACCCCTCCTGTTTTCAGCAACCAATCATAATCGCTTGCTAAGTAATTTTTTTAAGCTATCGCTTTTTATATATGATTGTTATAATAACATCCGCTATTGCGGAAACATCTTTTTTACTCCAAGTATTTTTGTGCAATTTCATTTAATTTTCGAAGTCTGTGATTCATGCCAGATTTTGTTGTATCGCATAATGCACAAAGCTCTAAAAGTGTCGCATCTGGATTTTCAAGCCTAAGCTGTGCTGCTTGCCGCAAAGGTTCTTTTAAGTTTTCAATTCCCAAATTTTTATCAATCAATCGAATGCTATGAAGCTGTGTCATTGCTGCGTTGATGGTTTTATCAATGTTTGCAGTTTCACAGTTTACGGCTCTGTTTACATTGTTACGCATTTCTTTTAAAACACGAACATTTTCAAAGTTAAGTATGGACGTATGCGCACCAATCAAAGTAAGCAATGTCGCAATGCTATCTCCTTCATTTAAGTATACCACAAAATTCTGCTTGCGAATAATTTTTTTTGCATTTATTTCAAAATCTTGTAAAATTTTCAGAAGTGTATTTGCAAATTCTTCAGAATTTACCACAAATTCCAGATGATAATTTTTTTTAGGATTAGATACTGAACCACAGCCAAGAAATGCTCCCCGTAAAATGGAGGTGCGGCAGCAACTTTTTTTCAGCATATAATCTGGCGGAACAGTAGTTGCAAAAAGATTTTTACCCATACCAAGTGTGGATAAAAGCAGCTCGGCATTGTTGACTACAATCGTATAGGTGTGCTTTTTTTTCAGCAGATTATCCTTGACCTCAATGTCGGCATCTAATTTTAAAATGCGTGTTGTGGTGCTGTAAATCCGCTTTGCAACGGCCATGTTCTCTGTGTGATAGTTGATATGCACGCCCAAAGAATTGATGCTTAAATTGCCGCATACAAATGTAATTGCAAAAAACTCTGCCATGATGCAGCAGTCTTTGGCAGCAGTTGTGCAGATTTCATCTTTGGCATCAGAAGAAAATGACATAAAAAACTCCTATTTGCTTTTTTCAAGGTTCAAATCACGATGTTCTATGGTTACACGCATTTCTTTTTTGCTCAATTGTGCAAAAAGTTCCTCTGCAATTGCAACGCTTCTATGCATACCGCCTGTACACCCAATGCCGATTACCAACTGATTTTTGTCCTCGTTGATAAAGCAGGGAGAGAGATGCTCAACTATTTTTACCAATTCTCCCAAGAAAAACTGTGCAGGTTCTCCTGCTAAAACAAAATTCCGCACCTTTTTATCGAGTCCGCTTTTTTCACGCATACCATTAATATAGAAAGGATTTTCAATAAATCTCATATCAAAAACCATGTCTGCATCAAGCGGTATGCCACGCTTATATCCAAAAGAAATAATGGAAATAAGCAGACGTGAGTCGGAATTTTCGCTGTATATGGTATCAATCATCTTTTTAAGCTTAAGCACATTATAGGAGGACGTGTCTATGACGTGGTTTGCCATATCCTTGATTCTTTGAAGCTTACAGCGTTCTGTGTGTATGCCCGTCAGAATCTCGCCGCTGCCCGAAACGGGATGCTTTCTGCGTACTTCCTTAAACCGTTTCACCAAAACGGCATCAGAAGCATCTAAAAACAGAATATCAAGGTCAAGCTCCATTGCCTTTAGTTCGTCAACAGTTTCATAAATCTTGTCAAAAAAATCACCCATACGGGTATCGACCGCGACCGCTACTTTATCTCTGATTTGTGCGCTTTTCATACATAATTTTGCAAAACCTGGAATCAGCTCTGGCATTAAGTTATCGACACAAAAATACCCGAGATCCTCTAATCGCTTGATGGCGGAAGACCGCCCTGCACCTGATAATCCTGTAACAATTGTAAATTTCATGGTTCTATGCCTCCGTTTTTGCGTTGATAATCTGAGAAATCGGAATATTTGCCGCTTGTGCTTTTAAGAGCGCATTTTTGAAATCGCCTACACGCTCAGCAGAGTGTGCATCGCTTCCAATGACAAATTTTACACCTGCTTTTGCACATTCTTTTAGTTCTTCTATTGAAAACTCAGGGTGCTTTGCATTGATTTCCAGTGCGACTCCTTTTTTTGCAGCGTATTTCGCAACCTCAATTTTATCTGCTGGCAATCCATAGCCAATGTGCGTAATGATGTCTATATGATTCTTATCCATCACATTTTTGTAGGTCTGTGTATTATATAGAATCGCTTTTTCGCTGTGCGATTTTGGTAGCAGAAAGTGCAAAGCATTGTGACGGTATCTGACAAGTTTATGGTATCCAAGCAATTTTATATCAAATAAATCTGCATATTGCGGCGGTAAATCAATCGTGCCATCATGTGCTAAAATATTTAATTCCACACCACTCAGCACTTCAATTTCATTCTTATATTTTTCTTTCATGGCGTGAATGTCTGCAAAATAGGCATCTAAGTTCTTGATGTTAAAAAACAGATGGCCAACACCATGATCACTGATTGCAATTTGCTTCAAACCCTTTGCAATGGCTGCTTTGACATTGTCTTCTACAGTTCCGCTGCCATGGCTGTGCAGGGTATGTGTGTGTAAATCAGACACAATTTCAATCATCAAAATCTCCTAAAAACGTTATCTCAGGCTCAAGAAACACGCCTGTTTTTTCAAAAACGATGTGCTGCACCTGTTTTATTAATGTATAAATATCCTGTGATGCTGCATCGCCTAAATTAATAATAAACCCTGCATGCTTATCGCAAACCTGTGCTTGATTCATTCGGTAGCCTTTCAGACCGCATTGCTCTATCAATGCTCCTGCATAATATCCTGTGGGGCGCTTAAAGGTGCTGCCTGCACTGGCAAAGGTGAGCGGCTGCTTTTCTCTTCGGCGTGCATTAAAATCGTCCATTTTTTTTTGTGATGCGGCACTTTCGCCATAATCCAGTGTAAATTCAGCACCCAAAACGATGTATTCTTTTTTGGCGATACAACTGTGGCGATAGGAAAAATCCATGTCACGTGCTGTAAGGTTTTTGACGGTTAAGTCTTGTGTTAAAACCTTTACAGCGGTAACAAAGTCGCTCAATTCTCCGCCATAAGCACCTGCATTCATCATGATGCCGCCGCCCACACTGCCTGGAATACCGCCTGCAAACTCTAAGCCTGCAAGCCCGTTTTTGATGGCAGTCGCACAAACGTTGCGAAGAGAACAGCCTGCATCTGCATAAATTTTATTTTTATTTATAGTAATATGGTTAAACCCATAGCCAAGCTTGATGATGACACCGTCATATCCCTTGTCAGAAACAAGCAGGTTTGAACCACGTCCGATAACGGTAGATTGTATACCCAATTGCCGTATTGTTTTTAGCACAGTAATCAGTTGACCGATAGTTTCAATACAGACGAATGCCGCCGCATCTCCACCTGTGCAAAAAGTGGTGTAAGCCGCCATGTTTTGGTTAAAAAGTATCTGTACTGTATCGGATAATACACTTAGTTTTTGCTTTAAATCAGCGTCTTTCATGCCTGCTGTATCACATCCATAATATTTTGCGCAAGCCAATCGCCGCCGCCTTGGCCAATGCTTTTTAGACGGAAATTCATTGCTGCAACTTCCATAACTACGGCTAAGTTTCTTCCTGGGCGAACAGGCAGTGTGATTTGCGGCACCTTGATGCCAAGCAGTGTGATGTGGTTATCGGCAGTACCAATACGGTCAATATCACGCACATCGCCTGCCTCAAGGTGAATGGAAAGGGTAATTGTTTTTTCACGTACAACGCTACCCATTCCATATAAGACCGATACATCAATGATGCCAAGCCCACGAATTTCCATCATATGACGAATAATATCAGGGGAACGCCCAATGAGCGTATCATCTGAAAGCTTATGGATTTCCACCACGTCATCTGCAACAAAACGGTGACCACGCTTTACAAGCTCTAATGCGGTTTCGCTCTTGCCGACGCCGCTGTCGCCAGTAATGAAGATTCCTACACCATATACGTCCATCAGCCCGCCGTGGCGAGAGATAACAGGTGCGAGCATTTCATCAAGGTAGATTGCGGTTTTATGGCTTAATTTGGTGGTGGTAAGCCCCGACATGAGGACGGGGACATCGTATCTTCTTGCACACTCTAAAAATTCATCTGGCGGTGTTAGGTTTCTGCCAATTAAGACACACGGAATGGCATTGGAAAAGAATTTATCTAATCTTTGCATACGTGTGGTGGGATCTAAGGTTTGAAGATAGGTCATCTCAACCATACCGAAAAGCTGTATTCTGTTGACGGCAAAATACTCAAAAAAGCCGCTCATCTGAAGCCCTGGACGGTTTAAATCGCTCGAATCTATATCGGCTGTTTCACGTGTGCCCATATAGATAATGCTCAAATTGACACTTTTTGCGAGGTCGGTAATTTTGATGACACGTTTCATACTTATTTTCCTCCAAGAATAAATTTGTCAATGACTTTGGCAATGCCATTTTCGTCGTTTGCGCTGGTTACATAATCAGCGGCATCAAGCACGCACGGAACAGCATTTGCAACGGCAACACCAAGCCCTGCATATTCAATCATGCTTTGGTCGATTTCGCTGTCGCCTGCGGCAATAACCTGCTGCTGTTCAATCCCTAATTTTTTTGCTATAAAATCAAGTGCTGTACCTTTTGATGCCTCAGGATTCATCACTTCTAAAAAGTTGCTCTGAGATTTTTTAATATCAAGATCGGAAAACATAGCCTTTAACTCTGTACGATATTTTTCAATATTCTCATCACTATCAATTAATAGTAATTTTGATGCCAAAATATTTTCCATAGAAAGCAAATCGGGGGTGGTGATGCCGTAATAAGAACATCTTGTTTCATACATTTCAGAAAACTGATTGGGTGCAACATAATGAAATCCATCGTCTAAATAAACTTGATAATGAATGTTGCGCAAAGATGCCCAACGCATGACCTGTTTTGTTGCAATGGGCGGTACATAAGTTGAAAAAACTACCCGACCGTCTGCGTCCACTACTTGTGCGCCGCCGCAGGCGATTGTATAATCGTTAATTTTCAGTTCTTCGTTATAGGCTGTTATGCCAGGATATGCCCTTCCAGAAGCAAGTATGACACGTATGCCTGCTGCTTTTGCATTTGCAATTGCCTGTTTATTTTCGTTAGAAACACACTTTTGTGCGTCCAGTAAGGTATCGTCTAAATCTAATGCTAATAATTTGTATGCCATATAAAATCAGTTGCCTTCCTTTGTGTTAATAAATTGATAGTTTTATTATACAATGTTTTGTGCATATAGTAAAGGAACACTGATGAAACATCTGAAGAAAAGTAGTTTGCCTATCATAAAAGAAAACGTTAAAATCATCGTTGTTTGTGATATACTATAGACAAGAGAAAATTGATGCGGCGAGGAGAGAAAGAGATGTCTGGGTTTACACATTTACACGTTCATACGGAATATAGTCTGCTTGACGGTGCGTGTCGGATTGGAGATCTCATAGCACGTGCAAAGGAGCTGAAGATGGACAGCATTGCCATTACAGATCATGGGGTGATGTATGGCGTGCTGGATTTTTATGCGGCTGCAAAAAAGGCAGGCATAAAGGCTATTATTGGGTGCGAAGTGTATGTGGCGATGGGAAGCAGGTTTGATAAGACCTCACTTTCCAAGGAATATGCGCATTTGGTGCTGCTGTGTAAAGATATGACTGGCTATAAAAACTTGATGAAACTTGTTTCGGCAGGTTCTATCGAGGGGTTTTATTATAAACCACGTATTGATTATGAGCTGCTTTCTAAGCATACCGAGGGGTTGGTATGCCTTGCGGCGTGCCTTGCGGGAGATGTGCAGCGGCTGTTGATGAAGGGTGACTATGACGGTGCAAAGCGCATGGCGCAGAAATTGCAGGGAATGTTTGGCGATGATTTTTATTTAGAGATTCAAGATCACGAAATCCCAGAGCAGCAGCGCATCAATCCAATGATTATTCGCCTTGCAAACGAAACAGGCATCAAGCTGTTGGCGACAAACGATGTGCATTATGTAAAGAAAGAAGATGCTTATGCACAAGAAGTGCTGATGTGTATTCAAACGGTGACGACGCTTGATGCACCCAGCAAGATGACCTTTCCAACGCAGGAGTTTTATTTAAAATCAGAGCAGGAAATGCGGCAGTTGTTTCAAAATATTCCTGAAGTGTGTGACAACACGCAGGAAGTGGCGGATAAATGCAATCTTGAATTTGCATTTGATAATAATCATCTACCTGAGTTTGTAGTGCCACAGGGATATACAAACTTTGAATATCTTAAAAAGCTTGGACGAGATGGACTGGAAAAACGATACAGCGAAATTACTCCAGAAATAGAAAAGCGGTTTACGTATGAGTTGGATACCATAAACAGTATGGGCTTTACTGACTATTTTTTAATTGTATGGGATTTTGTTAATTTTGCAAAACAGAGTGAAATCATGGTTGGGCCGGGCAGGGGAAGTGCCGCAGGAAGCATCATTGCCTATACACTGGGTATCACAAACATTGATCCAATCAAATACAATCTGCTTTTTGAACGGTTTTTAAATCCTGAGCGTATCAGCATGCCCGATATTGACATTGATTTTTGTTATGAACGCAGGCAGGAAGTCATTGATTATGTGACGAGAAAGTACGGTGCGGATAGGGTTGCACAAATTATCACGTTTGGCACGATGGGGGCAAGAATTGTAATTCGTGATGTTGCACGTGTATTGGGAATGAGCATTGCCGATGCGGATAAATTGGCAAAGATGGTGCCGTTTGAGCTAAAAATGACCATTGATAAGGCACTTTTAGACAACGAGCGTCTTAAGGCGGAATATGATAATAATCCACAGGCAAAGCAGCTGCTTGATTTGGCACGCAAGCTTGAGGGAATGCCTCGTCATGCGTCTACACACGCCGCAGGAGTGGTAATCTGCGATGCGCCCATTACAGATTATGTGCCGCTACAAAAGAATCCCAAAGACGAAAGTATTATGACGCAGTATACTATGAAAAAACTGGAGAGTTTGGGGCTTTTAAAAATGGACTTTTTGGGACTGCGCACGCTGACTGTGATACGTGATGCAGTACAAATGATAGAGCAGAATCATGGTATCAAAATAGATATTGACCATATTGACCTTGAAGATGATTCTGTATATGAGCTGATTTGCTCGGGCGATACAGAGGGCATGTTTCAGCTTGAAAGCGGCGGTATGAGGCGGCTGATGCAGGATCTAAAGCCGTCCAATTTAAACGATATTATGGTAGGAATTTCGCTGTTTAGACCTGGCCCAATGGATAGTATTCCAGAATATATCCGCTGCAAAAACAATCCGAAAAATGTACGGTATGCACATCCAATGCTTGAGCCGATTTTAAAAGATACCTATGGGTGCATGGTTTATCAAGAGCAGATTATGCGTATGGTGCGTGATGTTGCAGGATATTCTATGGCAAGAAGTGACCTTGTGCGCCGTGCCATGAGCAAAAAACAGCAAGATGTTCTGGAAAAAGAACGTAAAATTTTTATACATGGCGAAGTGACAGATGGAAAGGTGACGGTGGACGGAGCGGTGCGCAGAGGTATGAGCGAGCATACTGCAACGGTGTTGTTTGATCAGATGATGGCATTTGCAAATTATGCGTTTAATAAATCGCATGCGTGTGCATATGCGGTAGTTGCATATCAGACTGCTTACTTAAAGAAACACTATAAGCTTGAATTTATGACGGCATTGCTCAATAGCTTTATTGCCAATAAGCAAAAATTGGCAGAATATATTCAAAACCTAAAGCGTTCAGATATTACCGTTTTGCCGCCCGATGTAAACAAATCGGGTATGCGGTTTAAGACGGAAGACGGGGCAATTCGGTTTGGACTTAGCGCAATCAGTTATGTTGGTGATGCGATTGACGAGGTCATTACACGCAGAGGAACGGGCTATAAGAGCTTTACGGATTTTGTCAATAAGAATGCAGACGTGCTGAATAAAAAGCGTATTGAAAGCTTGATTTTATCGGGTGGGTGTGACTGCTTTTCGCTTTTTCGTTCACAGCTGTTAGCGATTTATGAGCAGGTTTTGTCTGAAGCAGTTTCACTAAAAAAACGACAAGCAACGGGACAAATATCGCTGTTTGACAGTGCAGAAGACGAATTTTCCTCTTTGAGCGCCAACGTACCAGACATCAAAGAATTTGATGAAGCACAAAAATTGTCATACGAAAAAGAAATGACGGGGCTATACATCAGTGGACATCCGCTTGACGAAGTGGCAAATGTGCTGCTCAACCAGCCGTACTCTATTGCTGATATTATGCAGACCGCAGGCGATGAAGTGACGATGTACGAATATGACGGAAAAAAGGTAGAGCTAATAGGCATTATTACTGCTGTTAAGGTACGCCCTACCAAGCAGAAAAAGCCGATGGCGAATTTGATTTTAGAGGATTTGTATTCACAAATGAACGTGATTGTGTTCCCGACGGTATTTACGGAGTCGGAACATATTTTAAAGACGGACAATATTGTAAAAATCAGCGGAAAAGTGACGGTATCGGCACAAGGAATAGAGCTTCTTGCCGAAAATGTGAGGAAGTATGTGCCAGATGATGCTTTTTATGCAGGAAAACAGCTGTATGTTAAGCTTGCCAAGGACGTGCCATGCAATATTGATGGGCTAATGCAGATTATCAAAGATTATCCAGGTAACAACAGCGTAGTGGTTTATGTGGAGGCGAAGGAGCAAAAATATAAACTGTGCGGCACACGAAGCGTGGCATACAGTGCAAAAATGGCAGAACAATTAAAGGCGTATTTGGGTGAAGAAAACGTAATCTTTAAATAATTGTGAATATGTATTGTAAACGTGCGTTTTTTTTGATAAAATACGTATAAATAGAAAATTAAAATGGGGTAGTTTTTTTAATGGAGAGTATTGATAAGTCTTTAGAAGAATATATTGTAATTAAGGCATTGGAGTCTGGAGTCAATGTGATTGGTATGACACGTGGCAAAGATACACGGTTGCAGCATACCGAAAAACTGACAAAGGGCGATGTTTTGGTGGCACAGTTTACAGACAATATCTCTGCAATCAAAATATCGGGCAAGGCACAAATCATGACCAAACACGGTCAGGTAGAGTCTGGCGAATAATAAAAACTGAGTTTAGCAAATAAAAATGGATATATGGTGGTACAGCAATGAAAAGAAGAATTGGAATTTTAACAAGCGGGGGAGATACACCGGGCATGAATGCAGGCATTCGTTCGGTTGTGATGGCAGCAGATGCAGCCGGTTTTTCTGTGATGGGCATAACAAAAGGTTATGCTGGTTTAATTGAAGGCAGAATTGATAGGATTAAAACCGAAGATGTGGACGGAATTGTCGAAAAAGGCGGTACAATCTTAAAAACTGCAAGATGCGAAGATTTTAAAACAGAGGCAGGGCAAAAAAAGGCTTTGCAGGTAATCAAGGCATTTGATATTGCGGGCGTTGTGGTCATTGGCGGAGATGGAAGTTTTGCAGGTGCAAAGGTTTTAAGCCACTTGGGCGTGCCGACAATCGGCATTCCAGGAACAATCGACAACGATCTTGCCTACACTGATTTTACAATCGGATTTGATACCACAGTCAACTGTGTTGTTGGCGAAATGTCCAAAATTCGTGATACTATGAAATCTCATGAGCGTGTTGGCGTGATTGAAGTTATGGGCAACAAATGCGGGGATATTGCGCTTTATGCGGGAATTGCAGGCGGCGCAGAGCATATCATTGTTCCCGAAGTTGAATTTGATATTGATTATATTTGTGATAGAATTCTTGGCAATAGAATCAAAGGAAAGATGACAAGCATCGTGCTGATTTCAGAGGGAGCAGGAAAAGGTGAGGCGGTTGCAAACTATATGCGTGCAAAAGCAAACTTAGATGCAAAGGCGATTGTGCTTGGATATATTCAAAGAGGCGGCGCACCGACTGCAATTGACAGAATTCGTGCAACCAGAATGGGTGTGCGTGCGGTGCAGCTTTTAGAAAAAGGAATCGGAAACAGAGTTGTGGGTATACGTGATAACCAGATTCTTGATGAGGATATTGATGAGGCATTGTCAAAAGAGCTTGTTTTTAGACGTGAGCTGTATGATGAATTTAAAATGATGTCAGAAAATATATAAGTAAAATCATAAAAATGCTGCAAGCAAAAAGGCGAGGGAAAGTCTTTTTGCTTGTTTTGTAAAAAAAGGGATAGGTGAGTGATGAATACATTTGCAGTGCCAGACGGCGTAAAAATTGGAAGCGGAATTTTATATCCGCAGCTAAAAACCGTAATTAAAAAAACAGACAGAGTGATGTTGATTGTGGATAAGACGGTTGATGCACTTTATGGGCAAGATGTCTATGCTTTTTTAGAAGAAAATGCAAAAGAAGTCAAGCGTGAATTTGTGCATGCTGGTTCGCTGCGTGAGGCGCTTCTGATGGCATATTATATCGTTAATAGAGATTTTGATGCGGTGATTGCAATGGGCGGCGGCAAGGTTTTAGATGTCGGGAAATACGCATCGTCTATGTCAAAGCGTACGTTTATCAGTATTCCGACTTCCATTTCTCATGATGGTGTGGCATCTCCGATTGCGGTGCTAAAGTGTGACCACGGTGCAGTGCGCAGCTTAGACTGTAAGATTCCAGAATACATTATTATGGATATTGCAATTATTAAGAAAGCGCCTGAGCAATTGATTATTGCAGGATTAGGCGATTTGGTTTCTAATATTACCGCATTGCGTGATTGGAACAAAGCAGTGGAAAAAGGCAAGGCAAAGATGGACGATTTTGCGTACATCATATCAGGGACGGCGGTGCGTGCGATTTTGCAGTATACAAACCCCGACATCAGAGATGAAGCGTTTTTGACACAGCTTGCAGAATCTATTGTTTTGAGCGGACTTGCGATGAATATTACAGGAAATACACGTCCGTCAAGCGGCGCAGAACATTTAATCAGCCATGCAATTGATGCGATTGGGAAAGGCTCTTTTCATGGGATACAGGCAGCGATGGCAACGGTGTTGGTAGAGTATCTGTATGGCGGCGATTATGAGTTTATTCGTAGCTTTTTAAAGGGATTTGGAATACCCGTCAGCTTTTCAGAACTGGGATTATCTTATGAGGAGTATGCGGAAGTTTTAAAACTTGCCCGTACTACACGAAAAAACAGATATACGATTTTAGATGAAATTTCTTATGATGATGAGAGCCTAAAGAAAATTTATGAGGACTTATACGGAGGAATCCATGCGTAAAATTGAGAGAACAGGGAAAATGAATGAAAATGCAGTAGATTTGGCAGATATTGAGTGCTTTGTGCTGGATATGGACGGAACAATCAACTTGGGCTATACGCTGATTGACGGTGCAAAAGAATTTATTGAAACCTTACAGAAAAAAAACATCAAATTTTATTTTTTCACGAATAATTCTTCAAAGGCACCTGTGGATTATGTCATAAAGCTTGAAAAGTTAGGCTTTACAGGCATGACTCGTGAGCATATTATGACATCGGGTGATGTGATGATTCATTATATCAAAACAAATAAGCCGAATGCGAAGGTCTATCTTGCAGGAACACCACAGTTAGAGGCGCAGTTTGAAGAAGCAGGTATAGCGCTTTTAGCGGCAGACGCACAGACCGCAGATTATGCGGTGCTTGGCTTTGATAGAACTTTTACATTTGAAAAGGCGGACACCCTAAGCAGATTGATTACGTCTGGTGTTCCTTTTGTGGCGACAAATATTGATAAAGTATGCCCGTTAGAAGACGGGAAGTTTTGCCCAGATTGTGCATCTATGGCAAAGATGATTACGCATGCGACCGATGTTGAGCCGAAGTTTGTGGGGAAACCATTTAAAGAAACGGTGGACTATATTCTTGCAAAAACGGGTACGGATAAGAATAAAACAGCAATGGTGGGAGATCGTCTGTATACAGACATCAAAACCGCCCAAAATGGCGGAATTGTAGGGATTGCGGTGCTTTCAGGAGAGATTTCTTATGATGATATTCGGAAGAGCGATGTATCGCCCGATTATATTTTAGACAGTGTGCGTGGAATTTACGATGCAATTAAATAGCGAGAGTACATTTTTTGATACGATAGATGCGTATCGAACATGAAAATATCTATGATGTAGCTACCTTGACATGAATAGTAAGGGTATTTTTTGCAAGATAAAAATTTTTAAAATAAATCATTGAATTTTATGGTTATGTACTTTATGATTAGTTTATACGTATAAGGCAAATGTCGAAAAAATAGGAGGTAAAAAACATGAAATATTTAATGGGAATTGACGTTGGAACAAGCGGTGTAAAGTGCTTAGTGATTGATAAGGCAGGTACGGTTATCAAATCTGTTACAAAAACGTATCCTTTGCATACGCCAAAACCTGCATGGTCTGAGCAGGATCCTGCGGATTGGTGGAAAGGCACAAAGGAAGCATTAAAAGAGTTGCTTGCTGATGTAGATGCAAGTAAAATTGAAGCAATTGGATTGTCTGGGCAAATGCATGGGCTGGTTGCTTTGGACAAAGATAATCAAGTCATTCGCAATGCGATTTTGTGGAACGATCAGCGTACAGATGAAGAGTGCGCAGAAATTATAGAAAATGCAGGCGGCATCAAAGGACTTGTTGGATATACAAATAATAATATGCTGACGGGCTATACAGGCGGCAAGATTTTGTGGCTAAAAAAGAACGAACCAGAAAATTTCGCAAAGATTTCAACCTTTGTAATGCCCAAAGATTATATCAGATATTGCCTGACGGGCGAGCTTTCAACGGACGTTTCTGAAGCATCGGGAACGGGATTTTTTAACGTGGAAAAGCGTGAGTGGGCAAGCGACCTTGTTAGTAAAATAGGATTTGACATTGTGATGTTTCCAAAAGTTGTGGAGTCGGACGAGCGCACAGGCGAAGTAACACAGAA
The DNA here is from genome assembly GCA_036660175.1 of Christensenellaceae bacterium. Lineage (GTDB taxonomy): Bacteria > Bacillota > Clostridia > Christensenellales > Christensenellaceae > Christensenella. The sequence continues at coordinate 2,020 of JAVXBD010000031.1, read as the reverse complement.
ATGTGCGAAAGAAACAGGGCTTTTGAAAGGGATTCCTGTATATGCAGGCGGCGGTGACGCAGTGATTCAGAATACGGGTATGGGCATTATCAAAGAAGGAACGCTTGGAGTGGTGATGGGGACATCGGGTGTTGTTGCAACGGCGATGAACAGCTTTGGTAAAAATGCAGGCGGAAAATTGCAGTTTTTCTGTAACAATGCGGCAGATAAATATATGGTGTTTGGCTGTCAGCTTTCGTGTGCAGGCTCAATGGAATGGTTTAAAAACACGTTTTATGACCATGCAAAGCAACCATTTAAAGAAATTAATGAGGGTGCAGAAAATTCAAAAATCGGAGCAAACGGTGTAGTATTTCTGCCCTATCTGACAGGAGAACGCTGTCCATATCCGAACCCTGATGCAAGAGGTGTGTTTTATGGATTGTCGCTGCTTTCAAACAAGGGTGATATGGCAAGAGCGGTGATGGAAGGGGTTGTATTTGGCTTATATCAAATGTACGAGCTGATTTTAAAGACCAATCATAAGCTTAAAATCAAAGAAGTTATTCTTTCGGGCGGCGGCGCAAACTCTGCATTATGGAAGCAAATTGTGGCGGATGTATTCAATCTTCCTGTAAAAATACTTGCAGGCGCAGCAGAGGGTGGCGCATATGGTGCAGCACTGGTAGCGGGCGTGGGTGCAGGAATCTATGAGAACTTAGAAGATGCAGAAAAAGTGCATAAAGTAAAAGAAATGGTACAGCCGACTGCAAAAAATCACGAGGCATACGAAAAAGTGATGAAGATATACGAAAAACTGTATTTTGACTTGAAAGACACATTCGAGCTTTCATCAAAATAATATGCCTAAAACGAGCCTACAAAGCGGTAGAAATTCAATCTATCGCTTTTTTATTTGGTATTTAAGTTTTATACTGTTGTATGTTATAATGATGTTAAGGTGAACTCGACGCTTGTCACCTTATGACAAAAAAGGGCTTATCAAATATGATGCAGAGAATCACACATGAGATACCACCAGTGTATGACAAAAATTCTAAGATATTGATACTCGGTTCACTGCCGTCTGTAAAGTCACGTGAGCTGAACTTTTATTATGGGAATCCTAAAAATCGCTTTTATGAAGTGATTGCTTCTATTGTTGAATGTGAAAAACCTGATACAATTGAAGAAAAAAAAGAAATGCTTCATAAAAATCACATTGCAGTGTTTGATGTTATCAAGGAATGTGAGATTCATGGAAGTGCGGATACCAGCATTAAAAATGTTATAGTAAATGATTTTAGTGAGATATTTCATACCGCAAATATCAAAAAGGTGTTTGCAAATGGGAAAAAGGCATATGAATTATATCAAAAATATTGTGCGGAAAGTGATGAAGTGAAAATTGTGTACTTGCCGTCAACCAGCCCTGCCAATGCTGCATATGGATTTGAAAGACTTAGGCAGGAATGGCAAGCTATCAAAGAATATTTAAGATAAGGGGATAAAATGAAAGCAATTATTATTTTTCACAGTGTATGCGGAAATACGTATCTAATGGCAAAAGCATTTGAATATGCGTTTAAAAAAGAAAATTTCGAGGTGAAATTGTGCAGGGTATGTGATGAAAAACTCGACGAGAATGCACACGGCGCAAAGGTAGCACCCGAAATAGTGCAGAAAATAAAAGATGTTTCGGTGATGGATGATGTGCAGATTTTAAAAGAGTATGATGTAATCGTTTTGGGTTCACCCACATATTATGGAAATGTATCGGCACAAATCAAGACATTTATGGATAAGTTTATGTGTTTCTGGCTGGAGGCGGCATTGCAGGATAAATTATTTTGCGCATTTGCCTCTGCGGCAACGGATGAGGGAGGAGCACATCAGTGTCTAAATGCCATGAATATTTTTGCGGCACATATGGGCATGATACGCATTCCGCCGCTCTCAACAATCAAGAGTATGCCTGTCAGTGCATACGGATTTACGCATTATTCGGGTGAAACAGCAAAGAACTTTCCGAACGAGAAAC
>JAVXBD010000030.1:0-16465 GCA_036660175.1 Christensenellaceae bacterium | reverse complement strand
GAAGCTTTTGCCCTTTAGGGCGAAACGAGCAAAACGGGCGGAACAGTGACGAGCAAGCAGGGTATTTGCAACAAGGCAAAGCCTGAGCGGAGGATTTTATGAAAACAAAAACAAGAAATGTAGTATTGATGGCGGTATTGATTGCCATTATGTTGTTAATGGGCTTCACACCAATTGGCTATATCCCATTGCCCTTTGCAAAACTGACACTGATGTGTTTGCCAGTGATTATTGGCACGTTGGTTTTGGGGCTAAGAACGGGAATTGCGCTGTCAGGTGTGTTTTTTTTAACAAGCGTGGTACAGCTTTTGACGATGCCAGATGCGGTATCGTTGCTGCTTTTTGAAAGCAATCCTGTGGTATTTATCTTGTGTCTGCTGATTCCAAGATTATTGATACCGCTTACCACACATGGTATGCACAAACTGCTTAGCAAAAAGATTCCAAAAGGATCGCTGGTTATGAGTGCGGCAGTAGGATCGCTAACCAATACTTTTTTATATTTAGGAATGCTGCAATGGTTGTTTGTACCTGCACTTGCAGCAGGACTTACGCTTGATGCGATAGGTGTTTCTGTGATGATTTGGACGGTGGTGCTGACAAACGGACTGCCAGAGGCGGTGCTTGCGGCAGTCATTTGCCCATTGGTGGCAAACGCTCTTCAAAAAACAATCAAACCGATTCCACCAAAAGCAGTGATGGGAAATCCAGCACAATAGCAAAAAATTGGAGTACTAAATTGCAAACAGCAAGAGGAGAAAACAAACATGATATTTGTAATGGACGTTGGAAACACGAACATAAAATGCGGGATTTTTATGAATGGAGAACTTGCACATTCTTTTCGTATGGCGACGGATATTGATGCGACGTCAGACCAATTCGGTATACGCATGATTGCGTTTTTTGAGTATTTAGGGCATCAGCCAACCGATGTTTCGGGTATGATTGTTTCGTCGGTTATTCCATCAATCAACTATACAATCGACCATATGGCAAGAGAATATTTCAAGAGAAAGCCGATGTTTGTAGGGCCAGGCATAAGGACAGGCATCAACATCAAATATGACAACCCAAAGGAACTTGGAACAGACAGAATTGTTAATGCGGTGGCGGCATACGAGCTTTTTGGCGGGCCAGTAATCACGATTGATTTTGGCACAGCTACAAGCTTTGGAGCGATTTCAAAAGACGGAGATTTTTTGGGCGGTGCAATTTGTCCAGGTATCAAGATTGCGTCAGAGGCATTGACCAAAAACGCCTCAAAGCTGCCAAGAATAGAGCTTAACAGGCCGCAGAACGTCATCAACAAAACCACTGTTTCGGCAATGCAGGCAGGTATTATTTATGGATATGTTGGGCAGGTTCAATATCTGGTGGAAAAAATGAAGGCAGAGCTGGGCGATGCAAAAGTAGTGGCAACAGGTGGGTTTTCAGAGCTGATTGCACAGGAAACAGCGTGTATTGATGAGGTTATTCCGACGCTGACGCTGCAAGGACTATATAAAATCTATCAAAAAAACAAATAGCGAAGGAGTGGGCGGCAAATGGGAAAATTATGGGGCGGAAGATTTGAAAAAAATACGGACGAGTTTGCAGGGGGATTTCAGTCCTCTATCGGATTTGATAATCGGCTGTTTCAAGAGGATATTTTAGGCAGTATTGCACACGCAAAAATGCTGGGCGAGCAGGATATTATCCCAAACAGCGATGCGCTGCTGATAATAGAGGGCTTAAAAGGAATTTTAAAAGATGTACAGGCAGGGACGGTGCAGTTTTGTGTGGAGGACGAAGATATTCACATGAATGTGGAACGCCTGCTTACCGAGCGCATAGGCGCAGTGGGCAAAAAGCTTCATACGGGACGCAGCCGAAACGATCAGGTTGCAACGGATTTTCGTCTGTATATGAAAAAAGCAATTACACAGACCATTACCAATCTGACAGAGCTGTGCAGCACTTTTATTGATATTGCAGAGGATAATACCGCTACCATCATGTGTGCCTATACACATTTGCAAAAGGCGCAGCCAACGACGCTTGCACATTATATGATGGCATATTTTGAGATGCTTTTTCGGGATATTGAGCGGCTTTTAGACTGCAAAAAGAGAACAGATGTGCTTCCGCTGGGTTCGGGAGCGCTGTGTGCGACAACGTATCCGATCAATCGTCAAAGTGTGGCGGATACCTTGGGCTTTGCAAGAATTTCACGCAATAGTTTAGACGCTGTTTCGGATAGAGATTTTGCACTGGAATACCTTTCGTGCGCATCAATTTGTATGATGCACCTTTCGAGATTATGTGAGGAACTGATTTTGTTTTCTACCAACGAATACGGAATTATTCAGATGGACGATGGATATTCGACAGGCTCAAGCATTATGCCGCAAAAGAAAAATCCAGATATGGCAGAGCTGATTCGTGGAAAAACAGGCAGGGTGTATGGCTCGCTTACTACGCTTTTGACGGTGATGAAGGGCTTGCCGCTTGCCTATAATAAAGATATGCAGGAGGACAAGGAATGCACGTTTGATGCGGTAGACACGTTAAACTCGTGTCTTAAAGTGTTAAACGGCATGATAAAAACGACGCAGTGGAAGCACGAACAGATGCTGAAAAGTGCAGGTCTTGGATTTACCAATGCCACTGATGCAGCGGATTATTTTGTAAAAAAAGGTGTTGCATTTCGAGATGCGCATGCAATTGTCGGGCGGCTTGTGCTGTATTGTGAGCAGCATAAAAAAGCCATTGATGAGCTGACGCTTGAAGAGCTTAAGCAGTTTGCGCCAGAGGTGCAGGAAGATATTTTTGATGCGATTAGCTTAGAAACGTGCATCAACAATAGAAATGTGATAGGTGGGCCTGCTCCTAAAATGCTTGAAGAGCATATCAGAGAAGCAAAGAAATTACTGGGGGATTTATAAAAAAGTACAAGGAATGCAGAAAATCACCGCAGTGTGCCGCAAAAATGGCGTACAAAAATTACTTTTCCTGTGCGTGTGCTGTGGATTCTGTGTTGAATAAAAGCGTATCGAAACATAGAAGTTTGAGATTGCTTTTAGATGGAGGGGGCAACCCTTACAGCCGCCCGATATTCTATTCTTGCATATGTTAGGAAGCCGTCGAAATATGAAGTGCGGCTTCTTTTTGTTTGCGAAAAAACAAAATCGAATATGTGACCGAAAAAGCAAAGGTGAGAAGCTCGGCAATTGGCACGGAAACCCATACACCAAAAAGACCATAGTAAGCGGGCAGAATCAGCACAAACGGCAAAACCGCAGCAAGCCCACGTGACAGCGATATGATAAAAGAGGGCTTGGGCTTGGAGATTGCCGCAAAAAACGAAGTAATCACGATGTTGATGCCCATTAAAATAAAGGCGGTAAAGTACACACGTATGCCCTCAACGGTATATTGCGTAAGCTGTGGATTTGCTGAGCTATTAAACAGCATGGCGATGTTCTGAGGGAAAAACTGACCGATAAAATAAAAGAGCAAGCCGCATAAAAGGGCAACACCGCACGCAAGAGAAAATGTTTTGCGTACATTTTTCATGTTGCCTGCACCAAAGTTTACGCTTGCAACAGGCTGAATCCCTTGACCGATTCCTGTAAAGATGGCGACGCATACAAGGGCAATGTTGGCGATGATGCCGTATGCCGCAACACCGATGCCGCCTGCAATGGTGAGTATGACCGTATTAAAAATAAAAATAACAATGCCCGATGAAAACTCCGAGATAAAAGAGGGCATTCCCGTAAAGAGCGTCTGCCGAATTTCAGAGCCTCTCACTTTACATTTTTCAAATTTAAAAGAATTGCGCTTTTTGATAAAATGCGAGGATAAAATAAGCATGCTTAAAATAGGGGCAACGCCCGTAGCAAGTGCCGCACCAAACATACCCATTTGAAGTGGAAAAATGAAGATATAATCAAAAACAATGTTAAAAAGACACGCCGCAAGCATAGAAAACATGGAAAGCTTTGGGTTGCCATCGTTGCGCACAAAAGCAATCATCAGATTGTTTAAGATAAACGCACATGCAAAAATCAGTATCATCATCACATATGTTTGGGTAAGCGGAATGATGCTGCCCGTTGCACCCAGCAGTACGGCGATTTTCTCTGAAAACAAAAGACCAATCAACGTTAAAAGTATTCCGATGGCGGCAGCAATGATAAATGTCTGCGTAAAAATTCGATTTAGCTTGTGCTTTTCACCACGGCCAAGTGCGATGGCAAACACTGTTGCACCGCCAATGCCCATCAAAAGTCCGATGCCGTTGATGAGGCTAAAAGCGGGAAGTGCCAAATTGAGCGCAATAAGTCCATCACTGCCCACACCGTTTGATACAAAAAACGTATCCGCCAGAACATAAAGAGATAGCCCAAACATACTTAAGACGTTAAGCGATACGTATTTGAAAAAAGTTGAATAAATATTCTTTTGAAGAACTTTTGATGTTTCCATGATGAAATGCTCCTTGCTTTTTATGATGCACGTCATGCTCAAACAAAAAAATACCGTTAAACCTGCGTATCCACAGGCCTAACGATACGATTTCTATGTGCTTGAGCAGGATTTGTACAGAAAATTCGGCAATCTTCTGTAGCTGCTTCATTTATTTCAATCTTTGCAGTATAGCAAAACTAAAAAAAAATGTCAACAATTTGAAAAAATTATTTTTTCAGCGCCAAGGCACGTACTTTTAGTGGCAAGCCAAATAAATTGATAAATCCCTCAGCATCTTTGTGGTTGTATACCTCGTCCTCGCCAAACGTTGCAAATGCTTCGCTGTAAAGAGAATACGGAGATTTAAGGCCTGCGGCAGTGCAGTTTCCTTTGTATAATTTCATGCGTACCGTACCCGTCACAGTCTTTTGCGTTTCCGTCACAAATGCGCTCAAAGCCTCACGCAGAGGGCTGTACCACATACCGTCATACACCAAATCTGCAAACTGACAAGCTACGTTTTGCTTGTAGTGCATGGTCGCACGGTCAAGCGTCAAGGTTTCAAGTGCGCTGTGTGCCGCATATAAAATTGTGCCGCCTGGGGTTTCATAAACGCCACGGCTCTTCATGCCGACCAAGCGGTTTTCAACAATATCGTCAATGCCTACACCGTTTGCCGCACCAAGCTCGTTTAGCTTTGTTATCATTTCGATGGGTGCATATTTTTTACCGTCAATCGCAACGGGAATGCCTTTTAAAAAATCAATCTCAAAATAGCACGGTTTATCGGGTGCGGCTTCGGGTGTTTTGCAAATCATATACATAGAATCTTTTGGCTCATTCCATGGGTCTTCAAGATCGCTGCCCTCGTGTGAAAGATGCCAGATGTTTGCGTCCATGCTGTAGTTATGCTCTTTTGTAACGGGAATGTCGATGTTCCTTGCCTGTGCATATTCGATTTCCTCGTCACGAGATTTAATATCCCAAATCCGCCATGGAGCAATGATGTCAAGCTCAGGTGCAAGCGCCTTGATGGTAAGCTCAAACCGCACTTGATCGTTGCCTTTTCCTGTTGCACCATGACAAATAGCATCCGCCCCAACTTCCTTTGCGATTTCCACAAGACGTTTTGCAATCAGTGGACGTGCAAAAGAAGTTCCAAGCAAGTATTTTCCTTCATAAACCGCCCCTGCCTGCACCGTTGGATAAATAAAATCGGTGATAAATTCTTCTGTCAAATCCTCAATATATGCAGATGCTGCACCAGTCTTGATTGCCTTTTCATGCAGTCCATCAAGCTCTTTTCCCTGACCAACATTGCCGCATACCGCCACCACTTCACAATCTCCATATGTTTCCTTTAGCCATGGAATGATGATGGAGGTGTCAAGACCGCCAGAATAGGCAAGAACTACTTTTTTATACTGTTTCATTTTTACATTTCTCCTTAACCGTTTTTCATGATGTTATAATTATACATAATAATGAATAATTATGCAAGAACTATTTTTTATTTTCTTGTTTTATTATAAAATACAAAATTGCGAAATGCAATGAGATACTGTATACTATAAGGAAAGAACTCAAAAAAGCGAGGGAACTCTTTGATAGTATTGGGAATTGATCCAGGGCTTGCAACGGTGGGCTATGGGGTTGTACAGTGTGATGAGCGGCAAAAACTAACGATGATTGATTATGGAACGATTCTGACAAAAGCAGGGGAAATAATTCCTACACGTTTGCTACAGATTAGTCGTGGAATCAAGCAATTGATAGAGCGGTTTTCGCCTGATGCCATTGCGTTTGAGGAGCTGTTTTTTAATACCAATGCAAAAACAGTCATCAATGTAGCACAGGCAAGGGGAGCGGCGGTGGTTGCGGCGGCAGAATTGACGCTGGAGCTTTTTGAATATACACCTCTGCAAATTAAGCAGGCGGTGGTTGGATATGGCAGAGCAGAAAAAATTCAAGTGCAGACGATGGTAAAAGTTCTGTTGAATTTAAAAGAAATACCAAAGCCAGATGATGCGGCAGACGGTTTGGCGGTGGCAATTTGTCATGCTCATAGCGCACGTACTGCGGGTATGCTAAATACAAAGATGAAATAGCAAAGAGCTGCAAAACGATATAAGATAAGGGCTACACCAAAGGCATAACGGTGTTTGTCCACAAATAAAAATCTATAAAAGACAACAGTGAATTGCGATAAAACAAGTCAAATAGCACGAGAAAGTGGCTTGCAAAAAGGAGAAAAAATGTACGCATATATCTATGGTGAAGTGAATTTTAAATCCACCAATTACGTGGTGATAGACGTGGGCGGTATCGGCTATAAGATTTTTGCGGATACTTTTACAATAAACAGCCTAAATACAGGCGAAAAAGCTAAAATCTATACGTATTTAAGAGTGAGCCAAGATGATTTGGCGCTGTATGGATTTGCTGGGCAGGAACAAAAAACAATGTTTGAAAAACTCATCACCATCAGCGGAATCGGGCCAAAAGTTGCCATGAGTGTTTTAAGCAGTATGCGCCCAAACGACATTGCGGCGGCAATTATATCAAGCGATGAAAAGGCATTTTCAAATGTATCGGGTATCGGCAAAAAGACGGCACAGCGGCTGATTTTGGAACTGAAAGAAAAAGTGGATTTTGAGCTTGCAACGGGGGCAGGTATAGATGGCTCTGTTTTGACGCAGGATATTGTTCAAGAGGCGGCGGCGGCACTTGCCTCGCTTGGATATAATCGTCAGGAGGCAGTGGCGGCAGTGGCGGCGGTAAAGAATTTGGGCGACAGTGCAGAAGAACTTGTACTGCTTGCGCTAAAACGATTGGATAGCTGAGGGTAATCATGGAAGACGAATCAAGAATTGTATCGGGTATACAGCAGGGCGAGGACATGAGCGTGGATACCTCTTTGCGCCCGAAGTCTTTGGACGAGTATATCGGACAGGAAAAGGTCAAGGAAAAAATGCGCATCTTTATAGAAGCGGCTTTAAAGCGTGGTGAGGCACTGGATCATGTGCTTTTATATGGACCGCCAGGGCTTGGAAAGACGACGCTTGCCTATATCATTGCGCAAGAGCTAAATGTTAATATCCGCATCACCTCAGGCCCAGCCATAGAGCGCCCAGGGGATTTGGCGGCGCTACTTACCAATTTAAGCGAAAATGATGTCTTGTTTATTGATGAAATACATAGGCTAAATTCGAGTGTGGAGGAAGTGCTATATCCAGCAATGGAGGATTATGCGCTTGATATTATACTTGGCAAAGGGCCATCGGCACGAAGTATGCGCATAGATTTGCCGCATTTTACACTGGTGGGTGCAACCACACGTGCAGGTATGCTTACTTCTCCGCTGAGGGATCGGTTTGGTGTGATAAACCGTCTGCAAATGTACGACGCAGCACAGCTAAAAACGATTGTACAGCGTTCGGCACATATTTTGAATATTGAAATTGACGATCAAGGTGCAGATGAAATTGCAAGGCGCTCTCGTGGGACACCACGTATCGCAAACCGCCTGTTGCGCAGGGTGCGTGATTATGCAGATGTGCGTGCAGAGGGTGTGATTACCAAAGATGCGGCGGATAAAGGGCTGCTGATGCTGGAGGTGGACGAGTTAGGGCTTGATCATTCGGATAGGCTGGTGCTGGACGCCATCATCACAAAATTCTCTGGCGGACCTGTGGGGCTTGATACCTTATCGGCAACTACGGGGGAGGAAGCAGGAACGATTGAAGATGTGATTGAACCGTTTTTGCTACAATTAGGGTTTATTCAGCGCACACCACGTGGCAGAATTGCAACGCAGAATGCCTATGCGTACCTAAAAATTCCGCTACCAAAAGAACCAAACAAGACACAAATTAAATTTCAGATAGACGAGGAAGTATGAAAACATCAGAATTTGATTATCATTTGCCGCAAGAGCTAATTGCGCAAACACCCATAGAACCACGTGACCATTCACAGCTGCTTGTGTACAATCGGAAAACAAACACCACAGAGCATAAGCATTTTTATGATGTGTGCGATTATTTGCACAGTGGAGATGTACTGGTTATTAACGAAACAAAGGTTATTCCTGCCCGACTGTATGGGAAAAAAAGAGGGACAGAAATAGACTTTGAATTTTTGCTTTTAAAAAGATTGTCCATTGATACGTGGGACGTGATTATGCGGCCAGGGAAAAAACTGAAAATTGGCGGAATCGTTGATTTTGGTGAGAATTTTTGTGCAAAGTTGCAGCAAAAAAAAGAGGACGGCGTATGTGAGGTGCAATTTATCTATGAGGGTTTGTTTGAAAACCTCTTAGAGCAATACGGAAATATGCCTTTGCCGCCGTATATCACACAGCGGTTAGAAAAAAAGGAACGGTATCAGACGGTATATGCAAAGCAGGACGGAAGTGCGGCAGCCCCTACAGCAGGTTTGCATTTTACACCAGAGCTTTTAGAAAAGCTGCACCAAAAGGGTGTGATTATCGTAAAAATTTTGCTGCATGTGGGGTTAGGAACGTTTCGCCCAATGAAAGAAGAAACGGTAGAGCAGCACATCATGCACAGCGAATATTATGAGATTTCAAAAGAGGCGGCAGATACAATCAATCTTGCAAAAAAAGAGGGCAGACGGGTTGTTGCGGTGGGTACTACCAGTGTGCGCACGCTTGAAAGTGCGGCAAATGCGCAGGGCATGGTGAGAGCCCAGCATGCCGATACGGATATTTTTATTTTTCCGGGCTATCAATTTAAGACGGTTGATGCACTGATTACGAATTTTCATCTACCAAAATCTACTCTTATTATGTTGGTCAGTGCCTTTGCGGGCAAAGAGCAAACGCTGGACTTGTATCATACCGCTGTAACAATGCAGTACCGCTTTTTTAGCTTTGGCGATGCGATGCTGATTTTGTAACCAAAAAAAAGAACAGAGAAAAACGGCAAAATCCCCTAACAAAAGGAGAATCTTCCAAGTATGAAGTTTGATTTCACGATAGAAAATACAGAAAACAAAGCACGTGCAGGATTGCTTAAAACACCGCACGGAAATATTAAGACGCCTGTTTTTATGCCTGTTGGCACGCAGGCAACACTCAAAGCAATGACAAACGAGCAGACGCTTGAAACGGGTGCGCAGATTATTTTATCCAATACGTATCATTTATATATGCGCCCTGGGCATGAGCTGATTGCCGAGGCAGGCGGATTGCATAAGTTTATGAACTGGAAAAAGCCGATTTTGACGGATAGCGGAGGCTTTCAGGTTTTTAGTCTTGGCGATTTACGCAAGCTAACAGAGGAAGGTGCAACTTTTCATTCGCATTTGGATGGCTCAAAGCATCTTTTTACGCCCGAAAAAGTGGTGGAAATTCAGCAGGCACTGGGCAGCGATATTATGATGGTGCTGGACGAATGTACGCCCTATCCAGCGGATAAGGAATATACAGAACATTCTATGCACCGTACACATCGGTGGGCGCAGCGCTGCAAAGAGGCTCAAACACGAGATGACCAAGCCCTTTTTGGAATTGTGCAGGGAGGAATGTATCCTGATTTGCGTGCGCAAAGTGCACAGGCGGTTGCACAAATGGATTTTATAGGCAATGCAATCGGCGGACTTTCGGTGGGCGAGCCAAAGCCTATGATGTACGATATGATAGACGTGGTAAACGATATTTTGCCGCAGGATAAGCCAAGATATTTGATGGGTGTAGGTACGGCGGATTGTCTGGTGGAAGGTGTTTGGCGAGGGATTGATATGTTCGATTGCGTTTTGCAGACACGTATTGCCAGAAACGGCACAGCACTGGTCAGAAACGGAAAGCTCGTCATTCGAAACGCTGAATATGCACACGACTTTCGGCCGATAGAGGAAGGCTGTGATTGTTATGCGTGCAAAAACCATACACGTGCCTATATCAGACATCTTGTAAAAACAAACGAGATATTGGGCGCAACCCTGCTGTCGATACACAATACCCGCTTTACTGTGCGGCTGATGGAAGAAATCAGACAGCATATCAAGAATGGGACATTTGGAGAATTTCGTACAGAATTCATGGCGAATTTTACGATATAATGGTTGAAGTGGTAAAAAACTGTTGACTAATGCAGTAAATATCTATATGATATGTAGTAGTATATTTTTACTTAAAAGAAAGGTGGTGGCAACAAATGCCAGAAAGTATCATGAAAGGTTTTTCAGGCGGACAGGCGCTTACATGGTTATTTCCAATACTGTTAATTGTCATATTTGTAGTATTGATTATTGTGCCAAACAAAAGAAAAGAAAAGAAATTTAAAGAAATGCTTGGCGCACTTAAAATTGGGGATGCAATCAAAACAATCGGTGGATTTTATGGGACAATCGTTTCAATAAAAGAGGACCTTGTAACAATGGAATGTGGACCAGAAAAGACAAAATTAGTGATTTCAAAGGGTGCAATTGCATCAGTTGAAAGCTTTGATGATGGTGCAGCGGTGAATCCGAAATAGTTCATATAAACTTGAATTTTTTATCTTATTATGTTAAAATAATCAGAGTAGGTAAATGGAGGTTTTTTATATGAAGCACATCAAAACAGTTACAAAACAAAATCTAAAGGCAACGCTTTTGACGGGCGGATGCGGCGAATGCCAGACATCTTGTCAGTCGGCTTGTAAAACGTCTTGCACACTTGCAAACCAAAAATGCGAGAAAAAAGCGTAACATAATGAAAACAAATCGGGTGGCGGCAGTTTTATATTGCTGCCACTTTTTTTGGATTATTGAGCAATAACAGAATAGAGGTATCATGGTACATTTAATAGAATTTTGTGGGAGATATGCCGCACTTGATGTGGAATCAGGCTCGGTTCATGCAATAGACCGCACGGCGATGCGGGTGTTGACTTTTAAAAATGCAGGAAAAACAGACGACCAGATTTTAAACGATTTGGGCGAGGATGTGACAGAAGTGTTAGGCGAGATTTCTGCACTGCAAAGTGCGGGGTTGCTGTACTCAAAATGTGAAATAAACGAAAACAATGTAACGTTTAATCAACCCGTCATAAAAGCACTGTGTCTGCTTGTGGCGCAGGACTGCAATTTGCGCTGCTCCTATTGCTTTGCACATACTGGAGAATATCATGGGAAAAGAGCGCTCATGAGCGAGCAAACCGCAAAAGCGGCAATTGATTTTTTGATAAAAAGCTCGGCAAACCGTACCAATCTGGAAGTAGACTTTTTTGGCGGTGAGCCGCTGATGAATTTTGAAGTGGTCAAAAAAACAGTAGAATATGGCAGACAGCAAGAAAAACTGCACCATAAAAATATTCGGTTTACACTTACCACCAATGCCTATCACGTTACAGACGAGATGGCGGATTTTATCAACAAAGAAATGAAAAACGTGGTCATCAGCATTGACGGCAGAAAAGAAGTGCATGATGAAATGCGTAAAAACGCAGCAGGGCAGGGAAGCTATGACAGAGTTGTTGCGAATGCACATAAAATCATTGATGGGCGTGGCGATAAAGAGTATTATGTGCGTGGCACGTATACTGCAAAAAATCTCGATTTTGCAAACGATGTGTGTGCCATTGCAGATGCAGGATTTGACCAGATTTCCGTAGAGCCTGTGGTGACGGGCGAGGATTATGCGATAAAAGAGGAACATCTGCCGCAAATCAAGCACGAATATGAAATGCTTGCACGAGAATATATGAAACGTGAAAAAGCAGGTAATCCTTTTCAGTTCTTTCATTTTATGATCGACCTAAATTCTGGGCCATGCCTAAATAAACGCTTGCGTGGCTGTGGTGCAGGCAGTGAATACTTGGCGGTATGCTCTGATGGAAAGCTGTATCCGTGCCATCAATTTGCAGGCATGGAAGGCTTTTGTATGGGAGATGTTACGTGTGACGATATTGATGAAACCATCAAAAAAATGTTTGTGGATACGCATATTTTTACAAAAAAAGGATGCAGTGAATGTTGGGCAAAGTATTATTGCTCTGGCGGCTGTGCTGCAAATGCCTATCTGTCGACGGGCGACATCAAAAGTCCATATAAAATCGGCTGTGAAACTGAAAAAAAGAGAATAGAAACTGCAATTGCTCTCAAAACATTTGGCGAGGTATTTGAGGATTAAAAAGCAGGAATAGCCGCATAAAACGACAAAACAATAAAAAAGAGGTAAGAATCATGATTACAAAAGTAAAAGGAAGAAACCCGCAGATTGCACAAACGGCATTTGTACACATCAGTGCTGTTGTTATCGGAGATGTTGTGCTAAAAGAACACGCAAGCGTTTGGCCGTGTGCTGTATTGCGTGGCGATATGAGCCAAATCATCATTGGTGAAAATTCAAATGTACAGGATAACAGCGTCCTGCATACCAATGCGGATATGCCGCTTGTGGTGGGCGATCATGTGGTGATTGCACATGGCGCAAATCTGCATTCGTGCGAAATCGGCGAAAATTCGATTGTCGGAATTGGCGCAATCGTTCTTGACGGTGCAAAAATCGGGAAGAACTCACTGGTTGCGGCAGGAAGCCTTGTGCCGCCAAACAAAGAATTTCCAGATGGAAGCATGATTATGGGTTCTCCTGCAAAAGTGGTCAGACCGCTTGAGCAAAAGGACTTAGACTATCAAAAAGAGCTGGTTGCTTATTATGCAAAAGAAGCACAAGAATATAGAGAAACAGAGCAATTATAGAAAAATACAATTTAATATCGAATTTTATAATTGAAAATTTTGCAAGTATGCTATAATAGGCATAAGGTGAGCAAATTGAAAAAAATTGATTTGGCAATGCAAAAAAGCTGCAATTTAATAAAAAATGCACTCGACGTCAATTGTTTTGTGGAAGATGTAAAAAATATGCAGATTCCGCCTACTGAGTTATGCGAAGAATGTGCTAAACTACAAGCCAAATATGGTGTCGACAAGCAATGCGCCAAGCTTCATGCAGACAGTGCCTTTCAGTCAGAGAAATGGGGCGGAAAGTACGAATATTTGTGTCCGTTGGGGCTGTGCTTTGTGTCAAGCGGCATTCCAATTGATGCAGAATTGCGGTATGCAATCATTGCTGGCCCTTTTTTTATGGTTGATTTTAATGAGTTTACGGGTGAGGATTTACCCAATATGTTTCATAACAAGTCCACACCAAAGATTTTGAATATTGCCAAAAGAATTACCTATATCCCATGCCATCGTGTTACCTATATTGCTGATATGATTAACATTGTTGCAAAAAACACAGCCGCAAATATCCGCAGCGGAAATTTGGTTTTGGAAGAGTCAGACGATGCAAGCAAGCGGATTTATGAGCTGATTTATAAGCACAAAGATTTGGAAGATGCGATGACCATTCAGCTGGAACTGGAAAATCGGCTGATGAATAATATCAAGCTGAAAAACAGAGAAAAATCGCAAAAACTGTTGAATGAAATTTTGGGCGGTATTTATTTTAATTCTTTTGGGGATTTAAAAATCATCAAGGCTCGTGTAACAGAGCTTGTTGTGGGGCTGGTTCGGGAGGCTGTTTCGTCTGGGGCTGGTATGGATAATGCCTTTGCGTTGTCGGGGGATTATATCGCCGAAATTCAAAAATTGGGAAACATCAGAGAGCTTGATATGTGGCTTGCAAAAGTGCTGAACAACATCATGTTTTCGGTGCTGCCAGCAAGCAACCTGCGGCATACCGCACTTGTTCAAAAAGTTAAAAACTATATTGCCGAAAACTATATGAAGAAAATTTCGCTGAACGAGCTTGCGGATTTGGCAGGGTTTTCGGTGTCATATTTAAGCAAAATATTTAAAGAAGAAACGCAAAAGAGCATCAGCTCCTACATCAATCATGAGCGCATTGAAAGCGCAAAAAAGCTGCTAAAAACAACGGATATTTCACTGGTAGATTTGGCATATGTTGTGGGATTTGAAGAGCAGAGCTATTTTACAAAGGTTTTTAAGAAATTAGAGGGCGTATCGCCTGGACGGTATCGGGACGTAAACACCCATATAAAACAGTAAGAAAGTGCGTGAGAAAGCGTACTTTTTTTTATGGTTGTGTGGTATAATAGACTATCAAACAAAATATAAATGGAGAATAAATGAAAAATTTTTTAGAATATCACCTAAGCGAAGAGCTTAACCGTGCAATTGAATTGCTCAGCCTAAAAGAACCGACAGACGTACAGCAAGAGGTAATTCCGCTTGCTTTGCAGCGAAAAGATATGATGGTAAAATCAAAAACAGGAAGTGGAAAAACGGCCGCTTTTGGTATTCCGATATGCGAGATGGTGAATTGGGACGATAATTTGCCGCAGGCACTGGTGATTGTGCCAACAAGAGAGCTTGCCCTGCAAGTGAAAGAAGATATTTTTAATATTGGACGTCTAAAACGCATGAAGGTGGTAACGCTCTTTGGAAAATCGCCTTTTGAACCACAGCGTAAAAAACTAACCCAAAAAACGCATATCGTGGTGGGAACACCAGGAAGAGTGCTGGATCATTTAACACAGGAAACGCTGGACGTTTCGGGTATTCGGTTTTTGGTGATTGATGAGGCAGACGAACTGCTAAACATGGGATTTATTGACCAAATGAGCGAGCTGATTGAAAAGCTACCGAAAAATCGTACAACGATGCTGTTTTCGGCAACGATGGACGATGAGATGAAGCGCCTTGCAGGCAAGTATATGCACGAGCCGCAGTTGGTGGAGATTGCAGGAGAAGAAGAGGCACACATCAGCCAGCAGGTGTGCTATGCACCAGAGGAGGACAAGTTAGAGCTTTTAAAGGACTTGTCGATTATGCAAAGCCCAGATAGCTGTGTGATATTTTGTAATACACAGGAAAAAGTGGATAAGATTTTTAGAGAACTCAACCAGTATACCATCAAAAAAATACATGGCGGAATGGAGCAGTCAGATAGAATTGAAGTTATGACTAAATTTAAAAGAGGGTGCTTTCGCTATCTGGTGGCGACCGATGTTGCGGCACGTGGGATTGATATTGAGGACGTATCGCTGATTGTAAACTATGACGTGCCAAATACAAAAGAGAGTTATGTTCACCGAATCGGCAGAACAGGCAGGGCAAAGAAAAGTGGTGCAGCAATCACCTTTGCAACCGAGCGCCAAGCCCATAAAATTGCAGAAATCGAAGAGTTTATCGGCAAAGAGATTGAGGTTATTACACCGCCCGAAAAAGAACTGGTTGCACAAATGCGTCAAAAGTTTTGGGATAAGATGAAGCAGCAGCCACAGCTCAAAGAAGAAAAAGGTGCAAATCTTGATAAAAATATTTTAAAAATCCACATCAATGCGGGCAAAAAAACAAAAATGCGTCCCATGGATATTGTGGGTACACTGTGCAATATCGAAGGAATGAGCGCCGATGATATTGGCATTATCAGTGTGCAGGACATCTCCACCTTTGTAGAAATTCTAAATGGAAAAGGGGAGATGGTGTTAAAAGTGCTGCAAACAAAAAACATCAAAGGACGTTTGCGCAGGGTTTCAAGGGTAGAAGATGAGCGGTAAAGCGGTGTAATTTATATTGACTTGAAGCGTGTACTATATTATAATATGAAGCGTCCCTTTTGTTTATGCGGTAGTGCTGGAATCGGCAGACAGGCACGTTTGAGGGGCGTGTGTCTATGACGTATGGGTTCAAGTCCCATCTACCGCACCATAAAAAACAACCGCTTAACGGCGGTTTTTTCTTTTGTATAAAGGGTTTTTACCCATAAAAACTTTTTGTAAATACAATAATCAAGAAAAGAAAGGATGTGCTGCTACATGATAACATTTTTGATTGCCCTGGCCCTGTTGGTCATCGGGTACTTCACCTATGGGAAGATCGTGGAGCGTGTATTTCATCCAGATGCACGTCCCACACCCGCTGTGACGATGGCGGACGGCGTGGACTATGTGCAGATGCCAACATGGAAGGTCTTTCTCGTACAGCTACTCAACATTGCAGGAACTGGCCCCATCTTTGGGGCGTTGATGGG
>JAVXBD010000029.1:8028-16613 GCA_036660175.1 Christensenellaceae bacterium | reverse complement strand
AGCATTCTGCGTGCTTTACTCATTTTTCGACATCGTTGATTCATATTTTTCATATTGATTCCTCTGCAAAACACTAATAATATTTTTTATCAATACACAATACCTGCTGTATATTATAAAATTCTTAGAGAATTGCGTGAAGGCAATAATTTATCGCAGTTTAGACTTACGCAAATCTTAAAATTTACTCGGCAGACTTATTCCAGATATGAAAACAGGCAAAACGAGCTTCCTATTCCGCATTTGATTGCACTTTTCAAGTTCTATGGTGTTGCCGCTGATTGTATTTTAGGATTATCTCATAAAAGCAACCATTCTTATCATAAAACTACATATATTCTGTCAAAAAAAGAGACGAACCACAAAAGTTCATCTCTCTTTAGCCTAAAAACCATTTATTTTGCTGCGTCTGCGCCAAGCTGTAATGCTGTTTCGTTCATTGGGATTAATTTTGCTTTTTTTGCACCCATAATTTTTGCCAGACATTCGATAATCGTCTTATTCTTAACAACCTTTGCACAGGCATTGTATGCGCCAAGCATTACCATGTTCGCTGCTTTGATGCTACCAGCCTGCTCTGCCAAAGTATTGGCAGGAACTTTGATGATTTTGATGTCCGTTCTTTTTGGTTCAACTTCAATCAAATCAGAGTTTATCAGTAATAAGCCGCCTGATTTTAAATCCTTTTCGTATTTTTCAAGCGATGGTCTGTTCATAACAAGCAGACAATCCGCTTCCACTACAACAGGCGAGCCAACCTCTCCATCAGATACAACCACGTTACAATTTGCCGTGCCGCCACGCATCTCAGGACCATAAGATGGAAGCCACGAAACATTTTTGCCTTCGTTCATGCCCGCATAAGCAATAATCTGCCCCGCAAGCAATACACCTTGTCCGCCAAAACCCGCTAATATAATTTGCTCAGTCATTATTATTTGCCCTCCTTTGTAATACCCAAAGGATACTGTGGAATCATGTTTTCTTGCAGCCAATTCAGTGCTTCCTGCGGATTTAGTCCCCAGTTTGTTGGACAAGTGGAAAGCACTTCCACCATCGTAAATCCTTTTCCTGCCATCTGATATTCAAATGCTTTCTTAATTGCTTTTTTAGTTTTGATAATATTTGCCACGTCATGTACCGATGTACGCTCGATATAATAAGCACCATCAAGTGTCGCAAGCATTTCCGCAACTTTAATAGGCATTCCCTGCGTTTGTGCATCTCTTCCATATGGAGAAGTCGTAGTAACCTGCCCCACCAATGTGGTAGGCGCCATCTGGCCACCTGTCATACCATAAATCGCATTGTTTACAAAAATCGTAGTGATTTTTTCGCCTCTTGCCGCCGCATGAACAATCTCCGCAGTCCCGATTGATGCAAGATCGCCATCGCCTTGATAGGTAAATACCAAATCTTCTGGATGCACACGCTTCACGCCCGTTGCCACCGCCGGCGCTCTTCCGTGTGCTGCTTCCATCATATCACAATTAAAATAGTTGTAAGCAAATACCGCACAGCCAACAGGTGCAATACCTACTGCAATGTCCTCCATGCCCAGCTCTTCAATACATTCAGCCACAAGCCTATGGATAATCCCATGCGTACAACCAGGGCAATAATGCAGTGGAACATCTGTCAGCATCTTCGTTTTCTCAAAAACTTTTGTCATAATTATTTGCCCTCCTTCATGTTGATAATCGCATCAATCATTGCATCAGGTGACGGAACAAATCCGCCCGTTGTACCATAAAATGCAACGGGAACCTTGCCGTCTACCGCAAGTCTGACATCTTCAATCATTTGCCCAACATTCATTTCTACCGTCAAAATCCCTTTTAGGTGGTCAGCCGCATCATAAAACGCTTTTGATGGGAACGGCCACAAAGTAATCGGACGAATCACACCCACTTTGATACCAGCTTCACGTGCTTTTAAAGCTGCATTTTTTGCAATTCTTGCCGTTGTGCCAAATGCCGCAATCACATAATCTGCATCGTCCACCATAAACTCCTGTACACGTGTTTCGTTTTTGGTGATCTGCGCATATTTTTCCTGTAAAATATCATTTACCGCACTCATTTCCTCCGCCTCTATGTGTAGCGAATTGATGATTGCACGAGGTCTTTTCTTATCTTTCCAGCCAACAGCCGCCCAATCTTTTTTAGGCAGCTCACGTTTTTTAATTTCTTTAAATTGTACAGGCTCCATCATTTGTCCAATCATACCATCGCCAATCACCATAACAGGAATGCGGTATTGGTCAGCAATATCAAAACCTTCCATCACCAAATCAGCTGCTTCCTGCACACTTGCAGGTGCCAAAACCACCATATGATAGTCCCCGTGTCCGCCGCCTTTAGTCGCTTGGAAATAATCACCTTGTGATGCTAAAATCCCACCCAAGCCAGGGCCAGAGCGCATAATATTGACAATCAAACATGGAAGTTCTGCACAGGCAATATAGCTAATACCCTCTTGCTTTAGACTGATTCCTGGGCTTGACGACGATGTCATTGCCCTTGCGCCTGCCCCAGCAGCACCATAAACCATGTTGATTGCTGAAACTTCGCTTTCTGCCTGAATAAACGTACCGCCAATCTGCGGCATACGCTTTGACATATACTCAGGTATTTGATTTTGAGGAGTAATCGGATAACCGAAAAAATGCGTACAGCCAGCTTTGATAGCAGCCTCCGCAATCGCCTCGTTTCCTTTCATTAAAACCTTATCCATAAAATTTAATCACCTTTTCCAAATAAATTTTTACAATTTTAGCGTTTATCTGTCCACTTCTAAAGCATTATCTGGGCAGATTCTTGCGCAGGATGCGCAGCTGATGCAGGCATCTGGATCGGAAATACCAATCGGGTGATAGCCCTTTGCATTCAAATGGGATTTATCAATCGCCAATAACTGCTTTTTGCAGACAGTAATGCACAACCCGCAGCCTTTGCAGGTATCTTCATGAATTGTCAATTTTGTCATAGTTTCATCTCCTTGCACACTCTTCTTTGAGCGTCGAACTAAATTTTAACCGAACCATGTTCGGAATTTGTAGATTTCACAAGATATATTTCTATCTTATCTGTTTATATATCTTATAAGAATACCATTTTATTAGAAAATCGTCAAGCATGCACACCTGATATTCACATACAAAAAAACATCATTTCTTCCGTTTTACAGCCACTCTGGCCATGTGTAAATCGTCAGCGGAATCATCTCTCCATCAAATCCGGTTTTCTTATACTCTTTTAAAATTTCTGGTTTTCCTGCCGTATATAACAACGGAATCCCCGTCATATCACTAACCTGCGCACAAATTTTTGCACCATCAATCAAATCCTGCACACTGCTTTGCGCACCTAAATTTGTGTTGTTAATAAGCCCATCAACCTTTAATCGCACACGTGCGCTAATCTGTTTTAACATCTCTGTAATTTCCTCTGCATTCTGCTGCATCGGTCTGCGTGCATTGATAACATAATAAAACATCACTTGCTCACGCACTGCCATAAAGTATCCAAACAGCCCTCCCAGTGCCACTGCACCAACAGGATCACCGCCCGCATCAAAAATAGCATTTTCACTTTCAAACGCACCAAATACCGCCGCCGAAATAGCAGGCACATCCACATTTGTATTTGCAAAAGTAGGCGCAATCAGTGCAATATCATGCTGTTTGAGCATCTCTGCACTTTCTGCACTTCTAAAATACGGATTCACCGTATCCATGTCCACCAACGTCACCCGTCTGTCTTTTCGTAGCTCAAGTGCCGTATTCAGCGATATTTCCGTCTTGCCGCTTCCATAATTTCCTGCAAATATATTAAATCGTTTCATCGTTTTTCCCTTGTTATTGAGTGGTTTACAAAATACTGTATCCGTATTTCGTTTTGAATCATGCACGATAGTCTTTTCTATAACATCTGCCTCATAAATATTGTCATTTTTTTAGCTAATCGTAACCGTAATACTTGATACCACAGGCTCTATACGCACATTAAGATCTGGTAAATTCTCAAACTTAATTGGCACGCTATGCACGCCTTTTGACAGTCCAACCAAATCTACAAACGGCTTTACATTCGCCGCTGTAATCTTTGCAAATGCCTCTTTTGTCCCATATACGTCCACGCTTACAGATTCTGGTGTCAACATCGCTTTTAGACCGCTGCGCAAATTTTTAACCGAAATATCCATTGCGTCATAGGTTCGTTTTTCTTCGGGCTGTGCGATGGATAAATCCACTTCAACCTCTGTTGGGCTGACTGCCACAACGCCCTGCGGTACGTGTACCTTCACTTTGATAGAAACGTCCCCCATTGCATTTTCAAGCATAATCGGTTCTAAAGTGACCTCTTCAATTGCCTCTATGTTTTCCAGCTTTCCTGCAATCATCACCGATGAAATCGGAAGCGTCACATTGGTAATTTCATATCCTTCTGCAATTCCAGATGTTGTCGCCTTGATATTTTCCACATCAATCGGCACTTCTTTTTTTGGATATACAGGCAGCTCTGCAATCACAGATGGCACACCCGTAAACAAATAATTGGGAAGCTCGTTTCCTTGCTCGTCCAGCAGTACAACCTTACGGGATTCTTTTGAGGGTGCTTCAATGCTATTTATATCTATCTTGCAAACAGCCTTTGCTACTTTTTCAACATTCGACTTTGCACCATTGACTTTTACAGAGCTTTCCTCAAGCACTGGCTCTCCATAATATAACCAATCCTTTTGCGTACCCGTCAGCTGCACCTCTACAGGCACATCACGTGTCGCAATTTCTTCCACATTTACTTTCACAGTTTTGGGTGTCACATTAATAATTTTACCCAATGTGGTAATCGCCTTGACGCTCAGCTCAAAATCTCCAACATCTGTAATCGGCGATGTATCCACTGTCACACTAATCATATCTTCGTTTAAATATTTCAGTGCATCTGCGTTCACTTCCGCTGTCACAGACGCTGTTTTTAATAATTCAGACAACGGCACGCTCGAAACCAACCCTTTTTGTTTTAGCTCTTCTGCCGCCGCAAAGGTCACTGGAATATTATCGAATGTTTTTTGCCGAGGCGGATTAGACTCTGCAATATTAAAACTCCACAGCAAAAATGCAAAAACAATCGCTGCAATTTTCATGCCCCAGTTTTTTGTAAAAAATTCTTTCAGAAAATTTTTGATGGCGAGCAATACTTTTTTCATTTGCCATCACCTACTTTTTTAGTTTCTTTCTTAGGTGGCTTAGACGTCGTTTTTTTGCTGTTGTTGATAGGCATATATAATTCCTGCAAAATCTCTTTTAACGTTTTCGCATCAATATATCGTTTTAATACACCGTCATAAGCAAATGTAATAATTCCTTTTTCCTCTGAAACCACCAGCACATAAGCATCAGAAACCTCCGAAACACCCAATGCTGCTCGGTGACGTGTACCAAGTTCAGAAGAAATCTGCTTATTGTCTGAAAGCGGCAAAAAGCATCCCGCAGCAATAATCTTTCCGTCACGCACAATCATCGCTCCATCATGAAGCGGTGTATTCGGATAAAAAATATTCTCAATCAACTCGGAAGAAACCTGTGCCTCAATCATCGTACCAGACTCTAAAACATCTTCTAAACCTGTTTTTCTCTCGAAAACAATAATTGCGCCCACCTTATGTTTGGACATCGATAAAATCGCACGTGAAAATTCTTCAATGATAAACTCACTGTCTTTGATTTCACCCTGCGCCCCGCCAAAGCTAAATATTTTCCCACGTCCAAGCTTTTCCAAAGCCCTGCGTATTTCTGGCTGAAACAGCACCACAATAAGCACTGCACCCGCATTTAATATCCAGCTTAGCAGCCACGTAACCGTTTCAAATTTAAGCACTTCAAAAATACGTGCAAAAACCAGTATTACACCCAGCCCAATCAGCACCCGAACCGCACGTGTCTTTGACACAAGCTTAATCAATGCGTATAAAATAACCGCAACGATAATAATATCAATTAAATCACGCCAGCCAAAAACCATCAGGCTATTTCTAAGCGGTTCAATAAAATCTGTCACACTGTCCTCTCTTTCTCACATAAAAGCATTGTCAGGTCGTCTTCGTGTGAAGCGTGTAGCTGAGATTTTACTTGGGCAATAAACTTTTTCGCCTCAAAATTTTCTGTACTAAACAATTCAAAAAGTCGTTCCTTTACCGATTCATTGCAGTGAATATCATCAATCCCATCGGAATAAATCAAAAACCGCATACCATCGGTCAGCTCGAAGCTGCCATCATGAAATTGCGTTTCCAAAAACCAGTTGCTCAGCGGATTGCTCGGCATATAAAGTTC
Source organism: Christensenellaceae bacterium (assembly GCA_036660175.1). Lineage (GTDB taxonomy): Bacteria > Bacillota > Clostridia > Christensenellales > Christensenellaceae > Christensenella. Next base: position 10,273 of record JAVXBD010000029.1, on the reverse strand, counting down.
ACGTATCTTCTCACCCTGTAAGAACACAATCGGAGAAACCGAAAGTCCTGCATTGGAATACGTCACAAGCTTTGTTTTCGTATCTACCACCGCAATAAAAGCAGTAATATACATTGTATCTGCAAGCTGCAGGTCCAGATATTCCTGTTGACAATAGGACAGTATCTCTGATGGCAAAAACTTACCCATTGAGCAAGCCGCACGTACCACCCTCGAAAAGAAAACAGCAAGCATTGCTGGCATAACACCATGTCCACAAACATCTGCAACATACATCACTAACTTGTCACCGTATAAAGCACAGTCATAAATATCGCCGCCTACTGCCTCACACGGAAAAAATCCAGCAGTCACCGACACCCCATTGATGCCTGGCATTCTGCTCTTTACCAACGCTTTTTGAAGTTTGCGTGCCAAATTCAAATCTTTTTGCATTTTTGCATTTTGTATCAATAAATTTTGTTTGATGTTATATTCTAAGCTAATATCTCTAAAAACTTCAACGCTTGCAACAGCTTGTCCCGCATTGTTTTTAAGTGCGGAAACCGTTACGGAATACACACGCCCATTATGCTTACGTGTCAGATATTTGTTGCGGCCATCCTCCATCGCTTCTCTTGATAAGCACCTCTCGCATTCTGCATCTTGTGAAAAAGCACAATAACAGCGCTGTCCAATGGTTTTCCCCATGCGCTTATCAAACGCTTTGTTTGTCAGCACAACCGTACCATCTCTGTCAATGACACGCACCATGTCGCTCATCGAATCAATAATTGAAGAAATATATTCAGCATTGTATAACTCTTTATTCAAAATATAATATCTCACCCATCTGCACTTTCATGCCGCATCGTTTTACATTATCTATTCATCGTCCGTATCATCCATAAACTCTTTCAATTTCATAATATCAAGGCTGATTTTACTGCACGTTTCATTTTGTTTTAAAATATCTTCATCTGTAAGCGGCTTTCCAAGCGAAATACGCTCTTCACTCATCTTGTTTAATTTATCTCTTTGCACACAAAACTCACGCATCTTGTTTTCTAATTCACGCAGCGCACGACGTTCTTCCTCAAGCTGTATATTTTCCATATCTTTTACACACTCCCGCACACCTGTATCTTCAGTCATCAGCGATTTTTGCCGAGAGGATTCTCTGTATGTCAAAAATCCGCACTCCTTTTTTTTGCGTACAATACGCAGTCACTTTTTCATCGATAATACTGCGGATATAAACCCTGCGCTGTGTCATCTCTTTTTTGCCCATATAGACAATAATCACAGGTTTCTTATCACGATGTGCGATTTCGAGTGTTTTATTAACGATATTATTCATAGTATACACCTTTACACATTAATCTTACCACATAATACATATTTTGTTAACAATTTTTTTAGCACACTGGTCGTAATACGTGATATAATAAGAATATGGAAATCATACAAGTAGCATTGCACAACTTGATAGGTTCTATTGCTTTTATCCTCGGTGTCATGCTGTTGATGATTGAACTGTTTCGGCATGGACTTAGCGTTTTAAGCATCATTGCTTATGGCTGTTTTGTTGCAAGTATTTTATTTTTGGCAAACAGCGTGCTTTATTGTGTTGTCGCAATTTCAGGCCTAAGCGCCTTGTTTTTGGTATTATTATTTTATTATAAAAAAGAGAAGAAGCGACGCAAAAAAAATAATGAAGAAGAGGAATGACCAATGAAAGTATGCCCATTATGCAAAACAAAGTTTGATGACACTGCCGATTTTTGTCCGCATTGCCATGCAGAGCTTGAAGATTTAAAAGAAGCCGATAAGGCGGATAAAGGAAAAATACCCAAATCGTTTTGGTATGCAATTTTAGGCGCATTCGGTTTTATACTCGCCTTGATGTTAATTTATAATGCCGTTTATTCTGCGATTCTCTGATTCTTACAACAGCAGTTTTTATATGACTTTTTTACCCATTCCCTTATTCTCAAAAATTCTGCTGTACCAAATCAAAATACCTTGATGTCTAATTTGTTTATCTTTCAAATTAAAAAAATGCTGCTTTAGCCAATAATTATTTCTGATATGCCTGAAAGGTTTTATTACCAGCGGCGCTTCAAGATATATCGTGGTCTATTACTTACGATACTGCTTCTTGTCGCCTGCAAACGAGTCCATCTGTTTTTTAAATGAAATACAGGTTAAGCATACCAGACTCAAACCAATGTGCCTGATACAAAGTCTTTTTGAAGGGCAAGGC
>JAVXBD010000029.1:0-8018 GCA_036660175.1 Christensenellaceae bacterium | reverse complement strand
GTTTGAAAACCGTATCGTTCGAATCTGATATGCTTATCCGTTGCTTGGTTGTTTTGGTTGCCCATATATCATTTCCTTCTATATTTCTATATTTTGGACGATGTGATATTTACAATTCCATTTTGTACGCTAAACTATTTGTATCTATATTAAAATCCTCCGTTTGATTTTTAATTGGTTACCGAACCATTTTTATTTTATCAAACGGAGGATTTTTTCACGCTAACGTTCTTTTTGATTTGTGCGGCATTTTTTTACTGTTTTTTCAGTTTTACTGTGAACTCGCTTCCCTTTTCCTGCACACTTGCAAGAGAAATTTCTCCATCATATAGTGTTGCAATGTGCTTGACAATTGCAAGCCCTAACCCTGTGCCGCTCGTCGTTGCGCCGCCCGCATTCTTCGCCCGATAAAAGCGTTCAAAAATGCGATTCTGTTCGTCCTTTGGAATGCCAATTCCACTGTCTTTTACTTTGATTACTGCATATCCCTCGTCCTGCGAAAGCTGTACCTCTACCATTCCTCCCCGTACATTATATTTGATTGCGTTATCACATAAATTCAGCAGAAGCTCTTTGATTCTATTTTTATTTGCTTTCACAGTTGCCGCACCAGTGATGCTTGCCGAAAGTCCGTGTGCTTTTATTTTATCTTCTAATAAATGTAGCACCTCTTGTGCAGCTGATTTAATATCCACTTCTTCCACAGCTTCATCAATGCTGATTTGCTCTAATTCTGAAAGCTTTAACGTATCGTTAATCAGCCCCATCAACCTATCCGATTCTTCCGAAATGCGTTTTGCATAGGCAATCACGTCTTTTTTATCCTGAACCATATCGTTTGCAACAAGCTGCGCAAACCCGTTGATAGACGTCAGCGGTGTCTTTAACTCATGCGATACATTTGCCGCAAAATCTTTTCTGATTTGCTCTGCCTGCTCAAGTTCCGTAACATCACTGATTAAAACCAGCATGCCATAATCAGATTTGCGATTTAGAAAAGCGCCTTCTGTGATGATGCTCGTATAATACCGATAAGTTTTTCCGCTGATTTCATCTTTGATGTCAAAGCTCTTGTTTTTTTTCTTTTTTAACGCACTCTCAATCTTACTCAGCACCTCTTGGCGACGAATATAATGCAGAATATTTGCATGATTATCCGCTGCACCAAAAATATTTTTTGCAGCAGTATTAATCAGTAAAACCTCAGAGTTTTGGTCAATAATCAATAGCCCTTCATTGATACTGTCAATAATCACTGCTGTTTTTTTATTTTCCTGTTTGACACGCTCGATATATCGGTTTAACCGCTGCGTAATGCTCGAAAAAGCGTTTGCCATATCATCAATTTCACGATATTTGCTTTCAATGGCAATTGTTTCCTGCTTTCCATCAATATAACTCTGAATAGATTTATAAAATTGTCTTAATGGCTGAAGCACATTTTTAACCAGCTTGTTTGAAAACAGTATTGCCAGCACCAGCAAGAGTATAAATGTAATAATAACCACAGGCATTGCCTGATTGATGACTCTTTGCGCATTATTCAGCGGCATAGAAGTCCGCAATATCATACCATTTGGCAATTCTTTTGCAACATAAATCGCATCTGTTTTCATGGACTTTGAATATCGTACTGCTTGTCCAAACCCGCCATCTTTTGCCATCAAAATTTCTGGTCTGTCGGCATGGTTTTCCAAACCATTTTTAGCACTTGTATCCACCAAAACATCACCGTTTGGTGCAAGCACTGTAATTCTGCTGTTTTGCCCAAACGCTTTTTCGTATTCTATCGCCATTGCAGAAAAATCCGTATTTTCGTCAATCACAAGCTCCATTGCATTGATATTGCCCTTCAGCACCTCCACCACATCTCTTGTGTAGGTATTTTTAAAGCTGCCTGCCGAAACAAAAATGGTCACCGTCATTGCCACAATCAGCATACAGACAATCAAACTTACAATTCTCTTTTTCACGCTTTACTCTCCGCTCTGCTTGGTTTTTTCGCATTTCCGTCATCAAAAAACGGTTCAAACCGATACCCCACACCACGCACTGTTTTGATATACTCTTTGCACCTGCCGATTTTTTTCCGAAGTGTTTTTATGTGCATATCTACAGTTCGTGTTTCAATCTCTGCATCAATTCCCCATATTTCGTTCAGCAGCATCTCACGTGTCAGCACCAACCCTGCATTTCTCATAAAATATTGTACCATCTTAAATTCTTTATAGGTCAATTCCGTTTTTTGTCCATTGACATAAAGAATATGAGCAGCGGCATCTATCGTAAGATCTCCCTGTGTAGTCTGCGCTGTTTTTTCTGTTTTTGAGCAGCGCCTAATTACCGCATTGACACGTGCAATCAGCTCTAATACGCCAAATGGTTTGGTAATATAATCATCTGCGCCAAGGTTTAATCCTGATACTTTGTCCACTTCTGTACTGCGTGCCGTCAGAAAAATAACGGGTATTTCAAAATCTTTTATTTGATGAAGTTTTTTATATATTTCAAATCCGTCCATGCCAGGCAGCATAATATCCAATAAAATAGCATCGGCATCGCCTGCATATGCAGCAAAAAAATCCTCGCCGCTCGGAAATGCGCACACCTCAAATCCTGCCGATTTTAACGTACAGCAAATCAATTCCCGTACCGATTCATCGTCCTCAACCACATAAATACATGACACTGCACATCACCTCGCCTTTCCACTTATTAAAACACAAAATTTGCAGTTGCGTCAAGACGCAACCCTACAAAATCCGCTTATCTTTATGGATACCAGTCACACAAAACATCGCCCATTCCGCAATGTTTTCGGCATGATCGCCGATTCTTTCCAAATATTTTGCAATCATCAGATAATCAACAATCTGGTCAATTTTATCTCTATCGGCAATGGCAATCTCTAACAGTTCCTTTTTGACGACATCATACAGCCTATCCACTTCGTTGTCTGTATCAATCACTTTTTGCGCCAGTTCCATATCAAGATGCACAAATGAATCCACCGCATGATGTACCATTGCAGAAGTTGTCTTTCCCATCTTTGGAATGTGCTGTGGCTTGTTAATCAACGGATTTTCACAGACAGATAACATAATTTCAGATATATCTGCCGCCAAATCACAAATCCGCTCAATGTCCGTAATCATTTTCAGCGCCGTTGAAATCATGCGCAAATCTTTTGCAACTGGCTGCTGTTTCATAATCAGTTTCATGGATTTACTTTCAATTTGACGTGTCATATTATCCACAACATCATCGTCTTCAATAATGCTTTTTGCTAATTCTGTATCATTTTCTTGAATCACCAAAATCACTTTTGCAATGGTGTTTTCAGCCATTGCCCCCATTCTGATAAGGTCAAGATTCAGATTTTCTAATTCGGTATCAAATTTATTTCTCATCATGCTGCCTCTTTTCTTTATTTTTGATTTTCAAAACTACAAAAGAACAATTTCCCTGTCTTTTGCTGTTTTGTAAGCTACAAGGCGATAAATCCGTTCCACACGCCACTTTTTCGAGGTGCTTTTGTCTAATAAAATTTGGATTTTATCGGACGGACGCAGGTCGCAAACGTACTATTTGTACGTCAAGAGTTGTGGCTGGCTCGAAAAATTCAAAGTTTGCCGCATCCAGCACCTCCTAAACACACTGGGGTGGATAAAATTTGGATTTTATCGGACGGACGCAGATCGCAAACGTACTATTTGTACGTCAAGAGTTGTGGCTGGCTCGAAAAATTCAAAGTTTGCCGCATCCAGCATGTTTAGGCATCAACCAAATCGACCCGTTATATAATCCTCAGTTCGTTTATCGCTCGGCATACTAAAAATATTTTCTGTAGCATCATATTCCACCATGTCACCAAGCAGAAAAAATGCCGTTTTATCTGAAATCCTGACGGCTTGCTGCATATTGTGCGTAACGATTACTACCGTATATTTCTTTTTTAGCTCACTCATCAAATCTTCAATTTTTGTAGTGGAGATTGGATCCAGTGCAGAGGTTGGCTCGTCCATCAGTATCACCTCTGGCGAAACTGCAATCGCACGTGCAATGCAAAGCCGCTGCTGCTGACCGCCTGATAATCCAAGCGCACTCTTTTTAAGCCTGTCCTTTACTTCCTCAAAAAGTGCCGCACCCTTAAGGCTTTCTTCCACAATTTTATCAAGTTCCGACTTGCTTTTGATACCATGCACACGTGGGCCATATGCAATATTATCATAAATACTCATAGGAAATGGATTTGGCTTTTGAAAAACCATGCCCACTTTTTTACGCAAAATCGTCACATCTACTTTGGAATCATATATATTTTCGCCATCCAGTAGCACTTCACCGCTTATCTTCACATTAGGAATCAAATCATTCATGCGGTTCAGCGTCTTTAGATAGGTCGATTTTCCACAGCCTGACGGACCGATGAGCGCCGTGATTTTCCCTTCCACAATATCGAGATGAATGTCCTTAAGCGCATGATTTTCACCATAATACAAATTCAAATCCTTTGTTGAAATCTTGATTTTTCTCTTTTTTTCTTCCAAGTCCTCTACCTCGCTTATTTCAGTTTGCTGCTCTCTCTGCGTTTGCTTAGATAATTTGTTGAGATATTGATAATCAGTACAATCACTACCAGTACCGCCGCAATACCAAATGCCGCATCATTTTGTCCTTTTGCCGCATAAGTGTATAGCTGTACCGTAAGCGTCGCACCCGATTGCATGGTATGTCCAAAAAAGCTGCTCGGCATACTCGTTCCAATACCCGATGTGAAAATAAGTGCCGCCGATTCACCCACAATTCTTCCGATTGAAAGGATAATCGCCGTAATGATACCTGGTATTGCCCCTGGTAAAATAATCGTACGAATCATATACCATTTGGTTGTCCCTACACCTAACGCACCCTCTCTATACTGTTCAGGCACTGTTTTTAATGCCTCTTGCGTGGTACGTACAATAATTGGCAGTATCATAATCACAAGCGTCAGCGCACCCGCAAGAATAGAATAGCCAAGCTTTAACGTCACCCCGAAAAATGCCGCTCCAAACAATCCATATAAGACCGACGGAATGCCCGCCAGCGTCTCTGTTGTAAATTCTATGGCACGTACAACTTTCCCTCTTTTTGCATATTCGTTTAAATAAATCGCCGCACCCACACCAATGGGTGTTACAATCAGAAGTGTAATACCAATCATATAAAGCGTGTTTAAGATGCTAGGCAAGATGCCAACCGTTTTATTAAGCGCACTTGGCGCAGTCGATAAAAACTCCCAATTTACTTGAGGAAGCCCACGTATCAGAATATAGCCAATCATACAAAACAGGATCACCACTGTAAAAACTGCACAGGCATAAATCAGTCCGCAAAGCGTTGCATCCTTTGGCCTGCGTTTCTTTTGCATGATACTCACATCATTTGAAAGTCTGTCTGCTTTATTTTTCATTTGCAGCAGCCTCCTTTTTTAACATGGTATTCAATAAAATATTAATCACCATAATAAAAATGAACAAAACCAGCCCAATGCTAAACAGTGCCTCCCTATGCAATCCCGACGCATAACTCATTTCTGAAACAATTCCCGTTGTCAAAAACCGAACACTGTTAAACAGTGCAGGCATATTGACCACATTGCCCGATACAAGAATAATCGCCATTGCCTCGCCAAGCGCACGTCCAATCCCCAAAACAATCGCTGTGGTAATACCTGATTTTGCCGCTGGTATCATGACCTTAAAAATTGTCTGCATTTTGGTTGCACCCATTGCAAGTGATGCCTCTTTATAATCTGGCGGCACTGCCTTTAAGGCTGTAATACTGATGTTTACAACGGTCGGCAATATCATAATCGTCAAAACAATAATTCCCGACAGCAGATTTGCACCGCCCGTAAAAGTATGTGTCGGATCGTTTTGATAGAGGAGGGTTTCAAGTTTTGAAACTTGCGGCACTAATAGTATCATGCCCAAAAGTCCATATACCACCGATGGTATGCCCGCCAAAAGCTCAATAGCGGGTTTTACAACTCCTGCCACTTTTTTGTGTGCTACTTCTGACACAAACACCGCTGACAAAACCGCAATCGGCACACCTACCGCAACCGTAATCCCCGTTCCAACCAGTGATGCCAAAATCATGGGCAATATGCCGAACTTTGGATCTGCAGCAGTTGGCGCCCACTGTGTTCCAAATAAAAAATCTGCAAAGCCAATTTGAAACATTGCAGGCGCACCCGAATAAATCATATAAACAGTGATGACAAGCACCGCCACCACAGCAAAAACGCCGCATACAATAAAAACAGCTTTCATTAATTGCTCAACTGCCGCTTTGCTTTTGTTGCTTCCCATAATCGTTAAATTTGCTGTACTCAAAGTTTTTGGTTCCCCCAATCTACTTGTTTTATTTCTGTCTATTCATGCAAACTTGCAGGCTATTATCGCTTTATTTCTTAGAAAAACATCTTTTTAACCTTTTTCACTGCCAAAAAACCTTGCGTTATTTTGCAAGATTTCTTGACTGTTTTTTATTAAATAGAGGAAACTCTTATGAAATTGATATTAATTTATTGTCTGCGACAATCGCTTGTCCTTCGCTGCCCAGTACAAATTCTAAAAAAGCTGCCACTTCTGGACGTAATTCTCCCTGTGCTGTCGCCATGATAAATGGTCTTGATAACGGATAGCTCCCGTCTTTGATGGCTTCTTCTGTTGCGCCTGCGCCATCCACGCTTAGTGCTGTCACCGTTTCGTCTAGTGCCTCAAGCGATACATATCCAATGGCAGCAGGTGTGTTTGCTACAGATGTTTTGACTGCGCCTGTTTCATTAAGCTCTTGTGCGTATGCCGCCTTATCCGCAATTCCTAACAGCTCTTCAAATGCACCTCGTGTGCCAGAGGATGCCTCCCGACCGATAACAACAATCGGCATATCCTCGCCGCCAACATCTTTCCAATTCTTAATTTCCCCCAGATAAATCTTGGTCAAATCTTCTTTGGAAATCTCCGATACTTTATTTGCTTGATTCACGACAACCGCAATGCCATCAATTGCCATTGGATGTGCCACTATGTTTGTTTCTTCTGGTTTTAATTCTCTTGAAATATTTCCGATGTCCGATTTTCCTTCTTGTACGTCTTTTACCCCAACGGACGATCCGCCCAATTGCACATCTACTGCAACGCCACTATTTTTCGCCATAAATGCCTCTGCCAGTGCATTTGCAATTGTTTCCATAGAGGTTGAACCAGACAGTTGAACTTTACCGCTTAATGCTGCCGCATCAGCCAGAGGTGCTTGCGATGCCGCCGCATCAGCCGAGGGTGCTTGCGTTGCTGCTGGTGCTGTTGTGCTTGGTGCAGCACATGCCGCAAAAGCAAATGCCATACATAATACGATTGCTGTGATTGTCAGAATTTTTTTCATTTTGTGTACTCCTTATCGTTGGTTAAATTTATTTGATGAGCATTTCGCTCATACTTTCTTTGGTATATAAGGATTATAACCGCCCTATGTAAAATCAAACATCACCGAATGTAAAAAACAAGTAAAACTTTTAACTTTTTTTAGAACAGACCTCATCGTCAAAAGCAGCATATTCCTTGTAAGAACGCACACACATTACTTCTGCATTCTGTTGATTCACAAAAAAAAGAGACAAACCCTAAGGCTTATCTCTTCATTTTACTATCCTGTTTTTAAGTATAACAGAAATTATTGTTCCGCTTTATCATCTGCTATTGTACTTTGCTTTTCATCCTGCGCTGGCAAATCGTCCTGCACAATCGGTTCATGATTCGTCAATTTTTGGCTCTTGTTTTGTTCGTATGCCAACTTTGCATTTTTATATACTTCAAACCGATACGGCATCACAAATACTTGTAAGAATGCTGCGGCAATCCCAATTATTAGCATTGGCACAACCATTGCGGAAGCAAAATACTGGGCATCAATCATCATCTGCCCATTTATAATTCCATTAACAATTGTCTTGATAAGCGGTATCATCA
>JAVXBD010000028.1:0-16853 GCA_036660175.1 Christensenellaceae bacterium | reverse complement strand
CCGCTTTTTTAATCTTTCTAGTGATGACTTCAGGCGAATCCAAAAGCGCAATATAAGCATTTTCATTATCGTCAGACTTAGACATTTTCTTTTCTGGTTCCTGAAGGCTCATGATTTTTGCACCCGTTTTTGGAATATACGGCTCAGGAATGGTAAAAACATCGCCATAAATATTATTAAACCGCAATGCAACATCACGTGTTAGCTCCAGATGCTGTTTTTGATCCACACCCACAGGCACCAAATCAGTTTGATAAAGCAAAATATCTGCCGCCATCAATGCTGGGTAAGTAAATAATCCAGAATTGATATTTTCCACTTTTGCACTTTTTTCCTTAAACTGCGTCATGCGTGAAAGCTCACCCATATATGTAAAACAATCAAGTATCCACGCAAGCTCTGCATGTGCTGATACGTGCGACTGCATATATATGATATTTTTTTTCGGATCAATTCCTGCCGCAATCAATATAGACAGCACATCTAACGTGCGTTTTCTCAATTCTGCTGGATTCTGCCGCACCGTAATTGCGTGTAAATCTGCTACACAATAATAGCAGTTGTATTCGTCTTGCAAATCCACCCAGTTTTTTACAGCACCTAAATAATTGCCCAATGTCAAATTTCCAGATGGTTGTATTCCACTATATATCGTCTTTTTTTCCTGCATTTTTAATTACCTTCTTCTGCCAAAAAATCTATAACCGCCTTTTTTAAATCGCCAATTTCAAAGACGCCATTGTGCATTCTTGGTTTTTCTTTCAGCTCTCTAATCTGCATCGGTACTTCTGTTTGTGTAATATCGCTTAACAGCTCCGCCGCACCAAACGCATCATCTATACACTCGTCCGATATTGCACACAATACGTCCTGCGGAAATTTATATGGATTTGCGGTAGAAACAACAACACTAACCGCATCATCGCCCGTTTTTTCAGCATATTTTTCGTAAACACACTGTGCAACAGCCGTATGCGTATCAATCAAATAGCCATGATTGTCAAACATACGCTTGATGGTGGCAGCAGTTTCTATTTCATCGCAGTAATCTGCATAAAAATTGTCACTCAAATTTTTCTTCATATCGTCAGAAATTTTATATTTACCACTCAAAGAAAGCGAGTTCATTAGCATTTTAACGGTTTTTTCATCTCTGTTTGAAAGTTCAAACAACAATCTCTCTAAGTTGCTGGAAATTAAAATATCCATAGACGGTGACATCGTTTTATAGAATTCACGATTTGCATTATATCCGCCGTCATTAAAAAAATCTGTAAGCACATTATTTTTATTGGAGGCACACACAAGTTTTTTAATGGGAAGTCCCATACACTTTGCATAATATCCAGCAAGAATATTACCAAAATTCCCCGTTGGCACCACAAAGTTAATTTCCTGTCCAAGCTCTATTTCATCATTTGCAACAAGCTTTGAATAAGCATAAATATAATAGGCAACCTGCGGTATTAGCCGCCCGATATTAATGGAATTTGCAGAAGAAAACGTATAACCTGCTGTTTTTAGCACACGTGCAAGCTCTTCATCTGCAAAAAGCGCCTTGACACCTGTCTGTGCATCATCAAAATTACCTTCTACACCACAAACCTCAACATTGTCGCCTTCCTGCGTCACCATTTGCAGCTTTTGCATCGTCGCCACACCGTCTATTGGATAAAACACAATGATTGCCGTATGCGGCACATCTTTAAAGCCTTCCAATGCAGCCTTGCCCGTATCACCAGAGGTTGCAGTTAAAATCAGCACATCTTCCTGTTGATTGTGAATATTCAATGATGCTTTAATTAGTCTTGGAAGTACTTGCAGCGCCATATCTTTAAAAGCAAGCGTTGGTCCATGCGAAAGCTCCATCACATATTCTTTGTCTCCTATTTTTTTAAGCGGCACCACTTCACTTGTATCAAACGTCGAATATGCCTGTTGTGTAATTGCCGTCATTGTTTCATAGGGAAGGTCAAAAAACATTCCCATTACACGTGCCGCCAAAATATCATATTCATGCGCCGCATAAGCCGCCATCTCGTTTAAATCAATTTTCGGAAAAAACTCAGGCACAAATAGTCCGCCATCATCTGCAATCCCTGCAAGCACTGCTTTTGTAGCGGGCATTTTATTGTTTTTTCCTCTTGTACTCAAAACATCCATTCTTTTTCTCCTGCCATAAAAAATAAACGCAAGGCGACGAGAGCCTATTCCCGCCGCCTTAGCCAACCGCATAAAAACATGGTTTGCTCAATTTCTTGCATCGTATTTTATCGTCTGATCTAAAAGCATCAGAAAAACATACGCACTTTGCGCATATGCCTCCACTTTTAAAAAAATATCATCGACCTAAATCAGATGATATAATTCTTTAGAAATTCTGGAGCTTCTTTTGGATCAGCGCTGATGATAATAACAGCCTTCACGCTATTTGCCTCTGTCAGCGCATCAATCTTTGCCATCATCTCTTCAAGCTCTGTCACATCTTTTTTTACGATCTTTAAAAATGCGTCAATATAAATTGCCTCAATGTCAAAGTTCTGTGCAACCATGCCGCACAGCAATCCATAAAGTGCATCAGCCGAAGCAATCTTGTAATCAGTTACATCAACAAAGCGAACCTGATGCGCAACGTCATACATATAACGTTTGTCGTCATCAATAAAAACCACTTCGCCTTTTGTTGTGTTAAGCTCTGCATTTGCAAGGTCTATTATTCTTTTTGTTTTTCCGCTTCCTTTTGTTGCATAAATCAATTGTATCATAAATGCAAACCCCCTTAAAGTTAGTCCTTTTGTTTATTATAATCTATTGTATATGATTATTCTACCCATAACCACATAATTTTAAAAATTTTTTTGATTATTTTTTGAGAAGTGAATGCCCTTCCATCTCAATTGGCTGTGGCAGGTTCATAAGTGCTAACATTGTAGGTGCTAAATCTGCCAAAATTCCGTCATCACGCAGCTGATCCTTTTTGTGTGCCTCGCTCACCAAGATACAAGGAACAGGATTGGTGCTGTGTGCTGTAAACGGCCCGCCCGTTGTATAATCTTCCATAATTTCTGCATTTCCATGATCGGCTGTAATCAGTACATTTCCACCAATTTTAAGAATCGCATCCACTACTTTTTTGACACATTCGTCCACCGTAGCCACCGCAGCAACTGCCGCCTCAAAAATTCCCGTATGCCCCACCATATCACAATTTGCAAAATTTAAAATCATCACATCATATTTTTGTGACAAAACGAGTTCCACTGCCTTATCCGCAACAAGTTTTGCGCTCATTTCTGGCTGCAAATCATAGGTTGCAACTTTGGGAGATGGAATCAAATAACGGTCCTCGCCCTCATTCTCTTTTTCCACACCGCCATTAAAGAAAAAAGTTACATGTGCATATTTTTCTGTTTCTGCAATTCTAAATTGTTTTTTATGATTCTTTGCAAGATATTCGCCCAACGTATTATCCAGCGACTGTGGCTTAAATGCCACATGAACGTGCTGAAACGTCTTATCATATTGCGTCATTGTCACATAATAAGTCGGAAAATAATCTCTTTTAAAACCGTCAAACTTTTCGTCAATGATGGCACGAGTGATTTCTCTTGCTCTGTCAGGCCGAAAATTGAAAAATATCACAGAATCATCTCTGCTTATTTTTGCAGTCGGCTCACCATTTTGCGTGATGACTGTAGGCTTTACAAACTCGTCAAATTCTTTTTTGTCATATGAGTTCTGCATTGCCAAAACTGCATTAGGTGCATTTTCTCCTGCACCTTTTACCAGTGCATGATATGCAAGCTCTATGCGTTCCCAACGATTATCCCTGTCCATTGCATAATATCTGCCCATCACTGTTGCGATCTTTCCTGCACCGATTTCTTTGATTTTTTGTTCCAGTTCCTCTATAAACGCTTTTCCGCTGTCGGGGGCAACATCTCTGCCGTCCATCAAACAATGAACAAACGTTTTGTCCCCCACACCATTTTCTTTTGCAAGCTTCAGCAGCGCATAAAGATGGTCTTGATGACTGTGTACACCACCGTTTGAAATCAGTCCGATTAAATGCAATGCTGAGTCATGCTTTTTTACATTTTCAATCGCATCCAAAAACTCTTGCTTGGCATAAAAATCGCCCTCTAAAATAGACTTTGTAATGCGTGTTAGCTCTTGATATACCACTCTTCCCGCACCGATATTTAGATGCCCAACTTCCGAGTTTCCCATCTGTCCATCAGGCAGCCCCACGCAAAGTCCACTTGCACCCAGCGCAGTTGTAGGATATTCTTCCATCAGTTTTTGGATATTAGGTGTACCTTCTGCAAAAATTGCATTTCCACGTGTTTCTTTGGTTAACCCAAAGCCATCCATAATTAATAATGCTGTAAAGCTCATTTTTTTATCTCCCTATCCTAAAGCAAAAACTAAAAGTTCACGACTTTTGAAAAATCTTCAGCTTTTAGACTCGCTCCGCCTATGAGTCCGCCGTCAATATCGCTCATCGCCATTAGCTCTGATGCGTTTTTCGGATTCATACTTCCGCCATACTGTATTCTTACCTCATCCGCCGCATTGCTAAACACTTCTCTGATTGCGTCACGAATTTCTTTAATGGTTTGATTTGCATCGTCACTTGTTGCAGTTTTACCCGTTCCAATTGCCCAAATCGGCTCGTATGCCACCACCACTTTTTTTACATCTTCTTTAGAAATTCCCAAAAGTGCCAGTTTAATTTGCTTGCGCACCACTTCTGCCGTTATGCCGCTTTGCTGTTCTTCCAATCTTTCGCCTACGCATACAATCGGAGTAAGCCCTTTTTCAAGCGCAACCTTTACTTTTTTATTTACTGTTTCATCTGTTTCTGCAAAATATTCACGTCTTTCGGAATGGCCAATAATCACATATTCCACCCCCAAAGCCAGAAGCATATCCGCCGAAACTTCACCTGTATACGCTCCACTTTGCTCAAAGTGCATATTCTGTGCACCCAATGCAATTTCAGAGCCTGCAAGTGCTTCTTTTGCTGCTGCTAAACATGCAAAAGACGGACATACCACAACCGTTGCCTGTGCATTTTCCACCAATGGTTTTAGGGCATGAATCAGTTCCGTCGTCTGCTTAGGCGTATTGTTCATCTTCCAGTTCCCTGCAATAATCGGTTTTCTCATGATTGATTTTCTCACCTTCATAAAATTTATAAAACAAGGGAAGAATCCCTCCCCTGTTTTTATTCATCGCTATTTTGTTTTGCTTCTTCTGCCAAGATTATCCCGCTACTCTATGTAAATTCGCCTTGTGCTACATTTTCAGGCATAAAAACCAAAGCTTGCATCAGATATTTTAACAGCCACAGCTCTTCGCACTTTTTCTTATTTATCGTTTAGTGCTGCAACTCCCGGCAGTTCTTTTCCCTCTAAAAATTCAAGAGAAGCACCGCCGCCTGTAGAAATATGCGTCATTGCATCTGCAAATCCCAGTTTTTTCACCGCTGCTGCACTATCGCCGCCGCCAATGATTGTGATTGCTGAAGACTGTGCCATCGCTTCTGCAATGGCTTTTGTGCCGCCCGCAAAGGCTGGCATTTCTGCAACACCCATAGGTCCGTTCCAGATAACCGTTTTTGCCCGCTTGATTTCAGTCGCAAAAATGATTCTGGAAGATGGTCCAATATCAAGTGCCATTGCGTCATTCGGAATGTTATCCACTGGATAAACGTGTGCTTCCGCATCTGCTTTAAACTCTTTTGCACACACAAAATCAGAAGGCAACATAATTTTAATGCCTTTTTTCTTTGCCTTATCCAAAAGCTCCAGCGCAAGCCCTAATCTTTCGTCGTCCACCAACGATTTACCCATTTCAAAGCCTTGTGCCTTGATAAACGTGTTTGCCATACCACCGCCAATAATCAAGCAGTCCACTTTTTCAAGCAGATTCTCGATAACACCGATTTTATCCGAAACTTTTGCACCGCCCAATATCGCAATAAACGGTCTTTCGGGATCGTCCAATGCTTTTCCAATAATTTGCAGCTCTTTGCCAATCAAAAATCCCGCAACCGCAGGTAAATATTGTGTCACACCTGCCGTAGAAGCGTGCGCTCTATGTGAACTTCCAAACGCATCATTTACATATAATTCTGCAAGACTTGCAAGCTCTTTTGCAAACTGTGCATCGTTTGCGGTTTCTTCCTTGTGGAAGCGCAGGTTTTCAAGTAGCACAATCTCGCCGTTTTTCATTTCGTCTACCGCTTTTTGTGCAGTTTCTCCCACACAATCTGCTGCAAACGTCACTTTTGTGTTGACCAGTTCCCTCAATCTTTTTGCTACAGGCATCAAAGAAAACTCAGGTTTTACTTCACCCTTCGGACGTCCTAAATGAGAACAAAGTATCACTTTTGCATTTCTTTCCAGCAAATATTTAATTGTTGGCAGTGCTGCTAAAATACGTGTTTCATCTGTAATTTCGCCTTGCGCGTTAAGAGGCACATTAAAATCTACCCTTACCAGTACTTTTTTACCATCCACTTTTACATCTTCAATTGTTTGTTTCATATTGGCACTCCTTTAACTCTAACAAATTAATAATCATACACTTCCATTTTAATCAATAACCCTTTAATAATCAAGCAAAACTTAACATTTTGCGTTTATAGTTCCCCTCGATAATACATCGCTGCAACGTTTGCCGAGTGATCGGCAACTCTTTCGCACATGGTAATAATATCGGTAAATACGGTGCTGGCACTTGGTGTACACTCTGCTTTTTTTAGACGTTTGACATGATTTTTCTTGATTTTCTGCTCCAGCATATCAACCTCGTCTTCAATATCCATCACTTTTTTTGCTTCCGTTTTATTACCCGTTTTGATAACATCTTGCAAAGTATAGATAGAATCGCTTACTTTATCGCTTAACATCACGATTTCTGCAAGTGCCTCTTTTGATATTTTCGTTTTTCTGTCGATACGAATCACTGACATATCCGAAATATTTTGAGCAATATCAGAAATACGCTCCACATCCATAATCGTATGAAGCAGTGCCGTCACCGTACGTGAATCCGTTTCTGAAAGCTCTGACTGGCTCAGCCGTGAAAGTTCTTCGGTAATGGCATGATCCAAAAAATTCACCGTTTTTTCGTGGTTTACCACTTCGTCAACAATCTTCTCATCTTTATCTATAAAGCTCTTGATGGCAAGGTCAAAGTTCTCCCCTGCAATTTTTGCCATACGCTCTACTTCCAGTATTGCCTGCCCTACCACAACGGTCGGGCTATCCAGATTCGGTGTAATATATTTTAATTTTCTGCCTTCTAACTCTTTGTCCTCGCCACGAATAAAGAAATAGGATATTTTTGTAAGAATGATTGGGAATCCAATAAATAAAGCAGTTGTTGCAATGTTAAAGAAGGTATGGAAATTTGCAAGCTGGCGAACAGGCTCTCCTGGTGACCATGACTTTATCCAATCCACCAGCGGGGTATACATGACAATTGGCATAAATATCATTGCCCCGATAATATTAAAAAACAGCAACGCAATGGCTGTACGTTTTGCTGTTTTTGTTCCGCTGATACTTGCTAAAATTGCTGTGACGCATGTTCCGATGTTGAGTCCTAAAATCACAAACACCGCACTGTCAAGCCCCATAAGTCCCTGCATTGCAAATGCTTGGACAATACCCATTGTGGCTGATGAACTCTGTATAATCGCCGTCACGCCCAACCCAACAAGAAGTCCAATCCACGGCTGTTCAAAGGAAGAAATCGCATCAACAAATGGTTGAAATTCTTTTAAAGGGGCTACCGCTCCTGACATAATCTGCATACCAAAAAGCAATATGCCTAACCCGCCAATGATTTCTCCGATACGCCTTACTGAACGTTTTTTAACAAAAAGCATGATGAGTACGCCAATAAAGAGAACCAGCGGTGCAAAACCTGTAATATTGAGTGCAATGATTTGTGCCGTAACTGTAGTACCAATATTTGCGCCCATTCCAACGTTAATTGCTTGCGTCAAGGTCATTAGTCCTGCATTCACAAAACCTACAACCATTACCGTTGTTGCCGACGAGCTTTGGATAACTGCTGTCACGCCTGCGCCAAGTCCAACTGCTGCAAAACGATTTTTTGTTAGTGCTTCCAGTCCGTTTCTGAGTTTATCTCCTGCAGCCGCCTCAAGTGCTTCCGACATTAATTTCATGCCGTATAAAAACAACCCTAAGCCGCCTAAAAGAACCACTACACCCCAAAAATCCATGTACTTTCCTCCTACATTTGCGCTCTATCAAAACTATTTCATATCAAAGTACTCATGCTGCCTCAAAACTTCATAAACAGCGACACACGCCGCATTTGAAAGATTCAAACACCGCTGATTTTTTTGCATTGGTATTCTCACGCAATGCTCTTTATTTTTATCCAGCAATTCTTTGGGCAGTCCCTTTGTTTCTTTTCCAAAAACCAAAAAACAATTTTCTTCATATTGTGGTTCATTAAAATTACGTGTCACCTTTGAAGAAAAATACCAAAAAACCGCATCTTTATTTTTCTCGTAAAGCTCTTCTATGTTCTCGTACTCATGAATCTCTAGTTCGTCCCAATAATCAAGCCCTGCACGCTTTACGTGCTTCTCGTCAAGGGAAAACCCCATTGGTTTTACAACGTGCAAAACACTGCCGCTCACCACACAGGTGCGTGCAATATTTCCCGTATTTTGAGGGATTTCAGGCTCAATCAGTACAATATTGACTGCCATTTTCTTCTCCTGTCGACATAAAAAAACCATGAAATAAGCATAAAAATTATTCCATAGTAATTATAAAGTAAAATTTGTATATACGCAATGTAAAATTTAAAATGATTGCACTTATTTTTATTTTGAAAGAAATATGCCTTTTTTATCTTTGTAAAAGCCGCAAAAGCATAGACCGTTTGATTTTTACAGCTTTTTGTGGGCATAACTCATGACAGCAGAAGCAATTCACACACTTCTTATAGTCAATTCCCACCTGCCTATTTTGGATACTCATTGCTTTTGCAGGACAGCACCGCACGCATACGCCGCACAAAACGCACACTTTCGAATCAATGATTGGGCGCAGGCTCAATATTTTCTCCAACGGAATACGTATCGGTTTCGGCACTTTATACAGCAGACTCTGATTTGTTTTGGCATGCTTATAGTCATCTTTTATAAAGTTTTCAATCTCATCTCCCACCATTTGTGGTATGGTGTCATACCCTCTTATCATTGCCTCTTTTATCGTAAGCACTTCTTTTAATCCGATCATTTTGGCACATACGGTATCTATTGCATATATATTTTGCCCTGCAAGTACCGCTCCTACAAATTTCGGCTCTCCTGCACTTCCAGGTCCCTGTCCCTGCATTGCCCATACGCTATCCACAATGGTAAGCTGCGGCGAAGCATTTTGTGCAATATCCACCAAAGCACCACAGAAATTTTTCATATCAGAAAACCGCATATGGTACTCCGCTTTTATAAGCCCTGCAACTGTACCATACAGATTTTTGACCGCACCCGACATTCCCGTCAGTCCATGTGTTTTTAATTTTGGCATATTGACAATCACGTCCGCATCTATCACAGGCTTGATAATTTTTGCATGCTTGAGAAATTTCCCCTCCGCAAAAGCAACCTCCTCAAAATCACAATTCGTATTCAACACGGCGCCCACTTCTTTCGCCATCACATCATAACCCGTTTGCTTATACAAGCTTTCAAGCACAGACTTTGTATATGGTCCACCTGGACTATCCGCAATGGTGACAGCCGCACCGCATTCTATCGCAATTTGCGCCACCGCTTTTACCATCATCGGGTGCGTCACAATGCACTGGTTGGTATCTGACCTGCGCAATAAATTCGGCTTAAGCAATACTTTTTTCTTTGGCTGAAAAAAAATTTGCGCACCGCCCAGCAACTCTATTGCCTTGCGAACTGCGCAAAGTACCGTTTCGTATTGATAATCGCTGCATTCTTTTATCGCTACTCTTGCCATGTGTATACCTCTTTTTTATCTGTCCAGTACAAATTTTTTGATTGCCGCTGCAACCCCGTTGTTTTGACAAGACTCTGTCACATAATCCGCCGCCGCAAGTGCCTCTGGCATCGAGTTTTTCATTGCTATGCCCAATCCCGCAGCACGAAGCATATCAACATCGTTTCCACCATCACCAAGCGCCATAATTTCATCGGTTTTTATCCCTAAAATTTTTGCTATTTGCGTGACCGCACTGCCCTTAGAAACACCTTTTTTTGTAAACTCCATATTGTACGCTTCACCACGTACTACCTCGCAGCTTTGCTCAAATTGTGTGCAAATCTTTATCATATTCTGCCTTTGTTCGTCATTTTCTGACCACAGAAGAACTTTTTGTGTGTTCTTTCGTATCGCATCTAAAAGCATTTTTTCATTTTCAAACTGAATAATTGGATATTTACCGTTTCCTCGCTCCCATTTATCAAAAAGATTTTTCCAATAATCGTCCTTTGTACAATAAATCTTGTTGTCGCTAAAAATATATCTTCTGATACCACTGCCACTATATTCCTGCACAAGCTCACATACAGTATCTTCTGACATATTATCCATATAATAGGACTGACGTTCATCACGAATATCTGCTCCACAACACGAAATCACAGGCAACTCAATTTTCAGTTTTCGTACATACAGCATTGCCGTCGAAAGAACCCTGCCCGTTGCAATCGTAAATCCAACACCCATCGCCCTTGCTTCTTCAATCGCCTGCATGTTTTCATTGGATATGTTTTCTCCCGACTCGCTTATGAGTGTCCCATCTATATCAGAAATAATCAGTTTTATTTTTTGCATACAGCCACAAACTCCGCAATTCTTTTGAGTGCCTCTTTTAAATTATCCATAGAAGCCGCATAGGAGCATCGCATAAACCCCTCTCCAGCATCTCCAAAAGCTGTACCAGGCACACATGCCACGTTTTTTTCTGTAATCAGCTTATGACAAAACTCTTCAGAAGTAAACCCTGTCGAGGTAATATTTGGAAAAGCATAGAATGCTCCCTTAGGCTCAAAGCATCTAAGCCCCATCTTATTAAAGGCATTATACACAAATTTCCTGCGCAAATCATAACTGGAAACCATTTTCTTTATCTGAGAAAAATCGCTTGATAATTCGTGCTTAAGTGCTTCTTCACCTGCATATTGGCTTACCGTTGGGGCACACAGCATTGAATACTGATGTATTTTTACCATTGCTGCAATGACGTCCTGCGGTCCTGCCGCATATCCGAGCCGAAACCCCGTCATCGCAAATGCCTTAGAAAACCCGTTGATAACAACCGTACGTTCAAACATACTCTCAAACGATGCAATGGAGCAATGACTTCCGTCATAAGTAAGCTCCGAATAAATCTCATCTGAAATCACAAACAAATCATTTTTCTTGATGATTTCAGCAAGCGGTGCAAGCTGTTCACGTGTCATAATAGCACCCGTTGGATTATTTGGATAGGGAAGTACCACTGCCTTTGTTTTGCTTGTAATGGCATCCTGCAAGGCTTGCGGTGTGATGATAAAGTTGTCCTCTTCTTTTGTAACCATACACACAGGCACTCCGCCCGCAAATTTTACACCTGGCATATACGAAACGTAAGATGGTGCAGGAATCAGCACCTCATCGCCTGGATCTATCAACGCACGAAAGGCAAGATCCAGTGCCTCACTCGCACCCACCGTTACAAGCATCTCGTCTTTCGGACAGCGTTTCACACCATATCTTTGCTCTAGATATTTTGATATATACTTTCTCAGCGTAAGCGAACCATGATTGGACGTGTAGTGCGTATACCCACGCTCCAGCGAAAAAATCGCATTTTCACGAATATTCCAAGGTGTCACAAAATCCGGTTCTCCCACCGAAAGTGAAATGACATCTTTCATCTCGCTTGCAATATCAAAAAACTTTCTAATACCGCTAGGCGGCATATCATACACAATTTTTGAGACATAATTCTTCACGGCGAAACCACCAATCTTTCATCGCTTTCTTCTCCTACCAAAATCACGCCTTGTTCTTTATATTTCCTCATAATAAACACCGTTACCGTATTTGTAACGCCATCAATCACCGCTAATTTTTCAAAAACAAACTTTGAAATTTCTTTCATGCTTTTGCTTTTGATGCGTACCGCAAGGTCATATGTGCCTGCCATCAAATAAACTGCCTGCACTTCATCATACTGATAAATACGTTTTGCCATATCATCATATCCGTAATCACGCTGCGGAGTAATTTGCACCTCAATCAGCGCCTCAGCTTCATGATCATCTTCTTCAGATAGTGCCTGCCTATTAATAAATGCCGTATATTTCACAATGACTTTTTCGTCTTCCAATTTTTTGATTTCTTTTTTTACAACGTCCTCTGAAACATCCAGCATCATTGAAATTTCCGCAGGAGTCGTACGCGAATTATCCTCAAGAATATCAATAATATCTAATCTTAACTCTCTTTTCATAAGTACCTCCATTTGTGTGATGTTTTCATCACATATATTTGATTATTATATCACGTTTGCGCTTTTTGATACAAGCCTTATTCTGTTCTATCGTAAATGTCGGAGCAATAAAGAAAAAAGCACTTTGCTTGTTTCATCTCTATTCTGCCAACTTTGAATCCTTAAAAAATCTCTTCTTATATGCTAAAAGCAGCAGAGTTCTTCTCAAACCCCACTGCCTCTAATCTCTCTTTTTTTGTTTATTTTTCTTGATTTAGCTCGGAAATATCCGCTGCTTGGTGGCATAATGCCGTATAGGCAATACAATCCACATCACGCACAATCATCTCAAGTTCGTTATCGCCAAAAGAAGTCGTCCGTCCTTCGGCATACTGCCTGTCTACTTCGTCCTTCATCTTTGCAACAATCGCACTCTTTTTGTCGATTTTATGCTTTCCGCTCAGCTTAAAATGTGCGTTTACCCAATGTGCAATTCCAGCCAATCCAGAATGCTCGCCAACCACAACCGATACAGGTCTGCCCAAAATCTTATCCGTATTAAAGATATTATAAATCTGCTCATCTTTTAGCAGTCCATCTGCATGAATGCCCGCACGTGTAGAATTAAAATTTCTGCCGACAAAAGGCGTGCGAGGATTGATGTCAAACTTCAATTGTTTTTCAAAATACCCAGCAATTTCCGTAATTGCAGATAAATCCATGCCGTCTGTTGTCCCTTTGAGCTGTGCATATTCGATTGCCATTGCCTCAATCGGACAATTTCCTGTGCGCTCTCCAATGCCAAGCATAGAACAATTGACAGAGGAAGAACCATATAGCCAAGCTGTTGCGGCATTGCATACCACCTTATAGAAGTCATTATGCCCATGCCACTCCAAAAGCTCTGACGGTACTTTTGCAAAAAAGCGCAAGCCATACACAATTCCTTGCACACTGCGTGGCAGTGATGCTCCAGGATAAGAAACACCATATCCGAGCGTATCGCACATACGGATTTTTATTGGAATGCCGCTTTGCTCTCGTAGCTCCATCAGCGCCCGTGCAAAAGGCACTACAAATCCATAGAAATCAGCTCTCGTAATATCCTCAAAATGACATCTTGGCACAATACCCACCGCAAGAGCATCTTTTATAACCCCTAAATATTTATCAAGTGCCTGCGCACGTGTCATACCCATTTTATTAAAGATATGAAAATCTGAACAGGAAACAAGAATGCCCGTTTCACGGATACCCATTGATTTTGCCATCTGAAAATCATTTTTGTTGGCACGAATCCATGTTGTAATTTCAGGAAATTTGTATCCGAGCGCCATACATTCTTCCAGTGCTTTTCTGTCTTTATCCGTATATACAAAAAATTCGCTCTGACGCACCACACCGTTTTTGCCGCTTAGTTTATGCAAAAGCTTGTATAAATCCACTACTTCCTTTACAGAAAACGGGGTGCGAGCTTGCTGCCCATCACGAAAAGTCGTATCTGTAATCCAAATGTCTTTTGGAAAGTGCATCGGCACATGTCTATGATTAAACGTAATCTTTGGAATTTCGTCATAATGAAACATATGCTCAAACAAGTTTGCCTCAGTAACATCCTGTAGCGTATAATTATAATCATTTTCCTGCAGCAAATTACTGCTACTGTATCTATCATTTTCAGGATCTAAAAACATCAGTTTTCCTCCTCTTTTCTGTTTTTAATCAATCTTGCTTACAAACTGTGCAATTCTTTCAATGCCTTTTTCAATGTTTTCTCTTGAAATCGCATAAGAAAGACGCACAAAATCATCTGCACCAAAAGCAACACCTGGAATGACCGCTGTCAGTTCTTTTTCGAGTAAAAGCTCTGCAAAATCAAGTGAACCATTGATGACTTTTCCGTCCACCCGATGTCCTTTTAGCTGTGAAATATTCATCATCACATAAAACGCACCCATAGGTGTGATACAACTGATACGATCAATATCGTTGATTTGTTTTACCATCATTTTTCTGCGTTCGTCAAACTCTTTGCGCATTTCTTCAATCTCGGTTTGCGGGCCAACCAATGCCTGCACCCCTGCAAACTGTGCAATTGAGCAAGGATTGGAAGTCGCATGGCTCTGATAACTGCCCATCACCTTTGCAATTTGCGCCGTGCTTGCTGTATAGCCAATTCTCCAGCCAGTCATGGCATAGGTCTTTGAAAGTCCGTTGACTAGTATCGTACGCTCATATGCGTCATGGCTTAGGTTTGCAATGCTGCAATGTTTGTTTCCGTCATAAACAAGCTCGCCATAAATCTCGTCTGAAACAATAAACAAATCATGTTCTTTTGCAATCTGCGCTATCTCACGCAGCGTTTTCTCAGAATAAATACAGCCGCATGGGTTTGAAGGATTGTTTACAATAATCGCCTTTGTTTTGCTTGTAATTGCCGCCTCTATATCACAAGCGTGCGGCTCAAAATTGTTGCTTTCAGGTGCATCCACATATACAGGTACGCCATAAGCCATCTTTACAAGCTCTGGATAAGTCAGCCAGTAGGGCTGTATGATAATAACCTCGTCTTCTGGATTCAAAATCGCCTGAAAAACATTAAACAGCGAATGCTTTGCGCCGCATGAAACAACGATTTGTGATGGTTCATAATCCAACTCGTGTTTTTTCTTAAGCGATGTGCAAATCGCTTGTTTTAATTCCGCTGTACCAGAAGCAGGCGTGTACTTTGTAAGTCCGATTCGCAGTGCTTCGATTGCTGCATTTTTGATATGCTGAGGTGTATCAAAGTCAGGTTCTCCTGCACCAAACCCCACCACATCAAGACCTCTGCTCTTCATTTCCTTTGCCATTGCCGTAATTTTTAGTGTCAACGACGGCGAAATTGCAAGTGCTTTTTCTGAAAGTTGCATTTTTTGTACCTCCAACAATAACCTTTAAAATCTTTATTATAACGCTATAAGCGTTTGTATCATTGTGTTTATTCTATATATTGTAATACAGATTCATAATAAACGCAATAGTGAAAACGCCAATAAATGAAACTTTAACAGAAAGAATACTTCGTTTTTTCATAAATCTTATAACACAAACAAAACCCTTGATTTTTAGCATAGTAAATTATACAATTAAAGGAAAGAAAATATGAAACGATTGGAGAATGATATGGCCGACTATGTTTTAACTTGCAGTTCCACTGCGGATTTACCTACACAGTTTACCACACAACGTGATATTACTGTTTTACCTTATCAGATTTTTATGAACGGTAAAGAATACTATGACGATCAAGGTGTTTCCATCAGTACACACGACTTTTATGATAAAGTTCGTGCAGGCTCTATGCCCACCACCTCCATGGTAAATACAGAACGTTATATTGCGTTCTTTACACCTTTTTTAGAGGCTGGAAAAGATATTTTGCATATTGAGTTTTCGTCAGGGCTGTCAGGCTCTTATGATAATGCTGTACTAACGGCACAACAGCTTATGGAAAAATATCCACAGCGCAAGATTATCATTGTTGACTCTTTATGTGCCGCACGTGGATATGGTTTGTTCGTTCACCTTATATCCGATCAGAAAATTGCAGGCATGCCCATTGAGCAGGCAGCAAAATATGCCGAAGATTTGAAAATAAATATTATACACTGGTTTGCGGTTGATAGCCTTGAGCATCTGCGCCGTGGCGGCAGAGTTTCACGTGTGAGTGCTTTTTTAGGCACTATGCTAAATATCAAACCTGTACTTACTTTTAACTATGACGGGAAAATTATTCCAATTGAAAAAATTCGTGGACGTAAAAAATCCTTGGTTGAATTGGTCAACAAAATGGAAGAAGACATTGACAATCCCGATGGACAAATCGTCTATATCGGCCATGGTGATGCTTTGGAAGATGCACAATATGTGGAGCAGCTCATCAAAGAGCGCTTCCCAACCATCAAAGAAACCCATATACATTATATTGGGCCAGTCATAGGCGCACATTCAGGTCCCGCTACCATTGCAATCCATTATATCGGCAAACACAGAATTGGTTCAGAATTCAAATAATTTAAAATGGCTTAAAAAAGCGACAGGAGAATTTTCTTTCCTGCCGTTTTTTTGGCTCTATGTCAAATATCGGAACAAGATAATGCAACAGCGTTCATAAAGAGTTCTGCTGCCTTTAGCATAAGCATATCAGATTCGAACGATACGGTTTTCAAACAGAATTTTTCCGCATGGCTGTGTTACCCTCGCTCGCCTTAACTACGGCTAAGCGTCGCTCGGCTGCCTTGCCCTGCGAAAAGACTTTGCTTCAGGCGTATTGTTATCCTCCAGCCACCTTAAGCATCAAAATA
>JAVXBD010000027.1:0-17582 GCA_036660175.1 Christensenellaceae bacterium | reverse complement strand
GGAATCCATATTAAAACCAAACTCAAAATACCACAAACCATAGAGGCAATAGAAAATCCTCTATATTTTTCAGCATCAGAATTGTCAGATCCCTGCATAGAAGATTGCTGCTCTGCTTTTGGAGCTTCTTGTTTTGGCTGTTCAGCCTTTTCTTCTTGCGCATATTGCGGCTGTTCAAATTTTTCTGGCTCGCAATAGGGACACTTGCCTAAGCTTTCATCATATTCTTTGCCGCATTTTTCACATAACATAAATAAATACCTCGCTTCTTATTTTCTATATTTATAGTATACATCATATTTATGAAATATTACTATATACAATTCTTACAATTTCCTTACTTTTTTGAAAGAAATATAAAAAGTGCAGCCAAACCATAAAAGATTTACTGCACTTTTTAAAATATATGTTGAGATGTTAAAAATTATGAGGCTTTCTTTGCGCTGTCGCTCATCAAAGCGTCCATTGTACCGCTGCCGACTTTTCCGTCAACCGTTAAATCATTCTTTGCTTGGAACTCTTTTACAGCTTTTTCTGTATCAGTACCAAAATATCCAGTAACGGTATCTAAATAACCTAATTTTTCCAAACGTTCCTGTACTTTTGTCACTTTATCGCCCTCTGATTTAAGCTTTAATAAATCAGGATTGGACGAAGCCGCAGGGTCTGCCGAAGCTGCAGGAGCTGCAGGGTCTGCTGAAGCCGCAGGATCTGCCGAAGCCGCAGGATCTGCCGAAGCCGATGGAGCTACCGAAGCCGATGGAGCTGCCGATGGCATTGGAGTTGGGACAGGAGTAGGCATTGGAGTAGGATCTGGTGCCTGAGTTGCCATTGGAGTAGGCGTTGGCACAGGTTCTTCCACCTTTGTTTTTCCACATCCTGCAAAAATAGCCATGCACATAACGCCTGCAACGGCAATACAAACAACTTTACTTACTTTATTCATCATTAATTCCTTCTTTCTTTTTTTAGTCCAATTTAGAGTATACACCTATCATAAACCATTTTTAAACGATTTCATCAAAATTTTCAAAAACTTCATAAATTGTTAAATATTTGAGTATACAAAAGCGGCAAAGCACTATCCAAATAATCCTCTCATATATCCTGCATATGCGGCAAAGGCAATACCAGGTTCTTCTAAGGATAAATCCCAGCGTTTGAGCCATTCGAGAGAATAATATCCATCATATCCGATGTCATTTAGCTTTTGCACACAGTCACACACAGGCAGATCCCCATAGCTTACCATGGTGTATTTCAGCTTTTTCTGATTATCATAGGCGGAATCCTTGATATGCACGTGCCGAATCAGGTCGCCGATTGTTCCGATGGTATAGTCGGGACTCTCTCCAAAATATCTGAAAGGGTGATGAATGTCCCATAATACTCCAACGTTTTTTGCATCAATGGTATCGATTAATTTTGCCATACGGGTTGATTTTGCAAAGTATCCGTTTGTTTCTATCAAAATCTCAACATCTTTTGATGCGGCATATTGTGCGGTCTGCTCGATTTGTGATGCGACAAACGCAAGGTCGACAACGCCGCTCTGCTCTGGACCATAATCAGCCAAAACACGAATGTATGGAATACCCATATCGTGCGCTGTGTCCACATAAGCTTTTGCTTGATATAGAACATCAGATGCAAGGTTTTTATCGTGCATATAACAAGCAGAAGTCAGGCACGCAATCTCTAAATTCTTCTTTTTTAAAAGTTCTTTTGTTTTGGGTGCTTGTTCGGGCAAAAATTGTGGAATGCGTGTGCCATCAATGATGTTGCCCACACCACGTATTTCAATGCCGTCATATCCTAAGTCACAAGCGGTCGAAATAATATCAGAGAAGCTCCACTCTGGGCAGCCTAATGTCGAAAAACATAGTTTCATGGTTGGTCATTCCTCCTAAAATAAATTTATACTCATAAGCAAAACTGGACTTAAAAAGGATTGCCCTTAAAAATTCTTTCGCTTGCTTTTTATTTGTAAAGCACCTCTATTTTATCACAAAAAAACATTGTTTGTAAACCTATCCGTGACAGCAATCCCTATAAAGTTGATTCAAACTCTGTAAGTGCTTTTTCAAACTCGTTCATGCAAACCCGTACAGGCTCGCCGCTTGCAAGGTCTACACCTGCAATTTTTAACAGCTCTAACGGGTGATTGCTGCCGCCAGCGGATAAAAATTTGATGTAGTTTTGCACAGCGTTTTGTTTGCCAGAGAGTATATCCGCTGCGATTTTTGCGGCACACGAAAAACCAGTTGCATATTTATAGACATAAAAAGCATTATAGAAATGCGGAATGCGTGCCCATTCATAAATGATGGTATCGTCCTTTGCCATATCGTCACCGTGATAAAGTGTGTTAAGAGAGCCATAAATATCACAAAGCGATTCATGCGTTAAGGCATTTTTACTTTCTTGTGCAGCGTGTGTCAGCTTTTCAAATTCTGCAAACATGGTCTGACGAAGCACAGTTGTGCGGAATTGGTCAAGATAATGATTTAAAATTGTTTTGCGTGCATCTTTTTCCTGAATGGTCTGAAGCAGATGATGTGTCAATAGAATCTCATTTACGGTAGATGCAACTTCAGCCACAAAAATCTCATAGCTTGCTTTGCTTTCGGGCTGGCTGGCATTGGAATAGTGCGTGTGCATGGCGTGTCCTAACTCGTGTGCAATGGTATAAACGCTGTCCAGATCGCCACGGTGGTTGAGCAATACATAAGGATGCACACCAAAAACACCCCACGAATATGCACCGCTTGTTTTGCCTGCGGTTTCGTGTACATCAATCCATCCATCTTTTTGTGCAGTGTTTAAAAGCTGGGTATATTCATCTCCCAGACAAGCCAGACCTTGCTTTACGAGTGCCATGGCATCGGTATAAGAATATTCGTTTGTTACATTGGAAACGAGAGGTGCATAAATATCATACATATGCAGATTGTCAATGCCCAGTACTTTTTTGCGAATGTCGATATAATGATACATCGTTCCTAAATTTTCGTGTACGGTATTGATTAGATTGTCGTATAATGCAACAGGAACGTTGTCAGAAAACAGAGAATGCTCAAGCGCACTGTCAAATTTCTTTGCTTTGGCATAAAAAATGTCTTTTTTGACGCTTGCCGAATAAGCCGCACTGATGGTATTGATGTGTTCTTTAAATGTACGATAGTAAGTTTCGTAAGTATTTTTGCGTACATCACGGTTTGCGTTTTGCATCATGACAATGTACTGCCCATGTGAAAGCTGCACTCTTTTCCCGTTTTCGTCCTTGACACTGCCAAATTTCATATCGGCATCGTTGAGCATACCAAAGATGTCCTTAGGTGCGCCTGCAAGCTCTGCACTCATGGATAAAATACGCTCTTCTTTTGCAGAGAGTACGTGTTTTTTACTGCGCAGCAACTCTTTGAGCATAAAGTCATAATCTGCAAGTTTTGCATTGCCTTTGACATGATGGCTGCAGGTTTTGCATTTGCCGCCTTTCTTACACGTTTTGGGATGATTATGCACTTCACAGTGCGGTGCGGTGTCCTCAATATAGGTTTCCAGCACACCTTTTTTTAAAGCAAGCAGTGCAGGGCTGATAAAAGAAAGCTCGCTTGACAGGCGCACGTTAATGTCCATAGCACGAGAAACCATTGCTTGATAGGTCGGGTTGGTGTTGTTCTCATCACGTCTCATGCGGGCATAAACATAAAGAGTCCCAGCGATATGCTCCATTTTCTCTATTGAGATAAGTGCTTTTGAAAGTGTTTTTTCGCTGTCGGTCAATGTTTTTTTTAGAGCTGGAATCAGTGAAAACAGCCCTTCGAGCTTGAGATAATCAGCTTCCCATGCTTCGTTGGTTTCATAAATATCTTCTAATACCCATTTTTCGCTTTTGTCAATTTGATCTCTTTGTTCCATTTTATCTTACCTCAATTTCTTTGAGCATGCAGGGGTGCAGGGATTCTGCCTCCTCTTGCAATAAACTTTTCAGGAGAGTTCTGGTTATATGTCATGATGGGCGCACTGCCCAAAAGTCCGCCAAAGCAAACTGTTTCGCCGACTTTTTTGTTGGGAACGGGAATGAGCCGCACTGCGGTTGTCTTAGTGTTGACAACGCCGATTGCCGCTTCGTCCGCAATAATTGCCGCCAGTACATAGTCAGGTGTATCACCAGGCAGAGCAATCATATCAAGCCCTACGGAGCATACGCAAGTCATGGCTTCTAATTTTTCAATGCTCAATGCGCCTGTCTGCACTGCATGAATCATGCCTGCATCTTCAGATACTGGGATAAAAGCGCCTGAAAGACCACCAACATGGGAACTTGCCATGATACCACCCTTTTTTACCGCATCATTGAGCAGTGCAAGGGCGGCAGTTGTGCCGTGTGCGCCGCAAGTTTCAAGTCCCATTTCTTCTAAGATATGTGCAACGCTGTCACCGATTGCAGGAGTGGGTGCAAGTGACAAATCCACAATTCCAAAAGGAACATGAAGCCGCTTGCTTGCTTCACGGGCAACCAATTGTCCCATCCTTGTTATATTAAACGCTGTACGCTTGATTGTATCAGCTATTTCATCAAATTTCGCATCTTTTTTTGTTTCGAGCGCCACTTTTACAACACCCGGACCTGAAACACCCACGTTGATGACGCAGTCGCCCTCGCCAGTTCCATGAAAAGCACCCGCCATAAACGGATTATCTTCCACTGCATTTGCAAAAACAACCAGTTTTGCTGCACCAAGCCCGTCCTTGTCGGCTGTTTTTTGGGCGCATTGCTTGATGATGCCGCCCATTCTTGCAACGGCGTCCATATTGATGCCTGCACGAGTTGTTGCAACGTTGACGCAAGAGCATACAAGGTCTGTTTCGCAAAGTGCCTGTGGAATGGAATCAATAAAAATAAGCTCTTGTTCGGTTGCCGCTTTTTGCACAAAAGCCGAATAACCGCCGATGAAATCAATACCGACTTCTTTTGCGGCTTTGTCCATTGCCCGTGCAAACTTGATATAGTCGCCGCAGCCCTGAGAAATTAGGGAAATCGGTGTAACAGAAATCCGCTTGTTGACGATGGGAATACCAAATTCGCTTTCAATATCTTCGCCAGTCTTTACTAAGTCGTGTGCATATCTGACGATTTTATCATATACTCTTTGTGAGCAAATATCCGAATTATCAGATACGCAGTCAAGCAAAGAAATGCCCATGGTGATGGTGCGAATATCTAAATTCTGATATTCAATCATTTCGATTGTTTTTAGAATATCCTGTTGATTGATCATATATAAATTCTCCTCTGTTTGCCGCTATATATTCTTTAGCAGCTATCGTTTATACCCTGTGCATACTCTTGAAAATCTCTTCACGCTGAAGCTTGATTTCCATGCCGATTTGCTCAGAAGCGTGCTGCATTTTTTGCTTTATTTCTTCAAAAGAGGTATTGATTGCGGATAAATCCACAAGCATAGTCATTACAAAAAATTCTTCACGCAAAACCGTTTGTGTAATATCCAAAATATTGGCATTTACTTCATATAGAACCCCTGAAACCTTTGCGATAATTCCGGGTTTATCCTTGCCGAGTACACTTACAATTGCTCTCATTGATTTTTTCTCCTTTATATTTCCTATTATATTCAAATTCCGCATTCTTGTAGGTATGATAGGTAAACGCATACCAGAACGGAAAAACAAGCGTGATGATAATAATTGCGGCAACAGACAGCAGAATTGCAAAAATCATAAGCGGCTGTGAAAGTGCGGCAAGTGGGTTTTCCAGATACAAATAAAAGAGGTCTGCAAAGGGTAGCTGGCTTAACCAGTTAATAAAAGATCCTGCCGCCACCACCATTGCTGCGGCTATGAGTATTCTGCCAAAGTTGCTTAGGAAGTTTCCTTTATAAGCATATTGATATGATGTCAGTACGGCATCAAATCCTTTTTTGCGCTGGATTGCAACGGTGTATGGAACAAAGACAATGCCGAAAAAAAAGAAAATAAGCAGCAGTCCACAAAGCGTAATCAGCACAATGTTTTTCGCACAAGCGATGTCTGCAAGATTTAAGTTAAACAGCAGCAGTACAATCGCCAAAATCACTGGCAAAATCAGCACGATGATGGCGAAGTATGATTTTAACATATCGGCATAACGCTTTTTCCCGTGTGCAAAAGCCTGCTTAAAGCCTGCCTTTTGGTTGTGATAATCACGGTTGATGACATAGACCACGTCCCCTACCATCAAGGGCGAAAGGAAAACTGCAACCAGTGCCACGATAATAAGTACACTGAGGATACTATAGATTTTGTCACCGCCGCCGATTTGCGACAGTGTCAGAAGCACACTGCGTGCAACGCTTACAGTGCCAGGCATTGTAAAAAATAAAAGCGGCAATAATAAAACCAATTGAAACAGCATCAGCGGTACAAATAATTTGGGGAAATTTTGTTTGTAGGAGGTCATTGTCCGCTTAAAGATTTCTTTTAATTTCATAGGCATGGCATTCTTACTCCTCGTTTGTATGCGAAAACCTTTTTGTGTCCAGCGGTGAATATTGGTAATTTTTGATGGCGGTCATTACTTCCTGCGGTGTGTTCACTACGGTGTAAACCATATTATTTTGCGGGTTTGAAAAGTTTTGCGTGACGCATTCATCAAGGAAACCGATTAATTTATTATAATAGCCATTTGTATTTAAAATCAGGATCTGCTTTTTGTGCCGCACGAGCTGCTTTAAGGTAATAACCTCAAAAAGCTCTTCAAAAGTGCCAAAACCGCCTGCCACAGTCACAAAAACTTGAGATAGCTCCTCCATTTGCCGTTTACGCTCACGCATACTTTCGGTAATAATCAGCTCATCACATTTGGAATAGGCAATCCCAGAAGTGTTCATAAAAGAGGGAATTACCCCCGTTACATGCCCGCCTTCTATGCTGTGTACGCCACGTGCACAGCTACCCATCATGCCCATATCTCCTGCGCCAAAAACAAGCCCATAGCCATTTTTTGCAATCAGACTACCCAGCAGATAAGCATCTTCATAATAGATTTTGTGTAGCGTCGATGATGACGAGCCAAACACACAGATATTTTTCATGTTGCACATCCTAACTTCTTAAAAAGATTGCTTTTTTATATTTCTCTAAAATAAATAAAAGCGGCATACCAAGACCATAACACGCAAGTGCCTGACCAATGCCTACCCATAATACATTTACAAAAAATGGAACACCCAAGGATAGATACAGCACCCAGCCGACAACAAATGCGTTGATTATTACGCTAGGCAGCGGCACTAGCCATTTGTTTTTGATTTTTGAAGCAATAAATGCCGCACACAAGGTTGCAAGACTTCCAGCGATAATATCCAAAAGACCAAGCGCAGAACCGAAAATATTGGAAATCAAACATCCAACAAAAAGTGCGGGGACGGCGGCTGCTGTAAAAAATGGTAAAATACTCAGTGCTTCTGATACCCGAAGCTGTACCGCCCCAAAGCTGATGGGTGCGAGCGCAAGCGTGAGGGTGGCATAAATTGCCGCAATCAGTGCCATTTCGCACAGGAATCTTGTTTTTGAAAGATGCTGCATGTCTTACCTCTTACGAATTATTCAAAATCAGTATATCATAATTTGCAATAAAAATAAATTGTAAACAATATAAAAATATATAGAACTCTTGTTTATGCTTGCAATATTTTGTATTATAATAAACAATAGGAGGGTTTTATAAATGGTTGATTATCATGTGCATTCTAACGTATCCTTTGATGCCTATACTGATATGGTGGATTGTGCAGTTTATGCAAGGGACATTGGACTTGATGAAATTTGCTTTACAGAGCATCACGAAATAGACTATCCGTATCCAGATGCCAAGCCAGAGTATGATTATGAATTATACAATCGGCAGATAGAACGGGTACGCAGAGAAGTCCCTGAAATCATCATCAAAAGAGGTGTTGAGGTTGGGCTGATTCCGACTTCTATTCAAAAAATAAGTGATGATTTAAAAGATAAGGAGTTTGATTTTATCATTGCATCTCAGCATGCCGTGGGCGGAAAAGACCCTTGGTGGGGAGATTTTTTTGACGGGAAAACGGTACGTGAGGGACAGCGTGAATATTTGCAGGAAATTTTAAAATGTATTTCTTTGTTTGATCATTACGATGTGATTGGGCATATTGGATATATTGATAAATATTTAAAAAAGTCCAATACGAAAAAAGACGAAGCACCTTTCCAGTATCACGATTTTCCAGAGCTGATTGACGAGCTGCTAAAAAAAGTGATTGGCGCTGGCAAGGGAATTGAAGTCAACACGAGCAACTATTATATATATGGTTATCCCACACCGCATAAAAGTATTCTTAAAAGATATGTGGAATTGGGCGGAGAGATTCTGACGATGGGTTCAGATGCACACAGCGCAGAAGTCATAGGGCATTGTTTTTTACAGGCGCAAGAATTGATAAAAGAATGCGGTGCTAAGTATATCTGCACATTTACGCAAAGGAAGCCAACGTTTATTAAACTATAGAAAAGAGGATTTTCATGTTTTTTTCATTTTTATTTGACCCAACATTTTTGCTGCTGATTCCAGCGTTTATTATCACAATATGGGCGCAGGCAAA
The DNA here is from genome assembly GCA_036660175.1 of Christensenellaceae bacterium. Classification (GTDB taxonomy): domain Bacteria; phylum Bacillota; class Clostridia; order Christensenellales; family Christensenellaceae; genus Christensenella. Next base: position 8,949 of record JAVXBD010000027.1, on the reverse strand, counting down.
GGTAAGCAGCACCTATAAAAAATATTCGCAGATTGATGCAAAAAGCGGCATATCGGGCGGACAATTTGCACGTACCATGCTTGAGCAAAACGGTGTTTCGGGTGTCAGCGTGCAGGCGATTTCAGGGAAAATGACAGACCATTTTGACCCAAGAAACAACACAGTTAATCTTTCGGAGGGTGTCTATGGGAAGCGGAGTATTGCGGCAATTTCAATTGCGGCACATGAGGCAGGACACGTTCTTCAAAAAGAGAAAAAATATAAACCAATGAGCGTGCGCAATGCAATTGTGCCAGTGGTAAACGTGGCAACAACCCTTGCGTTTCCATTGATTTTAATTGGTATTATCTTTTCAAGTATGGCAGTGCTGGTAGATATTGGTGCATGGGTGTATTTTGCTGTGGTTATTTTTCAGTTGATTACTTTGCCTGTAGAGTTTAATGCGTCAAAACGTGCGCTTGCCAATATTTCCGCATCGGGGGTGCTTAGTGCGACGGAGCAAATAGAAGCGAAAAAGATGCTGAGTGCGGCGGCAATGACCTATGTGGCGGCGATGCTTGCCTCTTTCCTGTCATTTTTACGGTTGTTTTTGCTTTCAAAAAGAAGATAAGAAAAAGCAAAACATTGTTTGCTATTTAGGCGATGCACCAGTGATGGCATATGCTTAATAGAAAAGATGAGGTGATGGATAATGCGGTTGATTCATTGCAGGCTTTTAATTGCTTTAGAATCTGTCTATATCCTTTGCTTATTTACAAAAACACGGTCTAATAAACGCTGTTTTGCTTGATACTTACGGCGTTTTGTGATATATTATAGGTTGTATTTTTATGAAAATATTCAAAAAATGCGAGGGTGGTTAAAAAACGGAGGAATTACATGAAAGACACAAGCGCTTTAGGTTTTAAAATACCACAAATACTGATGCCTGCACAAAATGTGAATCTAAAAAAATGGTCGTGTGTGGCATGCGATCAGTTTACTTCACAGCCAGAATATTGGAATGATGTGGAAAAATTTGTGGGGAATGCACCTTCTACACTTCATATGGTGCTGCCTGAAATTTATTTAGAGCATGAAGATGTAGAACAAAGAATGGAACATCTTAAGAACGTGATGTTCGATTATTTAGATACTGGTGTGCTGGAGGCAATGCCGCAGGGAGTGATGCTTACAGAACGTAATATTGATGGGAAAATTCGCAAGGGAATTTTGCTTGCAATGGATTTAGAGCAATACGATTATCACATTGAAAATAAGCCGCTGATTCGTGCGACAGAGCAAACGGTGATGTCACGCATACCGCCAAGAGTTAAAATCCGCAGAGATGCACCTGTAGAAATACCACATATTATGCTGATGATTGACGATGAGCAAGACAGCGTGATAGGGGCATTGCATATGCAGCGTAAAAACATGGTGTATGATTTTGATTTGATGATGGACGGCGGAAGATGCCAAGGTTGGCTGTTTTCAGACGAAAAAGCATTAGATGGCATGATTGATGCAATAGCTGGGCTAAAAAAGCACGATAATATGCTGTTTTGTGTAGGTGACGGCAATCATTCACTTGCAACTGCAAAAACAATTTGGGATGACTTAAAGCAAGGACTGAGTGCGGCACAAAGGGAAAATCATCCGCTTAGATATGCACTGTGCGAAGTCATTAATCTGCGGGATAGAGCTGTTGAGTTTATGCCGATTCATAGGGTTCTTTTTGGTACGAATGCCGCAGGCTGCGCCCAGTTTGTGGTGGATAGACTCAGAGAAAAAGGTGCGAAAGCAAAGCTTATTTTTGGCAGGTGGCGCACCGAAACAGAGCATGACGGGACTTTTCAAATTCCGTTCTTATACCGTGATGGTGCTGGAAAAATAACAATAGAAGAGCCAAGGCACCCACTGGCAATTGGTGAAGTGCAAGATGTTTTTGACGAATATATCAAACGAAATCCACAGACGAAAATGGATTATATTCATGGAGATGGTGCGTTTGAGGAGCTTGCAAGAGGATATGATAATATTGGCTTTTATTTTGAAGCACTGAAAAAGTCGGCATTTTTTGATACGATTGTAAAGTGTGGGGTATTGCCTAAAAAGACTTTTTCGCTGGGCGAGGCAGAACAGAAAAGATATTATTTGGAATGCCGTGCGCTTAAGGAGCAGGAAACCGAAATGGAACAGTCTACAGACGATTTGATTATCGAAAAATAAATTTTTATGCTGCGCCATGCGGCGGAATGGAGTATCAGGATTATGGCGATTAAAGTTGCGAAATTTGGCGGAAGCTCGCTTGCGGATGCCGCACAGATTTTAAAGATGAAGAGCATCATTGATGCAGACGAGGCAAGAAAGTTTGTGGTGCCGTCTGCACCAGGAAAGAGATTTTCGGGCGACATCAAAGTGACGGATATGTTGTACACTTTGTATAACGCAACGATGCACATTGAAGATACAACCCAAATATTTGATGCCATCTTTAAGCGCTATACAGCCATTCGTGATGAGCTGCATTTAAGCATTAACATCGAAGAATATCTCTATCAGATACGTGATGACATCAAAGTTGGTGCAAGCGAAGACTATGCGGCATCACGAGGAGAATACCTAAATGGTCTGCTGATTGCAGATTTGCTGGGGTATGATTTTATTGATGCGGCAGATGTGATTTTTTTTGATGAGCGTGGCGTATACGATGTAAAAAAGACGATGTCAATCCTTCCAGGGGCGCTGAAGCTGCACGAGCGTGCAGTTGTTCCAGGGTTTTATGGCAGTATGCCAAACGGGAAAATCAAGACGTTTTCACGTGGCGGAAGTGACATTACGGGTTCTATTGTATCGTGTGCGGCAGGTGCGGATCTATATGAGAACTGGACAGATGTTTCGGGGTTTTTGATGGCGGACCCACGCATTGTAAAGGAAGCAGAAAAAATTGATTATATTTCCTATAAGGAATTAAGAGAGCTTTCCTATATGGGTGCAACGGTGCTGCATGAGGATAGCATTTTTCCAGTGTTAGAGGCGGCGATTCCCATCAATGTCAGAAACACCAATGATCTTCAAAATTCCGGCACACTGATTATGCCAGAGATTGACGAAACAAAACAAAAATATGACATTACTGGGATTGCAGGCAAGAAAAATTTTACGGTTATCACCATAGAAAAAGACGGCATGAATGCAGAGATTGGCTTTGCACGCAAAGTACTGGAATGCTTAGAAAAATTTGACCTTTCGTTTGAGCATATGCCTTCTTCTATTGATACGATTTGCGTGGTGCTGGCAGATTCAAAAATTGGCGGCTGCATTGAAGATTTGATTGATGAGATTCATTCGGTTTGTTCGCCTGACAGCGTAGAGGTATCCTCCAACATGGCGATTATTGCGACGGTGGGCAGCGGCATGATTCGCAAAATTGGTGTGAGTGCCAAGCTTTTTCGTGCGCTTGCGCAAAACGGTGTAAACGTGCGTATGATTGACCAAGGTTCTAGCGAAATCAACATCATTGTTGGTGTGGAAAATGACGATTTTGAAAAAGCAGTTCGCTCTATATACGATGCGCTTGTATAAGCTGATGGAGGAACGTCCATGATACTAAACGCAATACAAGCAATTTTAATGGTGCTGATTATCGTTGCTGTTGGGTATTTTGTTGGCTATAAGGGCTGGGCAAATAAAGGCGTCACGAATTTCATCACAAAATTAATTGTAAACATCACATTGCCGTGTACGATTGTGATGGCGTTTTTGAACAATTTAACCATAGAAAAAATGGCGGATTCATGGATTTATATTGCGGCGGCATTTGTTGCGGTAGGAATTGTATACCTAATCGGTAAACTTGTTGCACTAAAAATCAATCCAAAAAGGCGTGGCGTTTTTACGGCGCTTTTTTCTTTTTCCAATTCTGTTTTTATCGGTCTGCCCATTGCAACGGCGATTTTTGGCCCAGATGGACTGATTTTTGCGGTGTTTTATTTTATCGCAAATTCTACATTTATGAATAGTGCAGGCTATCTTGAAATCGCAAAAGACGGACAGGTGATTGCAGGAAAAGAAAAACAGAAAACAAATGCAAAAGAATTGCTCAAAAGAGTCTTTAGTCCGCCTCTGATTGCGATAATTGTCAGCTTTGTGCTGGTGTTTTTAAAAGTTCAGCTTCCGTCATTTTTAAATATGGCGCTGACTTATACAGGCGGCATTACGTCACCGCTTGCGCTTATTTTTATCGGTATTATTTTGCAGAGAAACGGTCTAAAAAAGATGCGAAAAATAGAAAAAGGGATTTCTATTTCGTTAATCGGCAGATTTATTGTGTCACCGATTGTTATGCTTTTGGTGGCGATGCTGTTTCGGCTGGATACATTTTCAACGCAGGTGTTTATCATACAAATGAGCCTGCCCGCAATGGTGCAGACTGCAATTTTTTCGGAAGCGTTTGGGGCGGATACAGAGTTTGCCTCAAAGGGTGTTATTGTTACAATGCTGCTGTCGTTTATTACGATACCGATTTATGTGGCATTGTTTGGGCTGATGTGATAAAAAATTAAGATAAAAGAATGATGAAAATAGATAAAGCAGTTGGTTCAATTGCCATGAAAAAGAGGAGAAAACCATGAGTGTTAAAAGATTGTTTGTAGAAAAGAAAAATGGATTTGATGTGGAGGCACAAGCACGTAAAGCAGATTTTATTCAGAATCTTGGTGTGCCAATTACGCAAATCCGCCTTGTCAATCGATATGATGTGCAGGGCTTAGCTGACGAAAGCTTTGATGATGCGCTTAAAAATGTGTTTAGCGAGCCAGCGGTGGACAGCGTTTTTCTGGAAGAAATGCCAGATGCCAAAGGGTACAGCGTTTTTGCGGTGGAATATCTTCCAGGGCAATATGACCAGCGTGCCGATAGTGCGGCACAGTGCATACAGCTTTTGACACGAAAAGAACGCCCAACGGTGCGGTTTGCAAAGCTTTATTATATCAAAGGTGCGGATAAAAAACAGCTTGAAAAAATTAAAAATTATGTAATAAATCCTGTGGACAGCCACGAAGCAACACTTGAGAAATTTAGCACGCTTGATATGGAGCTTGAAATCCCTACCGAAGTAAAGACGATGGATGGATTTTGCAAGCTAAGTGCCGAGCAGATTGCAGCGTTTGTAAAAGACGAGGGTTTTGCGATGACAGCGGAAGATATGCTGTTTGCACAAACCTATTTCCAAAGTGAAAAAAGAGATCCGACCATCACAGAACTTAAGGTTTTGGATACATATTGGTCAGACCATTGCAGGCATACCACTTTTTCTACAAAGCTTGACAAGATTGAATTTGCGCCAGATGCTATTTCGCAAAAAGTAAAAGAAGTCTATGAGGAATATTTGGCGGCACGCAAAAATTTGGGTGTCAAAAAAGATGTTTGTTTGATGGATATTGCCACCATTTATGTGCGTGAGGCAAAGCGTGCGTGTATGCTTAAAAACATTGATGATTCTGAGGAAATCAATGCTTGCTCCATCAAGCACAGAATCAAAACATACAATGGTGAACGTGATTATTTGATTATGTTCAAAAACGAAACGCATAATCATCCAACTGAAATTGAACCTTTTGGTGGTGCGGCAACGTGCCTTGGCGGTGCTATTCGAGATCCGCTTTCGGGCAGAGCTTATGTATATCAGGCGATGCGTGTAACGGGTTGCGCCGATCCACGTGAGAGCTTGGAGGATACCATGGAGTATAAGCTTTCACAGCGAAAAATCTCGCAGTCGGCGGCACACGGATATTCTTCCTATGGAAATCAGATTGGGCTTGCAACTGGATTGGTAGAAGAAATTTATCACGATGGATATAAAGCGAAGCATTTGGAAATTGGTGCAGTTATTGCGGCAGCACCAGCAGAACAAGTGGTGCGGGAATATCCTGTAAAAGATGATTTAATTGTGCTGATTGGCGGTGCAACAGGCAGAGATGGCTGTGGCGGTGCAACGGGAAGCTCTAAGGCGCATGACGAAAAATCAATCGAGAAATGCGGCGCAGAAGTACAAAAAGGAAATCCGCTTACTGAGCGGAAACTGCAAAGATTGTTTCGGAATATGGAGTTTTCAAAACTGGTAAAACGCTGTAATGATTTTGGCGCTGGCGGTGTGTGCGTGGCAATCGGCGAGCTTGCTGACGGGCTTGACATCAACCTTGATGCCGTCCCAAAAAAGTATGAAGGACTGGACGGCACAGAGCTTTCCATTTCAGAATCGCAGGAAAGAATGGCGGTTGTGATTTCACCTAAAGATTTGGACAAAGTGCTGAAGTTTGCATCACAGGAAAATCTGGAGGCGACACTGGTTGCAAAAGTAACGGATAACGCACGTATGCGGCTTTTTTGGAATGGGAAAAACATTGTTGATATTTCAAGAGAGTTTTTGGATTCCAATGGTGCAACCCAGCATGCAAACGCAGAGGTGGTACAGTTTTTTGACAAAGAAAACATTTTTGCCGAGGAAATGCAAAAAACACCCAAAGAAACGCTGCTGTCCCTGCTTTCAGATTTGAATATTTGCTCTCAAAAAGGGCTACAGGAGATGTTCGATTCTACCATCGGCGCAGGAAGTGTGACCATGCCCTTGGGCGGAAAGAGGCAGCTTTCACCCATACAGGCGATGTGTGCAAAAATCCCGTGCGATACGGGGGATTCTAAAACTGCAACGCTGATGAGCTATGGGCTTGATCCTTATTTGATGAGCAAAAGTCCTTTTATTGGCTCTGTTTATGCGATTTTATCCAGTGTGGCAAAGCTTGTAAGCGCAGGAGGAAATGCGGCGGATTCGTGGCTGACGCTACAAGAATATTTTGAGCGATTATATGATGTTCCACAGCGTTGGGGAAAACCGCTGTCGGCACTTTTGGGTGCTTATTATGCACAAAAGCAGCTGGGCATTGCGGCAATCGGCGGTAAAGATTCCATGAGCGGAAGCTTTAAAGAGATAGACGTACCGCCTACATTATGCGCTTTTTGCGTAGCGCCTGTGCTTGCGGCAGATGTGATTACCCCAGAGTTTAAAAAAGCAGGGAATAAGCTCTATTTGCTGGACATCAAAAAAGATGAAAACGGATTACCAGATTTTAAAGATGTCTTGGAAAAATACGAAAAAATCAATAAAATGATTGTGGATAAGGTGATTGTATCGGCATACGCTGTTTCACGTGGCGGCATTCTTGCGGCGGCGGCAAAATGTGCAATGGGAAACAATTTGGGCGTGAAGCTTTTTAAGAATCATTTGAGTAAATTAACGCAAAAAAATTACGGCGCAATTCTGGTGGAGGCGGCGGATATTACGGATAACGATTTTGTTCTTCAGGGTGAAATCAGAGAAGAACCAACACTTGAGTTTTGCGGAGAAAAAGTGGAGCTTGAAGAAGCGGTCAATGCCTATACAGGAACGCTGGAGGGGGTTTATGCAACCAAAACAGCAGATAGCGGCGAAATAAAAACACCACTGTACAAAAAGAAAAACATTATGGTCTGCAAATATAAAACTGCAATTCCACGTGTGGTGATTCCAGTATTTCCAGGTACAAACTGTGAATATGATACGGCGGCGGCATTTGAAGAGGCAGGAGCATTGCCACAAATCGTTATTATGAGAAATCTGTCGGCACAAGAGATTGATGAGAGTCTTCGTTGCCTGCAAAGCGAGATACAAAATGCGCAGATGATTATGCTGCCAGGCGGGTTTTCGGGCGGTGATGAGCCAGATGGAAGCGGAAAATTTATTGCGACCACTTTTAGAAACAAGAGAATCAAGGACGCAACACATGACTTGCTGAAAAATCGTGATGGACTGATGCTTGGGATTTGCAATGGATTTCAGGCACTTATCAAGCTTGGGCTTGTACCATATGGGCAGATTACCGATATGCGTGAAGACAGCCCGACACTTACTTATAATACCATCGGCAGACACGTATCGTGTATGGTGCGTACACGCATTACCAGTGCAAATTCCCCATGGCTTGCACAATGCAATGCTGCAGAAGTGCATACGGTTGCGGTTTCGCATGGTGAGGGACGGTTTGTGGCGGCGCAAAAAGAAATCAGCGAGCTTATCAAAAATGGGCAGGTTGCCACGCAGTATATCAACTTTGAAGACCAGCCGACAATGGATATAGCCTTTAATCCGAACGGTTCGATGTGTGCAATTGAGGGCATTCTAAGCCCAGACGGCAGGGTGTTTGGAAAGATGGGACACAGCGAGCGTGCAGGAAGAAATATTGCCAAAAATGTACCGGGTAGCTATGACCAAAAAATCTTTGAGAGCGGCGTAAAGTATTTTAGATAAGATGGAGAAAAACATGAATGAAAAAAAATGGGGAATTGTTTTAATCATCACGAGTGTGCTGCTTGTTTTGGGCATATCACTGCTGTTTTATTCGTTGAAAACACCGAATATGTCAATGAGTGTGCAGTGGGTGATACGTATTTTTGCAATTGCGGCATGTGTGGCGCAGTTTGTGGTGTTTATATTGTTTGCAAAGTCCTATAAGAAAAACCGAAAATGGTAGACGCAAAAGCCAAAAATCTATGATTGCATTTAGAATTTACGATGATGCAGGAAAGTAATCTAAATTAGGAGGTGCGGTATAAAATGGATCATGCAGAATTATTACAGCAGGTAGTTTATCTGATGCAGGAACAGACATATATCATTGGCGAAATGATAGATGCCAAAATTCATGATGCCGAAGAGAGAATCAATATTAAAATCGGAAATGATGTAAAAAAGCGCATAGAGTCCTTATTTGACGATTATAAAATGGTGCATGAAAAACAAGTGGAGATGGAAAGCAGAATCGAAAAAATCGAACAAAAAATAGATTTGGAAGGTTAAGCATACCAGACTCGAACCAATGCGCCTGAAACAAAGTCTTTTTGTCCGCTACATCGTTGGTGTCGCTCGCAATA
>JAVXBD010000026.1:0-19742 GCA_036660175.1 Christensenellaceae bacterium | reverse complement strand
CCAAAAGTTACAACATCTTTTTGCGCCATAGGAAATAAAATGCCGCCAATGCTCCTATGATTGATACCAACACCACAAACCAAAACCCCATGGGTTCTCCTGCAAAGGGAATTCCCGGAACATTCATGCCCCATAGGCTTGCAAACAGTGCAGGAATCGCAAGAATAATGGTGATAGATGCCAAAAATTTCATGACAATATTTAAGTTATTGGAGATAACACTTGCAAAAGCGTCCATCGTTCCTGACAAAATATCACGATAAATCGTACACATTTCAATCGCCTGTTTATTCTCGATAATGACATCTTCCAGCAAATCCATATCATCAGGGTAGCTTTTCAGCACCTTGGATTTTAACATTTTTTCCAGTACAATCTCGTTTGACTTCAAAGACGTCGAAAAGAACACCAAAGATTTTTCAATCTTCAGCATCTGTATCAGTTCGCTGTTTTTCATAGATTTATGCAGCGCATTTTCCACTTGCGTGGATGCTTTGTCGATTTGCTTTAGATACTGCAAATATTTGCTTGCGTTTTTATACAATATTTGCAGTAAAAATCTTGTTTTTTTGCAAGTATCAAATCCGCCACGCACAATCTTGTTCCAGAAATCTTCAATAATAGAAGTTTCCTCTAAGCATACCGTAACAATATTCTGAGCAGTAATAATCACGCCCATAGGAAGCGTACTATACAAAAACGAAGTAAGCTCTGGGCGAACCACAGGAATATCCACCAGAACCAATGTCTGGTCGTCCTCCGTATCTATACGCACCGTTTCTTCTTCATCAAGCGCCGCACGCAGAAACTCATCCTGAATATGAAGTTTTTCTTTTACATAGGAAAGTTCTTCTTCTGTTGGATCGACCAAATGTACCCATGCACCGGGTGCAACCTCGTCAAGCTCCTTTAAGATGTTTTTTTCAGCCGAGCTGAATATTTTTATCATTGGAAACCACCTGCTTTCTTAAGCAAAGGCGGCAAAAAAACCGTGTTTACGCACACCTCTGCTACTTATTAAATTCCTACTTTTAGGGTCTGCGTCCACTTGGTTCTCACCTCCGAATAAAAAAATAATAGAATACTCAAATATATTCCTCTATTGATTATATCTTGCATCTCTATCTTATGCAACCCTTTGCACCATTTTATTTACACTATTCATTTTTATGCAAAAGTGATATAATATCTAATGTTACATAATAATCAAAGGATTTGAATGATGGATTTTATAATAAACGATATTGTAACCATGAAAAAATACCATCCCTGCGGCAGTAATCATTGGAAGATCATTCGGACAGGTGCCGATATTAAAATCAAATGCTTGGGCTGCGGCCGTATTGTTATGTTAGATTATACAGCATTTATAAAGAGAGTGAAAAAGGTAGTTGAACATGGAGAATAACAACAAAGAATCTTACGCAAGACGGTCTAACCGTTATCACGATAAATCAAATTTTGGCGGTTCGTCTGACGCTTCATATAGTGAGGAAAACACCGATTTTGAAGACCACGAATTCTATGACGCCGCTTCCTTGGCTGACACATATGCACAAACTTCAGATGAAGAATATGATGAATTTTATGACGATGAATCAGATTCTTTCTCTGATGAATATGAACAAATCCCGTCACGTAAAGACGAACCTTTAGAGCGTACAGACGATAATCTGATAGATTATGATGAATTTGGACGCAAACGCCGTAACCCAATACCTCCCAAAAAGAAAGCGCCCCCCAAAGAAAGCAAATCCAAAGCTGTTTGGGGTTGGATTCTTTCTATTGCGATTGCTGTTGCTGTTGCTTTGTTTATCAGGGCTTTCGTCTTTGAAATCATTCTGGTAGACGGCGAATCTATGCAGCCTACTCTTTATACAAATGAACGTGTTGCCACAGAAAAAGTCAGTCGGTACTTTGACTTGCCAGAGCGTACGGACATCATCATCGTAAAATATCCAGATATGGCAGGAACCTATGTAAAACGTGTTATCGGTCTACCTGGTGAAACAGTCGAAGTGAAAAACAGCACCGTCTATATCAATGGTGCTCCGCTTACAGAGGATTATATCAACCAATCGGAACCCTACGCAGATATGGCGCCCGTTTTAGTTCCCGAAGACTGTGTGTTTGTAATGGGTGATAACCGTGCGCATTCCATGGATAGCCGCACCGAATATATCGGGCCATTAAACAAAAACATGATTGTCGGACATGGTTTGTGTGTGATTTGGCCGCTTAATAATATCCATTCCATCAACAATTAAATAAGCACCAAAAAAGAGAGAATCATTCGTTTGCTTCTCTTTTTTTATGTCCACTTCCAAATCCCACAAAGCACTTCATACACCATAGACACCGCTCATCTGTGAAACACATCACCGTCTGGCGGCATATTGTTTTAGCCGCTCTTTCAAAAGTGCCACAAACAAATCCATACCTTGTGCCGCTAAACGTCCTCTATACATTTTATCCAGTTTATTCTGCAAATTTCTTGTCACTCCACCGCCGCTTTGCCTGTTTTTTTTATACTTACATACTAAAAACAGCGGCATCCTTTACGAATCCCGCTGCCCCTAATCTCTATTTTTGATATTTTATGGATTATCCTGCCCCAATATTTGACATAGAGCCAAAAATACAGCATACTCCTTTTATCATATCTATCTACCGCATATTTTCTTTTTTTCATAGCTGCGCTACTGCCGCAGTTTTTTTATTCAATCACAGCTTTGATTCTGCGTACTCCCGCCGAACTGCTTTGTTCCTTTTTGATTGTAAAATGCCCTAACTCCGCTGTATTTTTTGCGTGCGGTCCACCACATATTTCTTTAGAATATCCAGGAATGGTGTAAACCTTTACCACTTCACCGTATTTTGATTCAAAAACGCCCATCGCACCTTGTTCTTTTGCCTGCTCAACACTCATTTCCTCCACAATCACCTCAATACCTTTTTCGATTGCTTCGTTTACAAATGTTTCAATCTGGTCAAGCTCCTCACGCAGTATTTTGCGGTCAAAATTAAAATCAAATCTCAAACGCTCTGCCGTAATGTTAGAGCCTTTTTGCGTAATATCCGCACTTAAATATTTACGCAATGCCGCATTTAGCAGATGAGTTGCAGTATGCAGACGTGCAGTTTGCTCGCTTGTATCTGCAAGTCCACCTGCAAAGCGTTGTTCTGCGCCTGCATGCGAAAGCTCTTGATGATGCTTAAAAGACTCGTCAAATCCCGTTTTATCCACGCTCAAACCTCGTTCTTGCGCAAGCTCCAATGTAAACTCAATCGGAAATCCAAATGTATCATATAACCGAAATGCACTTTTCCCATCAATTTGCGTGGTATCCATTTTTTCCACTGTTTTTTCAAACTCTTTTAATCCCTGCGTAATCGTCTTTTGAAAGCGTTCCTCTTCTTTTTCGATTTCCGTAAGAATCCGTTCTTCATTGTTTTTTAATTCAGCATAGGCATGTGCATATTTATCAATCACAACTTTTGAAATTTTAATAAGATTTCCCTCTGCAATGCCTAATTTTCCTGCAAAGCGAATGGCACGCCTAAGTAGCCTACGCAACACATATCCTTGATCGACATTAGAGGGTGTAATGCCTCTTTCGTCGCCAATCATAAACGTTGCACAGCGGATATGGTCTGCAACAATGCGAAACGATTTTCTCTCATCATCATTAGCATTTGCATAACTTTTTCCTGAAAGTTCTTCTATTTTTGCAATAATAGGCGCAAAAACGTCTGTTTCATAAACGGATTTTTTACCCTGCAAAATGGCAATGGTGCGGTCAAGCCCCATGCCCGTATCTACATTCTTATGCTCTAACGGCAGAAACGTGCCGTCGGCTTGTTTGTTGTATTCCATAAATACATCGTTCCATATTTCAAGATACTTTCCACAGTCACACGCTGGACTACACGCATCACAGCATTTCGGCTTACCTGTATCAATAAACATTTCCGTATCTGGTCCACATGGGCCAGTAATTCCTGCGGGACCCCACCAGTTGTTTTCTTTTGGCAAAAAGAAGATATGATCCTGCTCAACACCCATAGACCGCCACATTTCATAAGATTGCGTATCACGTGGCGCATTCGCATCTCCCTCAAAACAGCTGAAAAATAATTTGTCTTTATCAATCCCCAGCCATTCATCACTTGTCAAAAACTCAAAACTCCATGCAATCGCTTCTTTCTTGAAATAATCGCCCAAAGACCAGTTGCCAAGCATTTCAAAAAAAGTGCAATGCGATTCATCGCCCACTTCATCAATATCGCCCGTACGTACACACTTTTGCACATCAACAATTCTTGTTCCTGCTGGATGTTTTTCGCCCAAAAGATAAGGCACAAGCGGGTGCATACCAGCCGTTGTAAAAAGCACCGTCGGGTCGTTTTCTGGTATCAGCGACGCACTTTTAATGACTGCGTGCCCTTTGCTCTTAAAAAAATCAAGATATTTTTGTCTTAAATCATCACTTGTCAAACTAATCATAAAAAATCCCTCTCGTATAAAAAACTATTTATTTACACAAAACAACAATTGCGTTTGCGATAATATCTGCCATTTTCACCAATGAATCAATCTCTATATATTCGTCTGGCTGATGCTCTGTTGCCTTTTGCCCAGGAAAAAGCGCACCAAATGCCACAGAATTTTCAAAAGCACGTGCATATGTTGCACCGCCCATTGCAATACAATATGCCTTCTCTCCCGTCACTTCTTCATATGCAAGCTTTAAGCCCTTCACCAGCGGCGAATCTTCAGAAACATAATGTGAAGGCAATGCAAAAACCTCTTTGCACTCAAAAGCGCCCAATTTCTCTTTGATGGCATCAAGAATCGTCTGCTTTTCAGAATGAATGGGATACCGAATATCCAGCCCCACCTCTATATCCTTCATTGTTGTATGCACATATCCCATATTCAGCGTAAGCGCACCCGAAAAATCCTCAGATTTGATGCCAAGATATTGTCCGTCTGTCTGCAATCCAATCACTTCTGCAAGCTTATAAACCATATCGCTGATATAATTTTTAAAAAGCGGCAGCGTGTTTAAAAACATCATCATATATGCAACAGCATTTTGACCGCATTCTGGCTTTGAGCCATGTGCCGAAACACCGTTTGCGGTAAGAATGATACCGTCCTTACAATCCTGTGTTTTGATAGCAACGGGCAGCCCTTCATTAAAAACTTCCGCCATTTGCTTAATGATTTCTGTATTCCCAGTGATTTTACATTCACACACATCAGGTACAACGTTTACCCTGTCCCCGCCATTTAAGTATTGCAGGACAAGTCCGCTGTTATTTTCTGTTTCATATTTTCCTTTTTTTAAGCTAAGCTGCACCATGCCCTTTTCCGCATTAATAATTGGAAATTCGGCATCAGGTGAAATTGCCATTGTTGGAATCTCACCGCAATTTTTTTTATAAAAATCAATATCCGACCAGCCGCTTTCTTCATCACAGCCAAAGATAATACGTACTCTCTTGTTTAAACTCACGCAGTTTTCTTTAATTGCTGATAATGCAAAAAGTGCAGCAATTGCAGGGCCTTTGTTGTCTTGTGCGCCTCTTCCGTATAGTTTTCCATCTTTTATCGTTGCCTCAAACGGCGGCACACTCCATCCGTCCCCCGCTGGCACAACATCAAGATGCGCTAAAACCGCAAAAATATCCTCGCCGTCGCCATATTCTACATATCCCAAATGCGAAAAATAATTCACACTGTCAAAATCCATATGTTCGGCAATGTTTAACGTCTTTATCAGTGCATCAAATACACCTTTGCCATAGGGCATATTCCCCTGCGCCTCGCTTTTGACACTTTTGATGCCAATCAGCTTGCTCAGTGCGTCAATCATTTCATTTTTTCTTGATGCCAATGAAAAGTCTAACATAGTCGACTATCTCCTCACTATTATTACAAACATAGTTATTATACCAAATCTTTCACATAATATACAGTTATTTTTATGAAGTTTCCATAAATTTGGGCAGACCACATATTTATTCTTACAAATATAGAAGGAGTAAGAGGATTTTGCACTAAGAAAAGCGAATGTTTATAAATAGACAAAATTGACGAATTTTGATTTTTAATTTTGAGGTGAACGATATTACCATCCATATAAACCACAGAGAACGGCTGCGCAAACGATTTACGGCTGAGGGACTGGATTCTTTTGAAGAACATGAAGCCCTTGAGCTTTTGCTTTTTTATGCACTGCCCCAAAAAGATACAAACCCCATCGCCCATGAGCTTCTAAATCAGTTTGGCAGTCTTGCCAATGTTTTTGATGCCGAAATCAGCGACCTTATAAGTGTCGATGGTATTGGAGAATATTCTGCAACTTTGCTGCATCTTGTTTTTGAAATGTCCCGTAAATACTGGATTTCCCGTAAAAAACCTGATTTCAAAATCACTTCTATTGCGTCCGCTGCTGAATATGCAAATGTGCTGCTGCGTGGAAAATCATTCGAGAATTTTTATGTGATTTGTTTAGACGCTCAATTTCATGTCAAGCATACCGAGCTTTTAAGCCGAGGAACGTCTACGCAAGCACCCGTCTATATTCGGCACATCACCGAAAGCGTCATACGCTCTGGTACAGAAAAAGTGCTGATTGCACACAATCACCCAGGCGGAAATGCCCACCCAAGCAAGCAGGATATTGATGTTACCACAAAAATTTTACAGGCGATGAATGCACTTGATATAGAGTTTATTGACCATATCATCGTTTCTGATGATGACTATTTCAGCTTTGCCGAAACAATGCTCCCAAAAGACCATTATTCCAAAGAGCAAGCTCGTGCCGCACAATACAGTGGTGGTGTTATGCAGAATTTTTTCGCATCCAAACTTCTATAATTTTGTCTATTCTTCGGCTTGCATTTCTCTATCAAAATGGGTATAATCGGATATAGGCGTTAATGCCTAAGTCCTTTTTTCATGGAGGTTTTTTATGGCTATTGAATATTTTCACATAAAAGAACGGGATTTTGACCTCGTCGAACAGCTAATAGAGATGGAGCGTTCCTCTTATGACAGCGGTGCACTTGATGTCTTTGACTTGATTGCTATGTTGCGTCACGCACGTGTCTATGTTGCGGTAGAATATGACGAGATTTTGGGTTCTGTTTATTTTATGCGTAATTTTGACAATCCCGATAAGGTGTTTTTACACAGCATCAATATTGTTAATGCCGATACACACCCAAATCTTGGCACATCTCTTTTAAACATTGCCTTTGCCGATATGAAGGCTTTTGGCATCAAGCTTGCCGAGGTGAATGTCGATCCTTCAAACTACCGTGCGCTCAAAATTTATCGTGAGCAGCTTGGTTTTGTTGCAAGTGACAGTATGCAAAGCGACATTTTAGACGGTCAAGAGATTTTAATGCTGCAAAAAGAACTGTAAACTTTTTTCAATAGTAATATAGAATTTACAAAGCTGCAATGTTTTTTGAAACACTCTTGCAGCTTTTTATTGTGGCTCTCAAAACCTTTGCTCCACAGACTTTTCTCATACATTTCATATGTACAGCAAGCTTTCCACATCAGGCTATCAAATCAACAGCATACAGCTCAGATTATCTATTGTAAACAACAAAAATGTGCGGTTTTTCCTCTTAAGCATATCAGATTCGAACGATACGGTTTTTAAAATGCACAGTACACACAATTGACAAAATCGTTTTAAACAAAACAGGTCTTACGAATAACTGATACCGCACTGTTTTATCAGTATAAAAAAAGAGTTGAGAACAAACGCACAACTCCTTTTTTGGTGTATTTCATTATTGAATATAGGCACGCACACGAAATTTTGCACCCACATCTTTTGCGATGCCTGCACACGTTTCAATGTCTTCTTTGCTGATAACGTCCACCACCGAAAAGGTTACGCTGATGCCATTTTTGATGCAGGCACGTGCAAAATCTATCATATGCCTAAAACCGTTTTCACCATAAATACTGTGTACCACCAAATCATATTTTTTTGCATCTGCCTCGTTTAGACTAATAGAAACCTCGTCCACAAGCCCCACAAGCTCCGCCGCAATATCTCTGCCGTGATAGATGCTGGCATGTCCGTTTGTGTTGATGCGTACATGTCCGCCATAGTCCTTGACGTATTGCGCAATTTGCTTTAGCTCATCAATCTTGATGGTTGGCTCACCAAATCCACAAAACACGACATCTGTTTTATCCTGCTTTAGCAGTTCAATCACTTGCTGTGCAGTTGGCTCTTTTTGTAGCCACAGCTCATATCCGCCCACACCCTGCCCGTTTCTGCGCACACAAAAATCACAGTCATTTGTGCATTTATTTGTCAAGTTGATATACGTATCCTTGCCAATCTTGTATGTATAAGTATCCACTAAATGCTATCCTCTATTCCAAAAAAATCTTTTGCGTTTTGCGTGGTTGCCTGTGCAATCTGCTCTACGCTTATTTGTTTGATTTCTGCCAGTTTTTGCGCTACAATCGCCACATATTCGGGTTTATTGGTCGTTCCACGATATGGCACAGGCGTCATATACGGACAGTCCGTTTCTATCAGCAATCGCTCAAGCGGCACAACACCCGCTGCCTCGATTGGTTTTTTTGCGTTTTTAAAAGTCAAAGCACCGCCAAAGGCAATATAATATCCCATATCCAACAGCTCTTTTGCGGTATCGGCACTGCCTGAAAAGCAATGCAGTTCTCCACGCACACTGGGATATTTTTTTAAAAGTTTCATGGTGTCCTGCGTTGCCTCTCTGCTGTGTACCACAATGGGCAGGTCAAGCTCAAGCGCAAGACGAATCTGTTTTTCAAAAACCTCTTTTTGTACGTCCCTCGGCGAAAAATCATAGTGATAGTCAAGCCCAATTTCTCCGATTGCTACCACTTTTTTGTGTTTTGCAAGCACGCTTAACACATTTTTTGTCTGCTCGGTATATTCACCTGCACTATGCGGATGCACACCCACCGCCGCAAAAACCGCTGTATGTTCTTCTGCAAGCGCCACCGCCCGCACACTGTCAGCCTCGTCTGCCGCACATTCCACAATATATCGAACATCTTTTATCGCCAAATCAAGCAAAATCTGTTCTCTCAGTTCGTCAAATTTCTCGTCTAACAAGTGCGTATGCGTATCAAATAACACCATTTTCTTATCCTACAATCAATCCATCAGCAGCGTCTGCACTCACAAGTGCAATGTTTGGGTTATCGCCCACCGCCAAAATCATACCCTCAGAAAGCGTCCCACGCAGCTTTACAGGCTTTAGGTTTGCCGCAATGACAACCGTCTTGCCCACCATTTCCTCTGCGCTAAAGCTCTGTCTGATGCCCGATACAATTGTTCTTGTTTGCTCACCGCATTTTACAGTCAGCTTTAAGAGTTTGTCCGAGCCGTCTAAATTCTCGCACGCAACCACCTTTGCCGTTTTTAACTGCACTTTTTTAAAATCGTCAATGGTAATCTGTTCTGCTGTTTCTTCTTTGGGTACAGCTTCCTTAGCTTCAGGCATAACCTCGTTTTTTGTCAGTTCAGCAAGCTCTTTTTCAATATCAATTCTCGGAAAAAGCGCCTCACCTTTACAAACTTTTGTACCTGCTTTGATTCCGCCATAAGTAAGAATGCTCTGCCACACCGCAAGTTCTTTATCCCTAATACCCAACTGCTCACGCATTTTCGCAGAGGTGTTTGGCATCACGCTTTCAATCAGCACACTCACAATGCGCAGTCCCTCAGCCAAATGAAACATCACGCTTGCAAGCCGTGGTTTGTTTGTTTCATCTTTGGCAAGTGTCCACGGAGCAGTGATGTCCACATACTTGTTAAGCGCACCGATATACTGCCAAATCTCGTTTAAAGCCTCTGAGATTTTAAGTTCTGTCATCAGCTTTTCAACACGCATCGGCAGCTGTGCCGCCATATTTTTCAGCATTTCATCTTCGCTTGTGCTATGCTCGTCTTCTGGCACAAATCCTAAAAAATATTTTTCAATCATAGCCACTGTGCGGGAAAGCAAGTTGCCTAAATCATTTGCCAAATCCGAATTGATTCTGTTTAGCAATATTTCATTTGAAAACATCAAATCGCTGTATAGCGGTGCTTCTCTCATGAGAAAATATCGAATCGCATCGCTGCCATAACGATTTACCAGCAGGACAGGGTCAACTACATTTCCCTTAGACTTGCTCATTTTTCCGCCCTGCAGCGTAAGCCAGCCATGTCCATATACTTTTTTAGGCAATGGAAGTCCCAGTGCCATCAAAATAATCGGCCATGTAATCGTATGAAACCTGATAATTTCTTTGCCCACAAGATGCACATCCGCAGGCCAATATTTTTGAAATCTGCTGTCATCTTCTGAAAGATAACCCAATGCAGACAGATAGTTTGACAAAGCATCAATCCACACATACATCACATGCTCCGTATCAAAAGGCACAGGAATCCCCCATTTAAACGAGTTGCGTGATACGCACATATCGTCAAGCCCAGGCAGCAAAAAGTTATTCAGCATTTCGTTTCTGCGTGAAACAGGCTCAATAAAATCTGGATGGTCTTTGATATATTGAATCAATCTATCCGCATATTTTGATGCACGAAAGAAATAACTTTCTTCTTTTACCATGGAAACTTCTCTGCCGCAATCGGGGCATTTCCCGTCCACCAGCTGTCTATCCGTCCAAAACGCCTCACAAGGTGTACAATAGGCGCTTTCATATTCGCTTTTATAAATATCGCCTTGGTCATATAATTTCTGAAATATTTTTTGTGCGCAGACTTTGTGGCGCTCGTCTGTTGTACGGATAAAATCGTCATTTGAAATATCCATCAATTTCCACAATTCTTTGATGTTGGAAACAATTCCGTCCACATATTTTTTCGGTTCAACGCCCTTTTCATTTGCAATCTTTTCGATTTTTTGACCGTGTTCGTCTGTTCCCGTCAAAAACATCACGTCATAACCCGTTTGCCTTTTAAACCGTGCAACGCTGTCTGCCGCTGTTGTGCAATAGGCATGACCAATGTGCAGCTTGTCACTTGGATAATAAATCGGTGTTGTAATATAATATTTTTTGCTCATCATTTCGCCTCTCGTCTGCTTTTCGTAAGTATTCCTTATTATTATATAGTCATCTGCTGCTATTTTCAACAAAAGATGCTTATATTTCGTATTTTTTCCAAAAAACAAAGCCTGCAATCATCTCTTCCTGCAAGCTTTTTTAATTCTCTCTTATACTAAAAAAAGATTTTTAGCCTTTGATAATAACGCCCTCTTTATAAACAGGAACCACATCAAAAAGGTCTTCACGCACACAGTATTCAAGGTCATCATATAGTTTGAGCTGCTTTAGATACTCAAAATGCACACTGCCCTCCAGCGCCGTCAAAATATCATTTTTTGAATCATCATAAAGTTTGAGTGCCATGCGTCCCATATCGTCAATTTCGATACTCTCATCAAGCTTTAAAAGCCTATCAATGATACAGCCCATCGCAATAATATCGTCCGTTGAGAACTTTCCTTTTGTGCCAGCACATACAATCATGATGTCACGATCAAGCTCATATGCTTTTTTTGCAACAGCCGCCGCATTGATAAATGTGCCAATCAAAACGTCCTGTGCCTCTGCCATGCCTTTGATGGCAACCGAACCATTTGTTGTAGAAAAAATAATGATTTTCTCCGAAACAACCTCTTGCGTATATTCAAGTGGAGAATTTCCAAGGTCAAATCCGCCAACTTTTTGCGCAGCAATTTCTCCGCACAGAAGCACATTTCCCTCTGATATTTTTTTAATCGCAGCAGCTTCATTTGCTTCCGCCGTTGGTACAATTCTATCACATCCATTTGAAATCGCTGTGATGATGGTGGACGATGCCCGAAGTGCATCAATCATAATCGCCGTACACTCACGCAATGCCTGTTTGGGTAAATCTTCAAAGACCGCTACACTTACAACTTTCATATTACTCTCTCCAACTATCATTGTCATTTTTTATATCATTCATCAACCAACAAGAAAAACAGTTGCTCACCGTTCCTTTTAAGTGGTAATCAATATACATTGTATCCTACTACATTTTCTTTCAAAAGTCAAATAATGCCGCTTGTTATGCCTTTTTTGGCAAGTCTGTAATCCTTTTACAATTTTAATCAAATCTTCATATTTTTTTCATATTTTCTTGTTATAATAAACTAAATAAGCAGATTCTTTCAAATATTCATAAATGATTAAATTTCTCTTTTTTTACAATAATAAGACGAATTTTCATTGACTATATATTTAAAATTTGTTAAGATTATGCTGTTCTTAAGTAGGAGGTAAACATATGAAATCAACAGGCATCGTAAGACCTCTAGACTCTCTTGGACGAGTAGTATTGCCAATAGAGCTAAGGCGTGTTCTCGGGTTCAATTGCAAGGATCCAGTGGAAATTTTTGTA
This sequence comes from Christensenellaceae bacterium, assembly GCA_036660175.1. Lineage (GTDB taxonomy): Bacteria > Bacillota > Clostridia > Christensenellales > Christensenellaceae > Christensenella. Next base: position 7,266 of record JAVXBD010000026.1, on the reverse strand, counting down.
GACGGCGAGTATATTTTATTAAAAAAATACCAGCCAGCCTGCATCTTCTGTGACAATATGGAAGACGTACAGGTGCATAAAGGTAGAAACGTATGTGCAAAATGTATTGCTGAAATGAATGAATTGATTAAATAGTCATCTATTTTCATCATCCAACAATAATCTATAGGTTCTATTTTTAGAAACACTCAGAGATGTCATGGTATATGCTATGGCATCTTTTTTTGACATCTTTTTTATAAGACATTCCTGCAAAAGACTTTTAATCTGCTCGTCTGTTGCTTCCTCTTGAAGCCTGTTTTCCGAAACAATCAGTACAAACTCACCTTTGATGCTCTGTCTGCTTTTTAAATCATCAATCAGTTCACGCACAGGTGCAAGCTTTACTTCCTCATGCAGCTTTGTAAGCTCCCTGCACATGCACACGAGTGTTTGCTCGCCCAGAACATCGCTAATATCCTCTAAGGTCTTAATTGCTCTGTTTGGACTCTCGTACAGCACACAAGGCATGCCGTCCATTGTTCCTATTTTTTCAATTTCCCTTTTTCTGGCACTCTGCTTCGCACTCAAAAATCCGATAAATACAAATTTGGCACAGTCAATACCGCACAACGTCACCGCTGTCACAGCGGCACATGCACCCGGCAGGCTTTCCACAACAATCCCGTCCTTTTGGCACCGCCTCACAAGCTCATACCCTGGATCTGATATAATTGGCGTACCCGCATCAGATAAAACCGCAATGTTTTTACCCTCTTTTAGCATATCCAGCACTTCCGTATAGCGTGCCTCATTGCTATATTCATGAAAACTAATCATTTTCTTTTTGATTTCATAATGATTGAGCAGCTTAATGGTTCTTCTGGTATCTTCCGCCGCAATCAAGTCGACCGCTTTTAGTGTATCTAATGCACGCAGCGTAATATCACCTAAATTTCCAATCGGTGTTGCAACAATATAAAGTGTTCCATAGCTCATCTCGCACTCCTTTATGCCCTTTATCAGTTTCTGTGATATATTTTTTTCAGTTCCACTGTTTCATTTCCATTTTCGTCATATAAAACAAGCGGCGGCTGCACACGCAGTCCTGCTTTTCCTTCTTTTATTGCATGAATCAGCACATATTTTGGCTCGGTCTTTATCGTCGAATGGATAAACCGCATTTTCTTTGGCTCTATGGCATATTTTTTCATCGTTTCAAAAAGCTCTGCCAATCGAGAAATCCTGTGTATCATGTATAGGCTTCCGCCCGTTTTTAGCAGTTTTTTAGTTTCTGCACAAATTTCATCAAACGTAATCAATGTTTCAAATCTCGAAATCAAATGACACTCATTAGACCGTTTTTCGCCCGCTCCTATTTTTTCGTAAGGCGGATTGATTGTAACCACATCGTTATCGCATCCAAAAAGCCGATAACACCCAGAGATATTCCCGCATACCACCTGAATATTATCTTGCAAATGATTAAGCGCAACACTTTTCTGCGCCATCTGTGCCAGTTCCTGCTGAATTTCTATCGCTTGGATCTTTATTCTTTTTAGCCGACCATAAACAAGCAGCGGCACAATTCCTGTTCCCGTACCTAAATCGACCATCTTTGCATCGGTTCGTGCGCACACAAAATTCGCAAGCAAAACAGCGTCTGTTCCAAAACAAAAGAGTTCTGGGTTCTGCAAAATCTTTAGCCCCTCAAATTGTAAATCGTCTGTTCTTTCCATATTTTTATTATATCATAATTTTATGCTATGAAAAAGAGTTCTATCCCGACTTGCCTGTTTCTCTTTATTCTGTCAACTTTCAAACTCTCAAATCCACGCTTTTAAGCCTTCCGCAGGAACAATAGAGGTATAGCGGATTTTCTCAACTTATCTTTTTTTCTTTGTTCTATCTATCCTCCACCCCAATATTTGACATAGAGCGTATAAAAAAGAGCCTAACCATCACTGGGTAGCCTCTTTTTTGTATTCTTTGATTATTCAATATCCAATCTCTTAAAGATTTTCGATTGTCTATTCAAATTAGTCTTCTGAAATTGCTTCAACAGGGCAGGTTTCTGCACAAGCACCGCATGAAATACATTCATCTGCATCGATAACGTATTGATCTCCGCCATCAGAAATTGCATCCACCGGACAATCTGCTGCACAAGCACCGCACGAGATACATTCATCAGAAATTTTATATGCCATTAAGCTCACCTCCAAAAATATTACATCTATATTTTACCATTAGATTACGAAATTGCAACCTTTTTTATTCATCAAGTAAAGATTTTATTTCTTCGTCAATCACAATCTCTTCTTCTATAATCGGTGCATTATTTTTTCTCTTAATAACCACATCTTCCAGCCTGTAATCGTTTATTTCATAAGTACCATCAGGCAAGATGTGTTTCGCACGGATTTTTTCTGATAATGAGTTTGTGGAAACAACTTCCGCATCGCCGTCCTGCGTCTTGATGATGCTGCCCATGCGTGGAAGTTTGCGTCTTGATTCACGATAATGCTCATATTCAAAATTAAGACAGCACATCAGTCTACCACACAAACCGCTAATTTTTGTTGGTGAAAGCGAAAGGCTTTGCTCTTTTGCCATTTTGATAGACACTGGCTGAAAATCTCCCAAGAAAGCGGAACAACAGCAAGCTCTGCCGCAAGGGCCTAATCCGCCGACCTTTTTTGCCTCGTCACGCACACCGATTTGACGCAGCTCAATTCTCGTTTTAAAGACAGATGCCAAATCCTTGACCAATTCACGAAAATCCACTCTTCCTTCTGCTGTAAAATAAAAAATAATCTTCCCGCCATCAAACGTATATTCCACATCAATCAGTTTCATCTGCAAATGATGTTTATTGATTTTTTCGATACACAAATCCCTTGCTTCTTTCTCTCTTTGTGCATTTTTTTCTACTTTTTTAAAGTCCTTTTCATCTGCTTTTTTAATGATCTTTTTTAGAGGCTTTACTATCCGCATCTCGCTTACCTCACGAGGTGCCAAAACCACTTCGCCAAATTCCACTCCCCGAATGGTTTCCACGATGACTTTATCATTCATTTCTATCTCTAATTCGCCTGGATCAAAATAATAAATTTTGCCCACCTCTGCAAATCTAACCCCTATCACATAATTCATAAAACAACCTCCAATAGTTCAAAAAGCATACGTTCTATCGCAAGCTTACTATTTAATCCTGCACACTGTGCATATTTCACAACCAGCCCAAACACAATATCTGATGTGTTTACCAAAACATAATCACTCTGTTTTGCATGCTGTTCAATGTCTGTCATTTTGTCTTCATTAATCATCTGTTCTGCTTTGCCTATGTGCTTAAAAAGCAAAACGTCCCGTATATATAACAGCGCAAAATCAAGTACCAATGCGATACTGTTCTCATGCTTCATAATCAATTCCAACGTGGCACTGGTTGCCATGTTCTTTGCATTCCATAATCTGTTTAGTACTAAAATTACATCTTCACGCACCGCAAAAAAATCTTCGCTGAAAAACTTTTGCGCCACATAAAAATCTCCATTTGCAGCACGACTCAGCACCCTTGCACGCAATGTAGGTATCTTTAGTTCATTTGCCAGTCTTTTTTGTGTCTCTTCCAGACTAAACGATGTCTTCTGAATTATACACCGTGATTGAATGGTAGGCAATATGTTTTTGATATTTTGCGCACCCAACAAAAATACAGTATTGCTTGGTGGCTCTTCTAATACCTTCAGAAGTGCGTTTTGTGCCTGTGGTGTCATCATGCTTGCATCAGGGATTACAATCGCCTTAAATCCGCCCTCATAGGCTTTTTGTGCTACTGCGGCAGGAATGCTGCGTACATCTTCGATTTTAATCGTTTTCCCTTTTGATTCTATTACAGTCAAATCCACATGACTTCTGTTTAAATATTTGATACACCCTGCGCACTTTCTGCACGCTGTTTTAGACTCACAAAAAAGATGCAAAAGAAATTCATCAATCTGCATTTGTGTTGCCTGTGCCGATGCACCCGAAATCATATATGCACCAGCAATATTTCCGCTTTTGATGGCATTTTCAAGTACGCTATTCATGCAGCAGCCCATACTGTTCTAAAACTTTCATCATTTCCGCACGCACGATTTCTTTGGTTTCTATTTTTTCGCCAGATGCGTCAATCCTTAAGATGCGCTGCGGATACATTTCCGAAATCTTTACAAAGCCATTATATAAGAGAATATAAAATGCTTCTTCCTGCGTTTCCAATCGGTCATGCACACGCTTCTGGCTCATTCTTTCAAATGCCAAGTGCGGTGGAAAATCAAGAAAAAAAGTTTTATCTGGCATCACATCACCCATAGCAAACTTGTTGATTTCCATAATTTCGTTCATGCCAAGCTCTCTGCCCATTCCTTGATATGCAAGCGAAGAATCAATAAAGCGGTCGCACAATACAATTTTGCCTTGCAATATAGCAGGCTTAATCACCTGCTTTACGTGTTGCGCACGTGCAGCCGCATAAAGCAGTGCCTCTGTTGCATCACTCATTTCCTCATTGGAAATATCCAGTACCAGCTCTCTGATTTTTTCAGAAATCGCACATCCGCCTGGCTCTCTTGTCAGCAAAATATCGTATCCGTTTTCTTGCAGATACTCCGCTAAAAATTTCATTTGAGTACTCTTTCCGCACCCATCTACGCCCTCAAATGTAATGAATAAACCTCTCAAAATAGTAATTCCTTTCCGTTTTACTTTTTATCTATTTACAATTTTAATACTGCCGTCACATCCAAAGATGCTGTAGCCCGTATTTCTTAATCTCGTTAAATAATCCACCATCTCACGTGTAATAATCTGACCTGTAACAATTATCGGAATTCCTGGCGGATATGCCCCTGCGCTCACGGCAGCAACTTCTCCGATTGCCTCAAAAAGTGCCACTACCCTTGTTTCACCCAGCGCCGCCTGCCTCATATTCATGGAGAGCTGCGGACGATATACCTCTGCCAAATCTTCTATACGCATCGTTCTGTGAATATTATAATTAGACCCGTTAATTGCTTTTAATATCTCTCTTAATTTTTCAAAATCCTGCGCATTATCGGCAATGCTACATATCAAAATAATGTTTGATAAATCTGCCGCCTCCACATAGACACCTTGTGCTGCCAATAGCTTTGCTACACCAAATCCGCTCACACCTCTGTCTGTAACATCTATCACCAGTTTTAGAATATCTCTGTCAAATGCCCCCGTACTTTTAGGTGCATCCTGCAAAACGCACTTGTATCCGCCTAAGCTTTCAATTTTTCGTATATTTTCTTCTACAATTGCTATGATTTGTTCAATTTTTTGTTTACCGTTCTCTCTCATCACCGCAATCGCATAGTCGCATGATCCCAGCAGCAAATACGAAGGGCTGGTTGTTTGAAGCATGTTGAGCTTTGACTGTACTTCTTCTTGTGATATATTCTGCCCGATACTAAGTACCGCACATTGATTCATGGCAAGCAACGTCTTGTGCAGGCTTGCCGTCCAAATATCGCATCCTGCCTGTGCAGGAGAAACTGGCAGCAAATCAGAAAAATCAAAGCAGGCACTGTGCGCACCATCACAAATGACAATCAGTCCCTTGTCATGCGCAATTCTGCATATTTCCGTTAAATCACAGCATAATCCATAGTAATTCGGGTATGTTACATAAAGCGCCTTTGCATCTGGGTTTTCTCGAATCGCACTTCGTACATCGTTCGGTGTTATCACGCATGGCAATTCAATATTCGTTGCACTGGGGCTAAAAAAAACAGGCTGAGCGTCTGCAAAAACGAAAGCATTTACTGCACTCAAATGAAAATCTCTCGCCACCAATATTTTCTCTTTGGGCCGTATGACTGATAAGACACTTGCCTGCACTCCGCACGAACTTCCATTAACCATAAAAAAGCTTCTGGCAGCACCAATTTCTTTTGCATAAAGCGTTTGTGATTGTTCAATGACTCCTGACGGCATATATAAATTATCTGCCCCGTCTATCTCGGTAATATCATATCCGCTAATATCTGTATTCAAAAAAGTCTGTTTACCCTTATGACCAGGCATACAAAAACGTGCCTTTGTATCTTTTATAATTGTTTCAAGCATATCTATAATCGGAGTAATCAAGCTATTTGCCTCCCTTTTTTTTGGCTAATTTCTTTTTGTATTCCTCCGATGCACTAAATATAATGGCAATAGGCCCGCAATCAAGAACATATGCACTTTCCTTCTTTAAAAAAGTATATTTATAAATTTTCTTGCCTTGCAAAGAATCTTTCAGTTTTTCATATTCACCGCTTCTGTTAATATTTCGCAGCGGTATAAACATCAGTTCTTTTTCTCTTTTTCCCAGCCGCCGTCCAAACACAACACGATCCTCGCCAATAATATAAATATAATCCGTCATCTTAAATTTCACAATTAAAAATCCTGCAACAATGACAAGCCCATATAGCACAAATTGTGGCCACGTAATATTCAGCCAAAATTTTAAAAATGACACAACAAACATACCAAACAGGATTGCGCCAACAATTCCCAGCGTAATAAACAGTCCTTTGACTGCTCCCACTTTTCCATGGCTCAGCTCTTCACGAAACATATTGGTACTCTCTTTCAAATTTATATGTTACTATCATATCAAATTTTGCTGTTTTTATCAATGAACACATGAAAAAAGATGCCGTCTGCAAAAATACCCAACACGACAACTATTTTTCTGTTTAAAATGTATAAAACTATTTCCATAAAATTTATATTTTGATACTGCTTTGAAAATCATCTGCAATCACTATCAAATTTTTCATTCGGCAAATACATATATTTAAAAATTTTTTTCTGTTACTTCTCAATAATAGCAAAAAGCTCTCAAGCACTTAAGCAAGAGAACCCTTCACATAGAACTATATAAATTGATTCCAGCAGCTACCTATCCTCCCGGGCCGTTACCAGCCAAGTACTTTGGGCGTTTAAGGGCTTAACTTCTGTGTTCGGAATGGGAACAGGTGGATCCCCTTAGCTATCACCACTAGAAAACTTAAAAACTGTATTTAATTTGTATGAGGTCGTAATCCTCACTGTGTTTGCTCATTTCCGCTGCGTGGACCGCTCTTCGTATGGATTCCATTCGCCTCGTTGCCTCGGCAATGTCATCTCCTACTCCGTGGACTCATGCGTCGCTGTTTCACGCTTATGCGTGCGCTCCTCTTCGTCCCTTAGCTATCACCACTAGAAAACTTAAAAACTGTA
>JAVXBD010000025.1:0-19836 GCA_036660175.1 Christensenellaceae bacterium | reverse complement strand
AGCAGAATTCTTCACAAACCCTGCTGCCTCTAATCTCTCTTTTCTATGTTTTATGGATTGTCTTTCCCCTAATATTTAACTTAGCGCCTAAAATCTGAGGTCTTATCTGATATGCTTATGCTTCTTGCGGAAACAAATCTGCATAATTCATTGTTTTTCCACAGCCACTTTTAAAAATCAACGTGTCTTTATTGACACTCATAGGCACATGCACAATGCCGCCGTCCAAAAGTTCCTCACCGCAAACAGCAAATCCGAAATTTTCATAAAATGCCATCACTCTTTTTTGTGCGTCCAACCGCACCTCAGATGGCTGAAACTCAAACGCTTTTATCAGCAGCACACGCATAATCAAATCGCCCACGCCCTGTTTTCTTTTCTCTTTTAACACACAGATACGCCCAATACGAAATGTTTTCCCATCGTGATACACTCTGCCCGTTCCAATCGGCACGCCCTCGTCATAAACAACTACGTGCATTGCCTGTGCGTCAAACTCATCTATCTCCTCGCAATCTTCAAAACCTTGCTCAGATACAAAAACCGCTTTGCGCAGTCCAATCGGCACAGAAATATCACAATTGCCGCAAATCCATTCATTCGTAATCAATATTCTGGTGCCTCCTCATCGTCGTGTACATAGTCAAGCTCGATATATTTTGTATATTCTCCCTGCCACTGCATGGCAATTGCTCCCGTTGGGCCATTTCTTTGCTTCGCAATAATAATTCTTGCTTTGCCCTCATTCTCTGGTGTTTTATCTTCGGCATAATAATCTTCTCTGTGCAGAAAAATAACCACATCGGCATCTTGCTCGATTGCACCCGATTCTCTCAAATCAGAAAGCATGGGGTATCTGGATTTTTTCTCTCGTTTTTCAGATGCACGAGAAAGCTGTGACAACAGCAAAATCGGCACGTCCAATTCTTTTGCCATAATTTTTAAGGTTCTGGTAATCTGCGCAACTTCCTGCTGACGATTTTCGATTCTGCCTGTTCCCTGCAAAAGCTGCAAATAATCAATTGCAATTAAGTTTAATCCTTCACGTTTTTTTAAGCTTTGTGCCTTTGCAAGCATTTCTGTTGCGTTGATGGTCGCAGAATCATCAATATAAATCTGCGTACCCGAAAGCACCTTCATCGCCTCTGCCAATTTGGTAATTTCTGCACCGCCTACTTTTCCAGACCGTGTAATCTGCGAATCAACTTTCGCCTCAGAGCAGAGCATTCTTGCTCCGAGCTGGTCCGCCGCCATCTCCAAAGAGAAAATTAAGCAAACCGCTTTTTGCGTAAGCCCAATATGCTGTACAATATTCATCGCAAAACTCGTTTTACCCATGCCAGGACGCCCCGCAATAACCACAAGCTGACCGCCCTGTAACCCCGAAAGCATACCGTCCATATATGGAAATCCAGTAGGAAGCCCCATCAGCCCATCTTTGGCTTTCATCGCTTCACTAATTTTTAAATAACTCTGCTGAAGCGCCTCTCGCAAATGCACCATCGAGTTTCTGTTGTCTTTCAGCGCAATTTTAAGCACCGCACTCGCCGCTTTGTTTGCAATCTCACGTGCATCGTTTTCGCCTTTATAGCAGTCGTCCACAATTTCCATGCACAGCTCTATCAAGTTTCGCAATGCAGATTTTTGTTTGACGATATTCATGTAATGCTTGAGGTTTGCAACAGATGGAACAATGCTCGTAAGCTGCGCCAAATATTCCATGCCGCCCATACGCATTTTTCCCTCTTGCTCCATTTTTTGGCTCACAGTAACAAGATCAACAGAAATGCCCGCCGTCATAAGATCGCCCATAACACGAAAAATATCTCTGTGCTGCTGGTGATAAAAATCAATTTCCTGCATTGTTTCCATCGCATCATACACGCATTTTTCGCTTAAGAGCATACTTCCTAAGATTGCTTGCTCCGCCTCAAAATGATTGGGTGGAATTCTGTTTTGCACTGCGTTTTCAGCCATCAACAACCACTACCTTTATTTTACTGCTGACATCAGCATAAACTTTTACACTGACCTCGTACTCGCCCAAGTTTTTGATGTTTGGGGTGTTAAATTTCTTTTTATCAATCGCAATGCCCAACACTTTTTCAAGCTCTGCCGCAATTTCTTTGGCTGTAATAGCACCAAACAATTTCCCACCTTCGCCATGCTTTGCAGCAATGGTAAGTGTCATACCCGATATTTTTTCCGCCAAGTCTTTGGCATCTTGCTTTTCCACATCTTTTTTATGTTTTTGTGCCGCAATCGCAATGTTCGCCGCATTCAGATTTTGTGAAGTTGCCGCCGTTGCCAGCTTTTTAGGGAACAAAAAGTTGCGAGCATATCCGTCACTCACCTTAACAATATCTCCTGCCTTGCCCTGACCTTGTACATCTTGATTTAAAATAACTTTCATATTCATTCTCCCTTATATTACTGCTTTGCTCTTCTTAGTATACTCTATTTTATCTTATTTCATCTGAAAAGACAAGATTGCTCAGTCTGTTTTATACTGGCTGCACAAAAAAGACTTTCGCTTAATTCTCTTTGTCATATTCGGCAATCGCCGCTTTTAGCTCTTCAATCACCTGCTCAATATCCTTATCTTTTATCTGCGCACCTGCAATGGTTGCGTGTCCGCCGCCGCCCAATTTTTCCAAAATGCGCTGTACGTTTATTTTGCCCAGCGACCGTCCCGATACAATCACAATATCCGACTGACTGCACAATACAAAAGACGCATTGATGCCACGAATGCCAATCAGTGAATCTGCCGCCTGTGCCGCCAAAAGCTGTGGATTTTTCACATCTGGCGGGCATACCGATATTGCAATGCCCTCTGGCAGCATCTGTGCCGTCTGCACCACCTTTGCCCGAGTTGAAAAAGACTCCAAATCGTCCTGAAACAGGTGTCTGATGCTTGTAGTATCTGCCCCAAGCGACCGCAAATAAGATGCCGCCTCAAAGGTGCGCACGCCCGTTTTAAACGAAAATCCTTTTGTATCAATGGTAATCCCTGCAAGCAAAGCTTCCACTTCCAGTGGTTTGATATATATTTTTTCCGAAAAATACTGCAAAATTTCCGTCACCATTTCCGCTGTAGAGCTTGCAAACGGCTCATGCAGAAACAATGTCGGATTCTCAATATTATTCGTGCCACGCACGTGATGGTCAAGCACCACCACCGTATCCGCTTTTGCCACCAACTGCGGTGCAATTGTAAAATCAGCAATTTGCGTATCCACCACCACCACCATGGTCTGCGGTCCAAGCAGTCCGTTTGCCTCGGCAGGCGTGATAATAACACCTTTATAATCAGGATCTCGTTTCATCTCATCCATCAGTCCATCAATAGCGCCGTTTGATTTATCAAGCACAATATACGCTTTTTTTCCGATTTGTCTTGCACACGCATAAAGGCCCATCGCCGCACCCATGCTGTCTAAATCTGGTACAGTATGCCCCATCATGATAATTTTATCGCATTGCTCCATTAAGTTTCGTAGTGCATTTGCAAACATTCTGGATTTCACACGTGTACGTTTTTCCATAACCTGCGTCGTTCCGCCATAAAACTTAAAGCCCGCTTCATCTTTGATAACCGCTTGATCTCCACCACGTCCAAGTGCAAGCTCCAGCGCCTGCAAGGCATTTTTATTTGCTTCTTCTGGCGTCGTGCAAACCCCCGCACCCACGCTCATGCTTATTTTCACCGCATCGTTTCCAGTATCAATCTGTCTGACCTCGCCAAGCATACTAAACTTGCTTTGCATCAAGGTTGACAAATACCGCCGTTCAAATATCATCAGATATTTATCCCGATCATATTTTTGATAGATGCCGTGCATATTTTTAGTGCATTTTGCAATGATACGCTCGATTTCAGCATCAATCTCTGAGTGATCACGCTGTTTTGTTGCACGCAGTAAATCGCCGTAATTATCCACTTGAACATGGCACACTGTCGACATCACAATTCTGCACAAATCTGAAGCCTCATACGAATTTTCCACATCAAGAAATCTGTATATCACATATTTTTTGCCGTTTAATGCGGCTGGAATGGTTTCTTTTGAATATACAGTGCCGTTAATTTTAATTTTTTTATCTTTTTCAGGTTTGTTAAGCTGTGCAAAAACTTTGTAAATATTTTTCCCCTCGCAGTGCATTCCTGCAAGCATAAAAAAGGCAGGGTTATGCCACCCGATTTTTCCGTTTGGCAAGGTGATTGCGGTAGGCATAGATACTGCATTGACATATTTATCAATTTTTTCAGAGCTGTCCGTCAAGATTTGCGCCGCATTATAAAACCAACGCTGTTTATATAAGGTTGTAAATGTAAAATAAACAATCGCTATGATAAAAATAATCACAATTGAAAGAAGTCTTGCATTTGTGTGTTCTATCAACATCGTAACTAACACCGCTGCCGCAAGCAACACCAAAAACATTACCAATTCTGTTGATACATAGCTCATGTTTTTGCTTTTTTTCATGGTTTTATCTGCTCTCGCTTTCTGATTCTTGCAATTTGCTCAAAAAAGCCCAGCCACATATAAAGCTGTCCCAAAAAGAAACTAAATGCGCCCATAAAGGACAGTGCAAGAAATGTCACAGCAATAATCGCAATTCTGCCGCCTGTCGATTCCATTTTCTTTTTTAACAGCCAATCCACAAATGCCATTCCTTGAATCGTATAGATTACGCTGAAAAATCCCATAACAATAGCATAGACGAGATTGAAGTTGCGCCACTCAAATTGCACACCTAAAAACGCCACAATAAGCAGTGCAATCGACCAAATACCGAAGGATTTCGGCAGTGTCAAATCACAAAATGCTGGTACGTGTCCAACTGCTCCGCCTAATTTTTTGGTAATTGCACGTGGAATGGTAAAGTTTAACAAACCAAGCAGTGCAACACCCATCGTTGCCATCTGTGGCAACATCATCGCCATCTGAATACTTACATACCGCATCGTGCCGTCAACCGCCGTTTGTGCAGGCACGCTCAAAATCGCATTTGCATCGGGCAGCACCTGTGCGCCGCTTTGCATGGTGTTGATTACATAATAATACGTTCTTGCAATATCAGGGTTTTTCGTCAGAAAATCTTGCGCCGTATTGGTAATCAATGTCGTTAAATCTGCACCATACAGCAAGAAAACCGTCAATAAAAACAGTCCCAGCACCACAAGCATGGTAATACAAGAAATCAGCACGCTCATATAAAAAGAAAGCTGCTTTTTTATCACATACGACATGGCAATCACAATGGGTAGCGCACACACCATCAGCAGCATTGCGGTATTAACTCCTGCAACAAGCCACGTAAGCGCACCCAAAAGAATCGTGCATATTGCGGCAATTGACGGGCTGCTCCCTGTACCTGCCACCACCAGCACCATCGGTATAAACGGTGCAAATAAAACCAGTAAAACGCCATTTGTAACAGCACCCAAAAGCACCATGCCTACTGCAATGACGGTACATATCGCCACTTGTTTATAATTGTATTTTGTATTCTCCAAAATGTTTCGTTCCCCATTTCTTATTAAAAAAGTGCATCTTTCCCCACGATGTCATATATCCTATATCATAGCTAATTTTGTATGGATAGTCAATGTAATAATCCGCCGTTTTGTTTGATATAATGCCGCACCAAAAAGCACCCAAACCTTGCAACACGCCTTGTATTACAGGATTTGAGTGCTTTTGAAATTCTGTCTTATAAAGAACTTAGTTTGCGTATACGCTAACCTGTTTTTTATCTCTGCCTTTGCGTTCAAACTTCACAATACCGCTTGTTAAAGCAAATAATGTATCATCTCCGCCCTTGCCCACACCGTTTCCAGGGTGAATCTTCGTTCCTCTTTGACGAACAAGAATATTTCCCGCAAGAACATATTGACCGTCAGAACGCTTTACGCCTAAGCGTTTCGCCTCGGAATCACGTCCGTTTCTGGAGCTTCCGACACCTTTCTTATGTGCCATTTATAACACCTACCTTTTGTTTAGATAATCTTTAAATTATTCAGCATCTGCTGCACTTGGTGCGCCGATTGAAGTGATTTCCACTTTTGTATACGGCTGTCTGTGCCCTTGCTTTTTCCTATAGTCTTTCTTCGGTTTGTATTTAAAGATAACGACTTTTTTCTCTTTGTCTTGTGCAATCACTTTGCCAGCAACCACAATATCTTTTACAACCGGTTTCCCGACTTTAATTGTTTTTCCACTTGCCGTAAGCAACGCTTCAAAAGTAACTTCAGCGCCAATTTCTGCATCTAATTTTTCTACTTTGATGACACTGCCTTTTTCTACTTTAAATTGCTTTCCGCCTGTTTTAATAATAGCATACATATTTTCATACCTCCCTTACCCAGTCTCGCCGCAATCGGTCCGCATTTGTGTGCGAGTTTAAAAAACCTTATGCGAGCGGCTCAGATAAATATATTATCACATCTGCTGTCTGATGTCAACAAAAAACCTGTGTTCCGCTAAGCTCCGCCTTATCCACAGCCGCAATAATCTTGATAGATTCTGGGTTTATGCCATGCACACCCCTAATATAAAACTGAGAATTTTCATAATGGGGCAGTATCGCTTGATTCTGATTGTTTCGTGCAACGATAAACTCTGCCAAAGCGGTGCTGACCTCCACCACATACATGGAATGCTCGTCTGTTTTGACACTGCGAATAATCTCACGGCGCACACGCATCGACATATTTTCTAAATTATACACCTTGCCTGAGCCGTTACAGCATGGGCATGTCACTTGTGTCAATGCCGAAAGTTTTCTGCGCACTTTTTTGCGTGTCATTTCTACCAGCCCAAGCTCTGTCATTCCAAGCACGTTTGATTTTGTTCTGTCGGATTTAAGCGCCTCATTTAGCGCATCAACAACCTTTGCTTTATTTTCTTCGGTATCCATATCAATAAAGTCAATGACAATAATTCCGCTAATATCCCGCAGCCGCAATTGACGTGCAATCTCCTGTGCTGCCTCAATATTTGCATTTAAAATGGTATCCTGTAAGTTATCCTCACCGATGTATTTTCCTGTATTGACATCTACAACAGTAAGTGCTTCTGTTTCTTCAATCACAAGATAGCAGCCGTTTTTCAGCCAAACTTTACGCTGCAGTGCCTTACCAATTTTATCCTCAATTTCGTAATAATCAAAGATGTTTTCGTCTTTATCAAACAGCGTCAGTTTATCCTCCATCAGAGGCGAAACAATGTTTACCACTGCCCTCACTTTTTCAAAATAATCTTTATCGTTGATAACAAACTCAGAAACGTCCGCCGTAAGCATATCCCTTACCGTCCGAAACAACAGCGTTTCTTCTGCATGAATCAATCTTGGTGCGCTAACAAAATCAGATTTTTCCTGTACTTTTTGCCATAACCGAACCAAGAATCGTAGCTCAGAGCTGATTTCTTCTTCACTTGCATGTTCCGCCACCGTACGCACAATCACGCCCATATCGCTCGGCTTAATACCATCAATTAGGTCTTTTAGCTCTTCTCTTTTTTGCTCCTCTTCAATCCTGCGTGATACACCGATATGATCTACCGTCGGCATCAGCACGAGCAGCCTGCCCGGAAGCGTAATGTGCGTTGTAACCCTTGCACCCTTTGTGCCGCCTGGCTGCTTTAGCACCTGTACCATAATCTCTTGATTTTGTTTTAAGAGTTCTTTGATATTTGGGACTTCCAATTTCTTTTTGACTTGTCCCTCTTCGGCAGTATCATCAAAATAAAAATCCGATTCATCACAAAGAATATCCCCCGCATACAAAAACGCATTTTTATCAAGCCCAACATCTACAAATGCCGCCTGCATACCCGGCAGGATATTCGCCACTCTTCCTTTATAAATATTGCCTACCAGTCTTTCTTTTCCACGCATTTCAACCTGTATTTCCACAAGATGATTGTCCTCTAAAAGCGCCACCCGAACCTCGTGCGTGTTTACATCAGCTATTATTTTTTTTTTGATCATACTCAAATTCCTTAATAAAAAATTTATTTAATTTCACGCAAAGGCAGTGGAATCTACTTCCATGCCTTAGGCAATTAATCATCTAATTCATAAAACGGTAGCACTTTTTGCTGCACCGCTGCAAAGCATTCTATACGGCGAATTTCTTCAACCGCACCCGTTCCTTTGCATACATTCGCAACCACCGCAGGATTCAGTGCGTTTTCACTGGAATTTTGAAGCAGTGCATACAGCACGTTTTTTTCGCTGGAAAGCTCCAAAATCAGCGGCCGTATGTCAATCTCTTTTCCTTTTCTGTCTATTGCCAAAAAGCTTTGAGCTTCCATTATTTTTTTTACCAGCTCATTCATTTTAACACAATTCTCTTCATTTTCAAAATAAAATGTTATTTGATAGCTCGCACTGTGATTTTGCGCCATCAATTTTTTATTTGTTTCACAAAATCTGACGTTTAAAATACGAATGTCATCGGTAAGCACAGCATTGAGTGCCTCTTTTATTTCGCAAGGATTACTCTTCGTGTTCATTGCTACTTCCAGATAATCTCCGTTGGTGGCATATCCCACAGAAAGCGGCGACGCAAAAGACATCACAATATGCGGATTAAACCCTTGAGAATACTGCACGTCGATATTCGCACGACGCAATGCCCTGCCAAATGCCCTCTGCATATCTAAATGCGAAATATATTTTGCCGCACCATCTCGGCTGTATTTTATAATGATTTTCATACCTCTGCCGCCTCCGAGCCGTGCATCTCGCATCCTTTATTCTGTAAACCGCAAGCATTGCATTTTTGTCTGCATTCAACGGTGGTATTCTGCTCCATCGCTCTTTGATATTCACGCTGTAAATATTGCTTGCTGATAAGGCAGTCGATATGCTCAAAAGGCATGATTTCATCTGTGTCACGCTGTCTGTTTGCATACCATGCCGCATCAATCTGATTCTTTTCAAAAGCGTCCGTATACCGCTGCATAGAAAAATGCTCGTTCCACGCATCATACATTGCTCCACTTTTATAGGCGTCCAAAATCACAGGTGCAAGCCGTCGGTCACCTCGTGCAAATACCGCTTCCAAAAAGCTGGTATTCACATCATGATAATTAAATTTCACGCCCTTGATTTTTAATTTTTCACGCAGATACTGCTGCTTTTGTTTGAGCGTCTGCATATCGTCTTGCGCCACCCACATAAATGGTGTACAGCCTTTTGGTACAAAGCACGATGCCGATGCAGTAATTTTGATGTATCCATTTCTTTTTTCTCTGGGTACGGTATAAAAAGCCTCACGAATTTCACGCACCAGTTCAGCAATTCCGTCCAAATCTTCAGTGGTTTCGGTGGGCAATCCAATCATAAAATAAAGCTTTACCGTAGAAACGCCGCTCTCATATGCACGAACCACAGTACGCATAATTTCTTCTTTGGTAATATTTTTGTTAATCACATCTCGCAAACGTTGCGTGCCTGCCTCTGGCGCAAAGGTTAATCCCGTCTTTCGCACCTCCTGCAATTGATTTGCAAAATCTTTTTCAAAGCTGTCCACACGCAAGGACGGCAAAGATACCGATACACGTTTGTCTGTAAATTCTTCAATTAAGCTCCCGACCAATTCGTCAATCTGAGAGTAATCTCCTGAAGAAAGAGAGGACAGCGAAATCTCATCATATCCCGTTGCAGCAATGATACTTTTTGCATATTCTTTTACAAGCTCTGCTTTTCGCTCACGCACAGGCCGCATCGTAAACCCTGCCTGACAAAATCTGCACCCACGAGAGCAACCACGCATAATTTCTAGCGTACACCGATCGTGTACCGTATTAATATACGGAAGAACAGGTTTTGTAATCGTTCGTGCCTGATTAAAATCTTTTACAAATCGTTTTTTAATCACCGTCGGCGCATCATCTATCGGCGTAATTGCCGCAATCGTATTGTCCTGTTGATATGCCACTTCATATAGCGACGGCGCATACACACCCTCTATTCTTGCAGCAGCTTTTATAAATTCCGATCGTATAAATCCATTTTTTTTATGTGTTTGATAAAGCCTGCACAGCTCAGCCGTTACTTCCTCACCCTCACCAATCACAAATAAATCAAAAAAATCGGCAATCGGCTCTGGGTTTACCGTACAAGCACCGCCTCCAAGCACAATCGGATCATCATTTTTTCTGTCTTTTGAAAGCAGCGCAATCCGCCCCAAATCCAGCATGGCAAGTACGTTTGTATAGCACATCTCGTAAGATAAATTGATACCCACAATGTCAAATTCACAAAGCGGCTTTTGCGTTTCAAGCGAACGCAGCACCTCGTTATGCTCACGCAGCTGTGCAATCATATCCACCCACGGGCAAAAAACTCTTTGTGCATAAACACCAGAAATATCGTTGATTACTTCATATAGAATATTGATGCCTGTGTGGCTCATTCCCACTTCATATACATCAGCAAAGCAAAGCGCAAAATGAAGCTCTGCACTTTGTTTGATAATGGCGTTTAATTCTCCGCCTACATATCTTGCTGGTTTTTCAACTTGATTTAAAAAATTCAATTTTCACTCTTCCTCGTATTTCATCGATGATGTACCTGCCAGCGTTGCCGTCGCATATCCACACTCAGCACCATGCCAAAGGCAATGCAGTTTGTAAGCATATTAGACCCCCCATAAGAAAAGAACGGGAGCGGTATGCCTGTAACAGGCAGCATACCAATATTCATGCCAATGTTTTCTACCACATGAAACAGCGTCATTGCCGCCACACCAATGATAATGTATGCGCCAAAATCGTCCTTTGCACGCAGCGAAAGCATAAACGTGCGCCCAATCAGCAGAAAATATAATACAATCAACACCAAAGCGCCCATAAACCCAAATGCCTCGGTGGTTACTGCAAATATAAAATCGTTATGCTTTTCGGGTACATAATCCAGCTGAGAAAGCGACCCCGGTGCAAACAGCCCTTTTCCAAACATTTGCCCCGAGCCTACCGCCATTTTGGCTTGATTCACCTGCATTCCTGCATCTGTGGTAGCATAGCTTGGATCTAAAAACGAAAAAATACGCAATCGCTGCCAGTCCGCAAGGCTAAACCATAAAATCGGCAGGGCAATTGCCACACACCCCACAAGTATCAGTATCACCTTCCATGATGCACGTGCCATAAAAAGCATCACCGCAAAAATAAACACATAAACCATTGCAGTACCAAAATCTGGCTGTGACATAATCAGTGCCACGGGTATTAAAAACCGCCAAATTGCAGGCCACGCATCTTTCATCGTCGCAATTCCGTTGTCGTTTCCCTCGGTTTTATCGGACATCACCTTTGCAAGCACCAGTATAATCGCAATTTTTGCAACTTCTCCAGGCTGAAACCCACGATTTCCAATCATAAACCAGCCCGTTGTTCCTCTTTGTTCACTCCCCAAAAAGCGCACCGCCACAAGCAGCGCAATACAAATCCAATAGATGAGGTTGATGAAATGCTTGACATCGTGATAATCCAGCAGCAGCACAAAAAACATTGCACCTATGCCAATCCCAAAGAAAATGAGCTGCCACATTGCCGAGTTTAAGTTTAAATTCGCAAAAAACTCTGCAAAGCCGCTTTCATCTCCAGTAAAAGGACTTGCCGTCACGTTTATAATGGATAGCAAACTATACCCCACCAAAACAACTATGATGACGATTAAAAACCAATCGACATATTTCCACATATTTTTGTTAATGATATTGGCTTTCATGCACACTCCGTTTATTAGTTCTAAAGAAAAGCCTATGCACATAAGCTTTAAGCACAGGCAATCTTGTTTTTTTATTTAGATTTTAGGCTGCCCTGCGTGATTATCTTCCGTCTGCATTCTTCACCATCTGTTTGATTTTTTTGATGGGAATATTTGCAACAAGCTGGGACGTCATACCGTCCTCGCCTGCATTTGGAACGCTTTTAAAATCTATCTCAAATTCCGTTTCATCAATCTCCACATATTTCGATATAACCTGCATAATATCACGTTTGATCATGTTAATCATATCATCGTTTGATGTCGTTCCTGCCCTGTCATAGATAAGCACAAGCTTTAACCTGTCCTTTGCGACCTGGCTGCTTTTTTTCTTATTAAAAAACCACCCCATGATTAAAACCTCCGCTATCTTGAAAAAAGTTTTTTGAGTCTGCTTAGGAATCCTGTTCCTTTTTCTAAATCCATCATCGGAACATCGTTGCCCATAATACGCTGTGTCACATTTCTATATGCCTGTCCTGCACGTGATTCATGATCTGTAACCGCAGGTTCTCCTAAATTAGATGAGCGGAAAATCAGCTCGTCTTCAGGAATGACACCTATTAAATCAATTCCCAATATCTCAAGTGTATCGTCAATTGCAAGCATATCGCCTTTTTTTACAAGGTCTGGGCGCAGTCTGTTTATCAAAAGTTTCACATCTTCAATACCGTTTGAGGAAAGCAGCCCAATGATTCTGTCTGCATCACGCACCGACGAAACCTCTGGAACAGTCACCACAATTGCCGACTGTGCGCCTGCAACTGCATTTTTAAAGCCACGCTCTATGCCCGCTGGGCAATCAATCAATACATAATCAAACTCTTTTTCAAGTTCGTCAATCAGCTCTTTCATCTGCTCAGGCGATACCGCCATTTTGTTTCTGGTTTGTGCAGCAGGAAGCAAATAAAGCCCGTCATATCTTTTGTCTTTGATGAGCGCCTGCTTTAGCTTACACGTTTTTTCAACCACGTCCACAAGGTCATATACAATTCTGTTTTCAAGACCAAGCACCACGTCAAGATTCCGAAGCCCTATGTCTGTATCCACAAGCACCACTTTTTTTCCTGCCATAGCAAGGCCAGTTCCTAAGTTTGCTGTCGAAGTTGTTTTGCCGACTCCGCCTTTTCCAGATGTAATAACAATTACTTTTTCCATAATTCTATGATTCCTCTCCCTATTCAATCGCTTATTTATCTGATACTAACGGCTCTTATCACGACTTTGCCATTTTTAAGCTCTGCAATTTCAGGCTCCATCGCATCGTCCCGATTATTTGGAAAAGTGACTACTCTGCCCGACAGCCGCAATTGCTTAGGGCACATATTAAGCGCCGCCACGCACACATCTTTTCTGCCTGCACAGCCTGCATGCGCAAGCCCTCGCAACCTGCCAAAAATCGCAATGCTTCCGCCTGCAATAATCTCAGCACCAGGATTGACATCGCCAATCACCACCACATCGCCCTCGCATTCTATGCGCTGACCGCTTCTGATGGTATTGCTAATAAAGATAGATTTCGCATCAAAATACGCATTGGATACCAGTTCAATCTCGTCGGTATATTCGTCTTTTTTTTCTTTAGGTACTCTTGATGGACGCTCTATGGTAAGCTCTACCTCTTTTAGCATATCTGCCTCATCTCCATAAAGCACATCGTGTATACCATAATCCATCTCAAAAACACGTCTGATTTCGTTGCGCTGTGCCTCTGAGATTTCTTTGCCCCGAATCACCACTTTTGTATCACTGTTCTTAAAGAATTCGCTGTTCTTTTTGAGTTTGAGCATCAGCTCTTCACGCAAAACAGGGTATGTTGTCTTTTCGTCTAAATGAATTTCCAGTCCGTCTTCCTTGCCCTTGATTGTCACAATATTTTGCACTTGCAAATCCTCCTTAAAAAACTTCACTTTTACCATACTATATTATACATGATAACCGAAATGTTAGCAAATAGTTTATGGTAGCAGCATGTTATAGGTCGGGATCTCATTCACCACTTTTTGTTCTTTTCCATCTAAATAATACTCGATAATATCTTTTGTCATGGGGATTGCATAGCCGCCTGCCTGCCCGTTTGGAATATACGAAATCACCACGATTTCTGGATCGTCATACGGTGCAAAGGCAACAAACCACGCATTGTTTTCAAGGTCGATATTGGAAACCTTACCCGATCCAGTTTTTGCACCAATTTGGTCTTTATATTTCCAATCTTTAAAGTAGTCCCCCGCCGTACCGCCGTCCTCAGCAGAGGTAACTTCTTTCATGCCTTCCTTTATCGCATCAAAATAGCTTTGCGGTGCATCAATCTTGTTAAACACTTTGGGTTCTTTTTTCTCCACAATGTTTCCATTTGCATCAACAACGCTGTCTACCACGTGTGCTTCATATACATAGCCACCGTTTACCAGTGATGCCACATATCGTGCCGCCGCAATGGGCGTAATGGTGGTAATTTCCGAGCCAATTCCTGCAACCGCCGTCTGCACAGGCTTCCACGTAAGCTCGCTTAGCCTTGTAGAAATCTCGTTGTCCCAGCCTTTGTTGCTGGTAGTCCCCGCTGGAATTTCCAGTTCCTCATAAAGAATTGTTCTCACATCAGGGCCAAGTTCAATCTTCCCACGGCCTGCAAGCTTTAAAAGCTTATCTGCTGTTGTTTCCATCTGCTCTTTTTTATATTCAATGCCACGTTCTTTTCCATATCTCGTCAAATCTTCAATAATCTTGTTTCTAACCAAATACGCACGTGATGTTTTTTGCTCTGCAAGTGGCTTATCAGGGTCATACAGCACCTTTTGACTGCCGATTTGCCCAACAGTTTCGCCAGGGATTTCTATGCCTGTAGCAGTGGTCAGCCCAAATTTTTCTCCCCATTCTACTAACTTTTCGTTGGTCAGCCTGTCTGCCACTTCATAAAAGAAATAGTTACAGCTATTTTTTAGCCCTTGTATAATCGTCTGGTTCTGATGCGTCGAAATATCCGTTGTCCAGCAGGCTGGCGCTTTTCCGCTTTTGACATCTTTGTTATAATCGCCCTCATCGTTGATGATGGTATCAAGCGTGATACTGCCCTCTACCAACCCCGCCATTCCCGTAACCATCTTAAAAATCGAGCCTGGAATACCGTTTGAGGAAATCGCTTTGTTAAAGAGCGGTGTGGATTTATCGTCGTTGAGCATCTTCATATCTTCTTCAGAAATTCCACCCGTAAAGATATTAAGGTCATAAGACGGATAACTTGCCATCGCAAGCACTCTGCCTGTTTTCGCTTCCATTACAACCGTTGCACCCGTTTTTGCAAGATTTAGCTTGTCAAGCGCCGTATCACCCTTACGATTTGCCAGCTTTTCGTCATACTCCGCTGGTTTTTTATTGTATGCTTCAACCTGAAGCTGATATACTTCCTCGATATTTTTCTTGAGTGCCTGCTCCGCCACCATCTGCATTTGCAAATCAATGGTAAGCATCACATTATCACCTGGTTTTGCAGGAGTATAAGAAAGTTCTTTGATGACTTTCCCCTTGCTGTTTACTTCCACCTGCCGCTGTCCTTGCTTTTCTGTAGAATTTCCTGTCAGATACGATTCCATAGAGCTTTCTACGCCCGTCACGCCTATCATATCCTCTTGTGAATATCCCTTTGCCTGCATCTCTTTGATGGTGTCTTCGTTTGTCATTTTTCCCATATACCCAACGATATGTGCCGCAACATCATCTTTTGGATAGATACGCATTGCGCTCTGTGCAATCTGTACACCGTCCAGCTCGTTTGAGTAGGCTTCAATCAATGCAACCGTTTCCATATTGACAT
The DNA here is from genome assembly GCA_036660175.1 of Christensenellaceae bacterium. GTDB lineage: Bacteria > Bacillota > Clostridia > Christensenellales > Christensenellaceae > Christensenella. Next base: position 4,229 of record JAVXBD010000025.1, on the reverse strand, counting down.
CTTTTGCAATTTGCACAGGAATAAACGCACGATAAGAAGAAAGCTGTACTTCCTGCCAAATAGACAATAGCTTTCGTGCCTGTTCATAGGTATATTCTTCTGGAATACGGTATCTCGTGCGTAAATCTCGATAAATCACATCAGGCGCTGCTTTTTTGCTGACGAACATATTTTCACGCCAATCTTTTTCACGCTTTGCGTGTGCCTCTTTTGAAATATCACCAAAATCAAACTTGAACGTCCCGTCCTCTTGCCTTTTGATAGAAAACGTATCAATGGTTGCCGAACCGTTTTTCTCAATCAGCGATATGGCGTCTATTAGCACATCGGTATAATACGACTTATCTGTCGTGGTATTTTTAGATGGATCTTTTACAAATTCAACATTGAAACTCGGCTGATCATAGGCAAGCGGTATGCCTGCTGCGTCCATAATCTGCCCACGTGAGCCTTTCAGCGAAAGTGTTCTGATTTTTTTATCCTCAGACTGCGAAACCAGCTCTCCGCCTTGCGCAAGCGTCAGCCCCGAAACACCAACTGTCAATGTAACAAATAATATTATGATAATTGAAAAGCATATTAAAAATCTTACTTTCAGTTTATTTAACATCTGTTATCCTCATAAATCTAATTCATCAAAGCTGTTCATTCGCTTTGGACGCATCCAATTGTTGCTGTAAATTTTGCTCATAATAAAATATACAACAAACATCAATGCTCCGTTTAAAAGTGCCGCTGGCAATATGTATCTTGTCATCATTGAGAAAAGATTGAAGCTTGTACCTGAGCCAATATTCAAAATAAATACAATCAATGCCGTAATCAGCTCTTTGATGATATATCCGCCCGCCCCCACAATAAACAAAAACAAAATATTGAATTTGCTGGAGTTTTTAAAAAATGCACAGACAAGTAGTGCAACAGCTGTATAGCCAATCGCATAAACCCCCAGCACCGTCGAGAACAAAATATCCATCAGCAGTCCTGCTGCCGCCGCAAAGATAATGGGCATGGACGTTTTTTCTAAAAGTGCCAAAGATAAAATAATCATCAGCACCAAATCCACTTGTATCCCTGCAATATTAAGACCGCTCATCAGCGACCCCGATAAAATCACACTGCCCGCACCCAACAGTACCAAAAAAACGTACCTCATGCCCCCGCTCCCTCAGCTGGCGGCACGCTTTGCGCCGGTTCTTGGGAGGGTGCCTGCGTTGCTTCTGGTGCAATCTCGGTTTGTATTTGGGTAGGAACGGTATCTTTTATTTGTACCACTACCATTACCTCTTCCAACCTCCGAAAATCCACCATAGGTTTTATTTTGACGTTTTTTCCGCCGTTTGCATCAACAAGCTCGCTTACTTCTCCAATGATAATCCCCTTGGGATATAGTCCATCAAGACCAGAGGTGATGATTTTATCACCCACCACAATATCCGTACCCATCGGCAAATAATTCATAGACAATGCCACATCAAGTGCGTCGTTTCCAATGCTGCCCTTGACAACACCAATATCACGTGTGCGCTCCATAATGGCGGATACTCCGCTACGCCCATCAATAATCCCCATCACTTTTGCATGGTTCAGCCCAACTTCTTCGACACGTCCCACAAGTCCATCGGCAGTAATCACCGCCATGTTTTCCTGTATTCCGTCCGTCACACCCAAATCAATGGTAAACACGTCAAACCAGTTTCCCGGATTTTTACCTGTTATTTTTGCAACCTTAAGCTCTTGTGTCGGGTTATTTTGCTTATAATCAAGCAATTTTGACAGCCGTTCATTTTCGGCTTTTATCTCATCATAGTCACTGATTTCGGTTTGAAGCTCTGTCACTTTTCCTGATAATTCTGCTTTCTGTTGGGCAAGCTCTCCGCTGCCAGAAATCCCATCAAAAAAGCTGCCTACAGAATCCGATATTTGATAAAAAAACTTTTGGACAGGCACAAACACATCGCCTACCACGCTTGTACCCTTTGATACTGCGTTGCTGCCGCTTGTCACAATCATCAGTATGATTAATATGAAAATCACAATAATGGTTATAATCACTGGTTTATTTTTGAAAAATCTCAAGTTTTTTCACCTTTCAAACTTTTTAAATCAGTATAATCCCTGTTAATTATACCATAACTTTATCATTTTTGTAATGGATTTAGTAAACTTTTTGTAACATCTGCCAGCGTGCATAAAAAAAGAACTCAGCCTAAAAACAATTGGTTTCGTTCTTTTATGGTTCTCTTATATTTTTTTACGAATACATATAATAGGCATATAAGCCGCTCAAAATCCCATTTTACAGCGTCTTAAAATATGGTAGCACATAGTACTTTCTTGCAAATGGTTACCTGCAACCGTTTGAGAAACTACAATAAAAACAGCATCTTTTTCTTACACAAGCTGTCACTTATTGACCTTTGCCGTACGCTTCTTGGATAAGCTTTTTGATTTCTTCTATTTTTAAAAGTTTCCCATACGAAACCACCCTGCCGTCAATTACAAGTGCAGGTGTCTGCATCACGCCATATTTTGCAATTTGCACATTATCGCCAATGTTGATCACTTCGGTATCAAGCCCCATCTGAGCAGCGGCTATTTTTGTGTTTTCAAAGGTTTGAATACTTTTTTTGCAGCACGCACCCAGCACAATCAATCGTGCATTTTGAACATTCGATTGTTCACATTTCCCTGCACAGCAGCACGTTGCCTTTTTTTCTGTTTCCTCTTGTTTTTTAAAAAATCCCATCTTTTTTCTCCTTTGCTATCTTAATAAGAATGAAAACGCATTAAATGAATATCCAATAATAATGATGCCAATTGATACAATCCCAACGAAAATCGCCAATAGCTTGGGCTTTACGGCTTTGCGAAGCAAAATGATAGAAGGCAGAGAAAGTGCGGTTACCGCCATCATAAAACTTAAAATCGTACCCACCTGTACACCTTTTGCAAACAATGCCTCCGCAATGGGAATCGTGCCAAAAATATCCGCATACATTGGAATCCCAATTCCTGTTGCAATCAGCACCGAGAATGGATTGTTTTCGCCCAGTACGCTCCGAATAAACTCCGTCGGAATCCAGTTGTGAATCAGTGCGCCAATACCCACACCAATAATCACATACCAGAACACTTTTTTGACCGTAAAAAAAACTTGATCCTTTGCATAAATCATTCGGTCTTTTTTGGTAAGTTCCTGACTTGTAATATCCACGTTTGTTCCTGTTTTGATATATTGCTCCACTTGGTTTTCCATGCCCAGCCGATCAATAATCGTACCGCCCACCACCGCCAAAACAATACCCACCACTACATAGGCAATGGCAATTTTTCCGCCAAATACGCTCATCAGCAAAACAAATGCGCCCAAATCTACAAGCGGCGAAGAAATTAAGAAGCTGAAAGTAACACCCAGCGGCAACCCTGCATTGGTAAATCCAATAAAAAGTGGTATGGAAGAACAACTGCAAAATGGCGTTACCGTTCCTAGTAATGCACCCAAAAGATTTGCCGTAATTCCTTTGTGTCTGCCCAATATTTTTTTGGTACGCTCAGGCGGAAAATAACTTTGAATATACGAAATAATGAAAATCAGTACGGACAACAAAATCAATATCTTGATGGTATCAAACAAAAAAAACTGCACACTTGCGCCGATTTGACCAGTAATATCAAGCCCTAACGAGCGAAGTACGCTTCCGATAAGGTCGTTTAGCCATTTCATACCCAAAAGCTGAACGCTAAAAAATTCCCACATAATCAGCAGTCGCACGCATTTTTTTGCGTATCAATGTTTTTTTGTGTAATTTGTTTTAGCAAATCTTGTGCGGTCTGCACACCCTCATTGCTAATAGAATAGTGCGTCCACTTTCCTTCTTTACGAGCGCATACAATCCCGCTGTCCACCAATATTTTCATATGATGCGAGAGTGTAGACTGACCAATCTGCACTTTTTCCAGCAGCACACATGCACATTTTTCGCCGCTGGTCAAAAGCTCTATAATCCTTAGTCTATTTTGGTCGCAAAATGCCTTAAACACTTTCGCATTTTGTAAATACTGATTTTTCATAGCAACCTCACATCTATTTTTATCGATATATTGTATTGTAGCCTACACATCGATAAATGTCAATATGTTTTTCAATAAAAATGCACCTTTATAGACTATAAAAGTGCCACAAACGAATCAATACCTTGTGCCGCTAAATATCCGCATTTTCCTTT
>JAVXBD010000024.1:0-19848 GCA_036660175.1 Christensenellaceae bacterium | reverse complement strand
GTTTTTTTCAGATATACTTCCCATTTTTCTCCTGCTTGTCCTGGCCGCAATTGCTTTAATTCAAATGTTCCCAGTGTTGCATTCGTCTTATATTCCACTGCTGGTATCGGTAAATCTTCGATTTTTTCGCTCCAAAACTTGAGATCGTATGTTCTGTCGTCACTTCCCCAAATCTGAACCGTTACTTTTCTGTCTTCACTGTTGCATTTGATAATCATATACATCGGGTCATCCAGTGGATTACTAACTTTAAAGTCTGGCCCTCCCGTTGAAATCGTTGCGTCCATACCTTTGTCCACATATTTTGCGGCAATGGTATGTGGAAGCCTATTAACAATTTCCATTTCAGCACGCAATGCCGCATTGTACATCGTGGTGGAAACCTGACAAATACCGCCGCCATACTGTGGTGTAAATACACCATTCTCTATTCCGTTGGCTTGCTTCCAGCCGTTTTCTTCATTGCGGTCACCCGCTGTATCGTTTACAGAAAACACATCCCCTGAATAAAACACTGCTCCATTCAGCTTATCGCTCATCTTCCAAATATTGTAGATTCTGTCGGCGCTTGATGTTTCAAATGATGTTGTAAATTCTCCACGCAGCTTAGGCTCGCCTGACTGCATGCTTTCTTTGCTTGGAATCACTTCAACAGCCGCATCAAAAGGCGCATACTGCTGTGTTTTTATCTGATTTACAATGGCCGCAATCAGGTCATCAGTTTTTACTTGATAGCCGTCTTGAGGCTCTGTCTTAATCAGCTCGCCGCCTGTTGCAAGTGCCGCTTCATCAGATGTCGTCTGCACCTTATAGCTTGCATTGATTGCCTCCACATTCCATAGCGGATCTGCCGCAATCTGATTGATTTGTGCGGTCACTTTTGTTTCATCAAATGTCTGCTCAATTGGAAAACTTGCCGTTTCTTTTTTCCCAACCATAAGATCCCATCTCGTTCCTTCTCGCCCATAGAGCATTGCCGACTTTAGCGGCGGCTCTATATCGACCGAAACACCCAACTGTTCCAACGAATAGGAATAGGGAGTTTGCTTTACCGTAAACTCGATTTTGTTTGCATGCATCATCTGGTTTGCGATGGGTTCTACAGACTGCTTTGCCTCATCATATGTCATCCCCGAAACATCAATACCGCCGACCGAAACGCCTTCTTCATAAGTACCGCTTGCCAGAAGTTCCGCCTCTTTTTGCGAATCAAGCTTCACCTCTGAAAACATATACGCACAAAAAATAATGACCGCAATGATAATCACAACAATCACAATCATCAGTGCAAGTCTTTTTGGGTTCACTCTGCGTCTGCTTACGGGTCTATAATTTTTCATCAAACTCTCCCTCATATTACTCAAGAAGTTCTTATAAAAACTTCACATAATCACACATAGTACTATCATACCGTATTCAACTAAAATTGTAAATACGAGAATTTCAACTTAAGAAATATTTAACATTCGGCAATTGCGGCTTAGGCTTATTCTATCGCAATATCAAAAAACGCAATCATTTTTATCGACTGCGTCTTTTGATTTTTCTGATCGTTTTTCTTATTCCTCTATAAAATTCGCACCAAAATTACGTATTTTGTTGTATCTGCTTTCCAACAATTGTTCAATCGGTTTTTTGCAAAGCTGCTTTAAATTCTCTATCATATAGTTCTTTACAACTTTTGCAAATTCTCCGTCATCACTGCTTTGCGCCCCACCCTGTGGTTCTGCAATGACATCATCAATAAGTCCCATTTCGTGTACCTGCTTTGCCGTCATACGCATCAAATCTGCCGCTTCTGGCGCACGAGAAGAATCTTTCCATAGGATACTGGAGAATCCCTCAGGCGAAAGAATAGAATAAACGGAGTTTTCAAGCATCGCAAGTCTGTCACTCACTGCAAGCGCAAGCGCACCACCCGATCCGCCCTCTCCAATCAGCACGCTAATAACTGGCACTTTCAGTCTGGAAAGTTCAAGTAAATTACGTGCAATCGCCTCGCCCATGCCACGCTCTTCTGCGCCAATTCCGCAAAAAGCACCCTGCGTATCTACAATGCAAATGACAGGTCTGTTAAATTTTTCTGCCTGTTTCATCAGCCGCAATGATTTTCTATAGCCTTCTGGATGTGCGCACCCAAAATTTCTTTTAGATTTATCCGCAATATCCGTCCCTTTTTCTTGTCCGATTACCGTAACCGCCCTGCCGTCAAGCATACCAATGCCACCGATAATCGCCGCATCGTCTGCGTACAGCTTATCGCCGTGCATTTCTAAAAAATCAGTAAAGATATGTTCTATCAAATATTTTGAGGTTGGTCTTTTTGGGTTGCGTGCAATGCCTACAACTTCCCATGCCGTCAGCTTTTCGCTCATTTTACGCCGCCTCCTTTGTGCATCACCAAAATCTTATGCAGCACTTCTTTTAAATCTGGACGTTTTACAATCATATCCACAAAGCCTTTTTCCATCAAAAACTCAGCACTTTGGAAAGACTGCGGCAGTACCTGCTTAAGCGTCTGCTCAATCACCCGTCTGCCCGCAAATCCAATCAATGCCTTTGGCTCTGCAATGGTAATATCTCCAAGCATTGCAAAACTTGCTGTTACACCGCCCGTTGTCGGATCTGTCAAAACCACAATATAGGGAAGCTTTGCCTCGTCTAATTTTGCCAATACTGCCGAAGCCTTGCTCATCTGCATAAGAGAAACCAGTCCCTCCTGCATACGTGCGCCGCCCGATACCGTAAACGCAATGAACGGCAATTTTTTCTCGATTGCTTTTTCCGCCGCTCGTGCAAATTTCTCGCCTACTGCCGCACCCATAGATCCCATCATAAAAAATCCATCCATTGCGGCAATCACGCAGGGTTCCTCGCCAATGGTACATTGTCCTGTCAGTATCGCTTCTGTTTCACCAGTAAAAGATCTGATTTTACTTAATTTTTTATCATAATCAGGAAAATCCAGTGGATTCTTGCCCTTTATATTTTGCCCAAACTCTTCAAACGAGCCTTCATCAACAGTATAGGTAATTCTTTGGCGTGCAGTCAACCTAAAATGATACCCGCAATTTGTACAGACATTTAGGTTGTTTAGCAAATCGTCCGCATAGATAACCGATGCACAATCGGGACATTTTTCCCACATACCATCAGGAATTTCCTCTATTGGATTTGCCGCTTCCTCTGCGATTCTGTCACTATCATCAATATGCGCCTGTTGGTTTGTCCGATACACACGCATGGTAATATCTTGACGTTTTTTTGAAAACAATCCCATTTGTTATTTTTCCTCCATCATACGTGCCACAAGCCCAGTATCAAGATTTCCTGCAATAACATCTTTATTATTTAATAAATCAAGTTGGAAATCCGCATTTGTTTCCACTCCGTCTACAACAAGTTCGGTCAGTGCCGCACGCATTTTTGCCATTGCCAGTTCTCTTGTTTTTGCATGTACAATTAGTTTTCCTATCATACTATCATAATTCGACGGAATTTTATACCCCGTATACATTGCCGTATCAAACCGCACTCCAGGTCCTCCTGGAAAATGCAGCACTTCAATCGTCCCAATAGACGGCATGAAATTTTTTGTTGGGTCTTCTGCATTGATTCTGCATTCAATGGCATGACCATTCAGATGAATATCCTCTTGCGTAAAAGGCAATGCCGCACCGTTTGCCACCAGTATTTGTTCACGCACAATGTCAATCCCCGTAATCATCTCTGTTACTGGATGTTCCACCTGCACACGTGCATTCAACTCCATAAAATAATAATTTCCTGTCTTATCCAGCAAAAACTCAATAGTCCCTGCACTTTTATATCCCGATGCTTTTGCCGCTCTCACAGCCGCCGCACCGATTTCCATGCGTTTTTCTTGGCTAAATGCCACGCTTGGCGCTTCCTCCATCAGTTTCTGATTTCTGCGCTGCAAAGAACACTCCCGCTCAAAAAGATGAACTGCATTTCCATGGTTATCACACAAAATCTGTACTTCGATATGCCGTGAATCCTCAATGCACTTTTCCATATACAGCGTACCATCACCAAACGCACCCACCGCCTCTTTATAGGCAGAGCTAAACGCTTCTTCTATGTCGCTTTCTTTGTCGACTTTTCGGATTCCTCTGCCGCCGCCGCCGTTTGCCGCTTTAATCATAACGGGGTATCCTACTTTTTTTGCAATTTTTTTTGCTTCTTTTGCATCTTTTAGCTGATCTAATGATCCAGGAATAATTGGCACATTTGCCTCTGTCATAATCCTGCGTGCCATCAGCTTATCGCCCATCTTTTCCATTGCCTGCGCATCAGGACCGATAAACACCACATTGCTCTTGGTGCACATACGAACAAATTTAGAATTTTCGGATAAAAAGCCATATCCAGGATGAATTGCATCTGCGCCCGTTATGGTTGCCGCCGACAAAAGATTGTACGGACTCAAATAACTATCTTTGGGTGCAGGTGGACCAATACACACTGCTTCATCTGCAAGCTGCGTATGCAGAGCATTTGCATCTGCTGTTGAATACACCGCCACAGTTTCGATGCCCATCTCTCGGCACGCACGTATTATCCGAACGGCAATCTCACCACGGTTGGCAATCAAGACCTTTTTTATCATCATTTTTCTCCTATACCTGTTTTCTCTGCTTTTTTCCTATCAATATTCTTCTGTTTTCAGTACATACAAAGCCAAAAGAGCCAAATAACCTGCACTTTTGTGCGTTGCTACAATCCTTTTTTTATCTTTGCTACTGTACTGGTTCGCTGTAAGGCGGTAAAACGACGAATAGCAAGCGAAAAGACTTTGTTTCAGGCGTATTGTTCGACTCCCATCACCTTATCCCTGTTTTACCAACACGAATAAAATCTCTCCCTCGCAAACTGTTTTACCATTTACAGTTGCTTTTATTTTCCCCGTTCCGCCAAAGCTGGAAAGCTTTAAAATTTCTGTTTCCAGTATCAAATCATCACCTGGCTTAACCATTCCCCGAAACCGCACCTTGTCAATGCCGCCAAAAACAGCTAACCTGCCTTTATATTTTTCGTCCTGTAAAATTGCAACTGCGCCCGCTTGCGCAAGTGCCTCCGTAATCAATACTCCTGGCAAAATTGGGTTGCCTGGAAAATGCCCTGCAAAGCAAAACAAGTCTTCTCTAATTTTCCACAGTGCCACTGTTTTTTTTGCAACTTCACATTCCAAAATCTCGTCCAAAAACAAAAACGGCGCTCTGTGCGGGATAATTTTCTTAATTTCTTCTTGATTCATTTTCCCCATCATTTACACCACATACTTAAACAATAGCTGTCCATATTCCACAGACTCGCCGTCCTCGCACGAAACCCACACAATTTCACCGTCTTCGGGCATCGTAATCTCATTCATCAGCTTCATTGCTTCAATCAAACAAATGACATCGCCTTTTCTTACCCTATCGCCGATTTTGATGCCGCCGCCTTCTGCAAGTTTGTGGTATACACCCACAAGCGGAGAAGGAATTTCTTTGGAATTGTCCTTTGCCTCTATGGGCGCCGCACTTACAGTGTTTTGCACAAGCGGCATCGCCATTGAAGGCTGTACAAACACCTGCTCGCTTCCGCCAGTATTGCGTTCCAATTTCATGCTGAATTCGTCTTCTTTTATTTCAAATTTACTCCAGCCCGTGCTTTCCACAGCTTTTAAAAGTTCTAATACAGATTGTAAATCCATGTACCATTCTCCTTTACACGATAAATTTTAGATTTTACCAAACAACAGCGTTCCATTGTGTCCGCCAAAGCCCAGTGAGTTTGACAGTGCATACTCTACATCTGCTGTTCGTCCTACGTTTGGAACAACATCAAGGTCACAATTCTCATCTGCCACTTGATAATTGATTGTCGGAGGAATAAAGCCCTCTTTGATGCTCATCGCACAAAAAATTGCTTCAATGCCGCCTGCCGCTCCCAAAAGATGCCCTGTCATTGATTTTGTAGAGGATACAGGCACCTTATATGCCGATTCTCCAAACACTTTTTTAATTGCCGCTGTTTCGGTCTTGTCGTTTAATTCTGTTGCAGTTCCATGTGCGTTGATGTAGGAAACCTCGCAGGGTTTGATGTTACCCTCTTGCAGTGCTGTACTCATCGCACGTGCACAGCCCTCTCCATCAGGAGCAGGTGCAGTCATATGATACGCATCACTTGTTGCGCCATATCCTAAAACTTCCGCATAAATATGTGCGCCTCGTGCTTTTGCAGCCTCGTATTCTTCCAGCACAACAATTCCTGCACCCTCGCCGATTACAAAGCCGCTGCGTTCCAAATCAAAAGGAATAGATGCACGCTCCAGCGTCTGCGATTTTGACAATGCCGAAAGCCCTAAAAAGCCCGAAATTGCAAGCATTCTAACAGCCGATTCTGCTCCGCCTGCAAGCATCGCATCCATATATCCATGTTTAATCAGCCGATAAGCCTCGCCAATGGAATGTGTACCAGATGCACACGCTGTTGTTACCGCCGTGCAATAGCCTTTTAAGCCATGTTTGATTGCAAGATTTCCTGCACCCATATTGCCAATCATCATCGGCACAAGCAAAGGGTTGACTCTCTTAAATCCTTTTTCATTTAGTTTTGTAATTTCCTTTTCCATGGTATCCACACCGCCAATACCACTTCCAACAATCACACCAAAGCGTTCAACGTTTGGCATATTCTGCCCAAATTCTGCATCTGCCATTGCCTCGTTGCCTGCAATAACTGCAAATTGAGCATACTCATCAAATCGACGCACTTCTTTTTTATCCAAATAATCAAGCGCATCAAAGTTTTGAAGCTGTCCCGCAAAATATACAGGCAGACCCTCTGCATGAACTTTTGTAAGCGGCGTAATACCGTTGACACCGTTTTTGGTGTTCTCCCACATTTGTTTATAACTATTTCCATTGGGAGCAAGCGCCCCCATGCCTGTTATTACAACTCTTTTTGTCATAGATTCTTATTCCTCTTCTTCTCTTGCTTTTCACATGCCTCATAGCATCTTACCATGTGGTTTTTATGATTGGCAATATTTTTTGGGGCGGTAAGAGATACGTCCCCTGCCATTTTCCAGTATGCGTTCACAGTAGCGTGCCATAAACCGCAGACGCTGGTATCTATCATCCTCACAAGCAAAAACTGCTCTGCACCCAGCATACGCAGATTACAACGTTTTAGGTTTTTTAACCTGCCTTTGCAAAATGTGATTTGCATACGTCATATTTTTATCCTGCAAGCCCTATCTAAGCCATGTGCGTTTAGCAGTACATACCGCCATTAACGGATAACACCTGCCCAGTGATGTAGGAGGATTCCGCTCCTGCTAAGAATGCGACTGCATTTGCAATGTCGTCCACTGTTCCGCCACGCTTTAAGGGTACTTGTGAAAGAATTTCCTCTTTTGCTTTATCACCCAGTGCATCTGTCATGGGTGTTTGCACAAACCCTGGCGCAATAGCGTTTACCGTGATGCCACGAGAACCAATTTCCTTCGCCAGTGACTTTGTAAAACCAATAATACCCGCTTTTGATGCAGCATAATTGGTCTGCCCTGCCTGACCGCTCAGTCCAACCACCGATGCCATGCTGATAATTCTGCCGCTTCTTTGTTTCATCATATACGGAACAGCATTTCTACAGCAGTTAAATACGCTCTTTAGGTTGACATTGATAACCGCATCAAAGTCTGCCTCTTTCATTCTTGCAAGCAGCCCGTCTTTTGTAATGCCCGCATTGTTTACCAAAATATCAATGCTTCCAAATTCTTCAACAATCTGCTTCATCATGCTCTCCACCTGTGAAAAGCAAGAAACATCTGCCTTAATCGCCTTTGCCTTTACCCCAAGTGCCTCAATCTCTTTTACAGTACCTGCAAAATCTTCATTATCAAACAGATAATTGACAATAATATTGTTTCCTGCCTGTGCAAGCCGAAGCGCAATTGCTTTGCCAATTCCTCGTGATGCGCCCGTAACCAGTGCTGTATTCGCCATTTATGTACCTCCCTGTTAAAAGTTCATTTGTTGTAGTACCGCTATCGTTTCGTCAAAAGATTCTATATCGCTGATATGCAATACCTTTACAGTATCATCAATCCTGCTCACAAATCCGCTTAAGGTGCTGCCCGGTCCAACCTCCACAAACGTGTCATACCCATCTGCAATCATGTTTTGTATGGACTGCTCAAACAGTACAGGACTTGAGGTTTGCTCTGCAATCAGATATTTCATGTCCTGCATCGTATAAGGCTCTGCTGTTTTATTTGCATATAATGTAAAAATCGGCTGTGAAAAATCAATCTCCTCTAAATATTCTCGAATGTTTTTGGTCACTCTTCTCATGTGCGGCGTATGAAAAGCCCCATTTACAGGTAATTTCATTGCTCTGATTTTATTGTCTTTGCAATGTGCCATCAGTGCATCTACCTTGTCGCTATCACCCGCCACAACCGTTTGCCCTGGGCAGTTATAGTTGACCGCTATCAGTGTACCGTCCTTTGCAAACCGCTGTGCAAGCAGTTCTGCTTCTTCTACTGTCTGCTTTAAGATTGCCACCATTGCGCCATCTTGTTTTTGTGCATCCTGTTGCATCCACTCTGCACGCTTTTTGACAAGCTCTATCGTTTGTTTAAAGCTCATCACTTCTGCCGCCGCAAGTGCCGCATATTCTCCCAAAGAAAATCCTGCCGCCGCCGTTGGCACAAATCCCTTTGCGCTAAGTGCCGCATATGCCGCCATATCCACCGTAAAAACAGTGGGCTGCGTATGGATTGTTTTGTTCAGTTCACTTTGCTCTGCATAAAAGCACAGATGCGTTACCCCTGGCAAAAACTTTTCTGCCGAGTCAAAAACATCTTTTGCCGCACGATTATGGTCATACAGGCTTTTTCCCATACCTGTTTTTTGTGCGCCCTGTCCTGCAAAAAGCACCGCAAGTTTACTCAACGCAAATCCCTCCGTCAATCAATTTTTGTGCCTCTTCTACCACTTCTTTTAAAATATCAGAAGCACATTGGCGCTGCTTTACCAACCCTGCAATCTGTCCTGCCATTACAGAACCATACACCACATCGCCGTCTTTTGCAGCCATCTTTAGACGTGCCGAACCTAATTGCTCATATTCTTCAAGCGTTGCCGCTTTTTCTTCCAATTCTTTAAACTGACGCACCAGCTTGTTTTTTAGTCCACGCACAGGATGTCCCGTTGCCCTGCCCGTTACCACGCTGTCTGTATCCTTTGCATCAATCACCTTTTGCTTATAATTATCATGCACACTGCATTCATCAGACACCAAAAACCGTGTGCCTATTTGCGCACCACAAGCCCCAAGCATCAGCACTGCCGCAAGTCCACGTCCGTCTGCAATGCCGCCAGCCGCCACAACAGGCAACCCCACCGCATCACAAATCTGCGGAATCAGCGCCATGGTCGTAATCTCTCCAATATGTCCTCCAGCCTCTGTTCCCTCTGCTATCAGTGCATCAGCGCCCATCTTTTCCAGACGTTTTGCATAGGCAACACTCGGAACAACAGGCAACACCTTGATTCCTGCACTTTTCCAGCCGTCCATAAAGGCAGATGGGTTTCCTGCACCCGTTGTCACAACTGGTACTTTTTCTTCTATCATAAGCTGTGCCAAATCACTTGCGAATGGCGATAACAGCATTATATTCACACCAAATGGTTTGTCTGTCATTTCTTTTACTTTTCTGATTTCAGTGCGTATCACTTCTGCTGGAGCGTTTCCGCCCGCAATCAGCCCAAGTCCACCTGCCGCACTGACTGCGCCCGCAAGACCTGCATCGGCAATCCATGCCATACCACCTTGTATAATGGGATACTTGATGCCCAATAACTTTGTAAGTTTCGTATTAATAGCAATTCCCTCCAGTTTCATACATCAAACACAGTGTCAAAAGCGAACAAGGCCGTCCGCTTTGCACTGTCATTTTCTCATTGCTTTATTTGTTGGTTTCGATAAAGTTAACAAGATCAGCAACGCTTTTTAGGTTTTCCGCTTCTTCAATAGATACGTCAAATTCTTCTTCAATATCCATAACGATTTCAACCATGTCAAGCGAATCAATCTTTAAGCTTTCAAAAGAAGAATCCTCTTTAATATCCGCTATGTCGATGTCCATTTTGTCACTTATAATTGCTGCAATTTTCTCAAAAATCATGTTCATTTCCTCCGTTTATTTTATTATATTTAACGCAGAAGCGTTAGTAAGCGTTTCATTTTTGTGTGTTTAAAACTCATATACGGCACAGCCCGAGGTAAGACCTCCGCCAAAGCCAGCAATCAATAGCCTTTGCCCTTCTTTTAATAAACCTTTTTTATTCATTTCATCAAGCGCAATCGGTATGCTTGCAGCAGAAGTATTTGCAACTTCCTGTATATTTATATAAAACTTATCCATCGAGGTGTTCAGCCGCTTTGCCGCAGTCTGAATAATTCTGATGTTTGCCTGATGCATTAAAAACCAGTCTATATCCTCTGAACCAATACCCAATTCCTCGTATGCTTTATTGACAACCGCTTCCACTTCTCTTGTTGCATATTTATAAACCTCTTGCCCTTTAAGGGTGATATAAGTCGGTTTAATCTGCCCATTTTCATAGTTATTCATGCCCATAATTTCAATGGTATTGTTATAGTCTGGCTTTGAATATACTTTGATATATTTCAAATTATCACCAGCGCACACCATCACTGCTCCTGCACCATCACCAAAAAGAATACAGCTTGCTCTGTCCGAAAAATTTGTAAATCTTGACAATGTTTCTGTTCCAACCACAAGCAAAGGCTTCTCTGATTCTGCAATCATTGCCGACGCAACCTTTAAAGCGTACATAAACCCTGTACATGCAGCATTTACATCAAATGCAAAGCAATCTTCTATGTCAAACGCACGCTGTAACTGGCTTGCTACCGACGGTACATTCATATCGTTTGTAACAGTTGCAACAATGATTCCGCCGATGTCGTCTTTGGTAAGTCCAGCATCTTTTAGCGCCTCACGTGCCGCAATCATGCTCATCTGCACATTGGTCATGCCGTCTGCATAATGTCTGCTTTTAATCCCCGTACGTGTCGTAATCCACTCGTCCGAAGTATCTACTATTTTTTCAAAATCTTCATTTGTAACCACTTTTTCAGGCAAGTAACTACCCGTTCCCATGATACGTATGCTCATATTTCCTCCAAGTACGCTCCATTCATCAATTAAATCCAAAATTTAGACAGTATAATGATATTCTAATCTGCTGTAAATGTCAATAATAACACAAGTGATCCCTGCTATTTTCCGCATAAAGCCGCTATTTCCCTGCTTTTTATCATTTGTACAATAAAACGTCTACCCCTACAGAATAGACGTTTTTTCTGCTTGATATGCCGCAAATCTTCATTTTTTTACTTGCAAACGTGTAAAGTTTAATAGTCCGCCAGCAAGCAGGATGTCTTTTAATCTTTTGGATACGTCCAATTTCACCATAAAAGAGCTGTTCTGTGTCAGATTCTTGACTTCAAATTCACTGTCGCCGCAGGCATTTTCCCGTGCATTTTCAATCAGCAGAACATCTCCTTGATCAATGGTGTCATAGTCCGCCTCATTTACAAATACCAGTGGTAAAATACCGCTGTTGATTAGATTTGCCATATGAATCCGTGCAAAGCTCTTCACAATTACGGCTTTTACACCCAAATAAAGCGGTGCTAAGGCTGCATGCTCTCTTGACGAGCCTTGTCCATAGTTTTGGCCAGCCACCAAAATAGATTTGCCTGCCGCTTTTGCACGTGCAGGAAAAGTTTCGTCCACAGGTGCTAAGCAGTATTCCGAAAGATACGGAATATTAGAACGATATGGCAACAGTTTTGCATTGGAAGGCATAATGTGGTCAGTCGTAATGTTGTCCTCCATCTTTAGCATAACTTCCGCCTCAATTTTTTTTGGCAATTCAGTATTAATTGGAAAAGGCTTAATGTTTGGTCCACGCACCACATCAACATCCGCACTGCACGCACTGGGCGGTGCAATCATATTGTCGTTTATAATGAATTTTTCTGGCTGTTCGATATTTAAAATAGATAAATCCGCAAGCTGTGTTGCATCAGACAGATAACCGTTTAAGGCTGTCACTGCCGCTGTTTCAGGGCTAACCAGATACACGCTTGCGCTCTTTGTTCCGCTGCGTCCAAAAAAGTTTCGATTAAAGGTACGCACCGATACAGCGTCAGTTGCTGGAGACTGTCCCATGCCAATGCACGGCCCGCAGGCGCACTCTAAGATTCTTGCTCCTGCATCAATCATATCTGCCAATGCTCCGTTTTTTGCAAGCATATTCATGACCTGCTTAGAGCCTGGTGAAATGGTAAGACTGATGTTTTGTGCAATGGTTTTCCCTTTTAGGATTGCCGCAACACGCATCAAATCTAAATAAGAAGCGTTGGTACAACTTCCAATACACACTTGGTTGACATTGATTGCACCAATTTCCTTGATTGTTTTAACAAGGTCTGGGCTATGCGGCATTGCCGCCATCGGCGTTAATGTTGATAAATCAATCACAATATGTTCATCATAAACTGCATCTTCGTCTGCACATAATGCTGTAAAATCCTGCACTCTGCCCTGTGCCTTTAAAAATGCCTCTGTCACTTCATCGCTTGGAAAAATAGACGTTGTTGCACCTAACTCTGCACCCATATTGGTGATGGTCGCACGCTCAGGCACACTCAAAGTTTTTACGCCCTGCCCTGTATACTCAATGATTTTCCCCACACCGCCTTTAACGGACATCACACGCAGCACTTCCAAAATCACATCTTTCGCCGATACACCGTCCCTCAATTGATTTTTCAGTTCCACATTTACAAATTTCGGGCAGTTCAGATAATAGGCACCGCCGCCCATTGCAACAGCCACATCAAGGCCGCCTGCACCAATTGCAATCATTCCTATGCCGCCGCCCGTCGGTGTGTGGCTGTCAGAGCCTAACAAAGTCGCTCCAGGTACGCCGAACCGTTCTAAGTTTACTTGATGGCAAATTCCATTGCCTGGTCTTGACGCATAAATCCCATGTTTTTTTGCAACACTCATAATATAATTATGGTCATCTGCATTCTCAAACCCACTTTGCAGGGTATTATGGTCAATATATGCCACCGATTTTTTTGTTTGAACCCTGTCAATACCCATTGCCTCAAACTGCAAATATGCCATAGTCCCTGTCGAATCCTGTGTAAGCGTATAATCAATTTTAATTGAAATTTCGCTTCCAGCAATCATTTCACCTGAAACCAAATGTTTCTCAAGTATTTTATAACCAAGCGGTTTTCTCATTTTCTTACCTCCGAATTTTTTATAATACAAGTTTAATTTTATACTGAAACGGTACTTTTTTCAAGAGAAGAACAAAATATATCTGCTTGTTCCGCAAAGTCCCCTTTATTTTTGTATTAAAATAGATTATACTTGTAAATCATAACATCATCAGGAAAGGCGGTAGACTATGCTAACAATTTGGGCAAAACTGATTACAGACAGCAAAACAATAAAATCCGATACCTTCACAAGCCAAAAAAGCGACATGGCTGAGGCTTTGTTGGAATGTATTGAATATTTTTCAAAAGAATTTGATATTGAAGCACCCATGTGGCACACCAACCACACCAAACAATTGGGTATTTTTCACAAAGCTACCTTTAAGCAAGATGATTTTATTGATCGTTTTGATTATGATAAATTTGAAATACAAATCTTAGAGGATTAACAGAAATGTCTTCATAATCCCTTGCACCACTTTTGCACAACTAAAAAAGGTTTCGATTTTTGAAAGTCGAAACCTTTTATTTCTATTTAGAATTTATTTCTGTCGCCGTAGCTTCCGCTGCCATTACTTTTTGGTTTGCTTGCTGGTCTGGG
This sequence comes from Christensenellaceae bacterium, assembly GCA_036660175.1. Classification (GTDB taxonomy): domain Bacteria; phylum Bacillota; class Clostridia; order Christensenellales; family Christensenellaceae; genus Christensenella. The sequence goes on along the minus strand of JAVXBD010000024.1, from coordinate 5,897 downwards.
CTGCGGTCTAGGCTCTAATGTTTCCCTTGACATCGGTCTGCGTACATTCTGCGAGGTCTGCGGTCTGCTACTTTGCTGCGGTCTTGTTCCCTGCGGTCTGCTTGTCCCTTGCTGCTGTCTTGGCTTTCCGCTTGACGTTCCATAAGGAGGTCTTGGCTGATTGCCGCCGTGTTTTTTATTCTTGTATATAAACACGCCCAAAATCACTGCTACTGCCACAATTGCACAAATAATAATAATCAGCACAACTACTCCCGTTCCAAGTCCGCCAACGCTCCCGCCTTTTTCAACCTTAACTTCAAATGCAGGTGTTTGCGTTTCTATGGTTGTTCCATCTGGCATTGTTGCCGTTGCCATAATCGTATAAGAAGTGGTTTCTTCCACCATTACCTTTTTATCAAAACTTTCTTCTGCTGTATTAAAAGTCGGCAAAGTTCCGATAACACCCAACGTCTTTTCGGATACCACAACATCTTTTAGCTCTTGACCGCTCAAGTTGACAAGCTTAATAGAAAAATCAACTTCTCCTGGTTTTTGAAGCTTATTGGTGCTTAAATCAAGGTCAATTTTCATCACTGTTTTCGGGTCAACCGTCGCTGGTGCTGATGCTGATGCCGTTGGCTGTGCATCTCCAGTAGTGATTGCCACAGCGTTTGACTGCACATTGATGTTGTTGCCTGCCGCATCTTTTGCGGTTGCATTAAAAGCGATATTGGATGTTTGTGCAATTGCAACACTTGCCGTTCCTGTTGCTGATGCACCTTTTGCAAGCGAAGTTTCCGACATAGAAAGCTTTGTTCCGCTCGGGTCTACAACCACCAAATCTTTTAAATCAGAAGTGCCTGTGTTTTGTACATTAACGGTAAAGTTTACGCTTTCGCCTGCCGCCACCGTTTGCTTATCTGCTGTTGCACTTACAGACATACCGCCCGCTGCCGCTGCCGCATCCACCTTAACGCCGACAGGTTCAAACTCGTATGTCTTTTGTGTACCATTAACCGCATAGGTAATCACCGCATTTACGGTAGTATCTTTTGTCAGTGGTTCTGCCCATGTTTTTGTAACAGTTTCACCAGGTTCAAGTGAGAAGTTATCACCCAGCTGATCTCCGCCTTTTAACGGCGGTGCTTTTAAATAAGCGTTGTCAATCTTGACATTGCCTTCATTTTTAAACTTGAATGTAAACTTGACTTTATCTCCGCTTTTTGCCGTTTTTGTTTCTGCGCTTGAAGAGCCGCTCACCTTAACGACCGGATCTTTTTTAGCAATATTGACTGTTGCATTTACGGATTTTTGTGTACCGTCCTGCGAAGTAAATGTCGCCGTAAAGGTCAAATCCTTACTAAACATCTCCTCTGTGATTGTCCAATTTGGATTGGAATGATCTCTGGTTTCGCCCGTTGGAATATTCCCCAGCGAAATAACGCTAGATGTTGGTGCAGGGTAATTGATGTTGACATTCGCAATCGGATCTCCGCCGTTTTGCACCTGCACGTAAAGCGAGGTATCTCCAGGTCCTGCAAGCGAAGAAGGGTTTACTTTCACCACCAAATTCACGTTGTCCGCCGCAAGGGCAACACCGCCGAACGAAAATACAACGGTAATGACAAGTGCTAATACTATAATAAACGATAGTGCTTTTTTCAATTTTTTAACCTCCAAATAGGGTTTTTTTTATATCTTTTAGTTTCTCATTGGCACATCGCCAACGTTATTTTCCTATACTTCCTGTACTAATATATTATATTTTTTCTATCCAGTCAAATTTATCTGCACATTCGCCGTATTGGATACCCGTCAGTGCATCATAAAACTTCTGTGCATACTCGCCCATCTGATTGTTGTTGACTGTAAATTCTTCATCTCCATAAACAAATTTTCCAACAGGGCTTACCACCGCCGCCGTACCCGTACCAAAAGCCTCGGTTAAAACGCCCGATTTTGCAGTGTCAATAATTTCTTCAATGGCAACTTTGCGTTCTTCCACCTGAAGCCCCATGTCTTTTGCAAGTGTCAGTACGCTGTTGCGTGTAATACCTGGCAGAATCGTACCGTCTAAGTCTGGCGTCACAATTTTTCCGTCTATGACAAACATCATATTCATAGATCCAACTTCTTCAACATACTTACGTTCTTCCGCATCTAACCACAAAACTTGGTCACACCCTTTTTCGTGTGCCTCCACACCAGCAATCAAGCTTGACGCATAGTTTCCTGCGGTTTTTGCAAAGCCCATGCCGCCACGTGCCGCACGTGTGTATTGTTTTTCTATTAAAATTTTTGTAGGTGCAAGCCCATTTGCATAATACGCACCAACTGGTCCTGTCATAATATAGTAGATATATTCTCTTGCAGAACGCACCCCAATAAACGGATCCATGCCGATATAGTTTGGTCTGATATATAAGGAAGTCCCTTTAGAGCCTGGAATCCAATCACGCTCCACTTTTACCAATTCTATCAAGGCTTTATGCACAAAATCTTCATCAAAAGAAGGCATTGCCAAACGCTTTGCAGAGTTGTTCATGCGTTTAAAGTTATCTTTTGCACGAAAAAGTGCAATGTCGCCGTTTACCTGCGTATATGCCTTTAAGCCCTCAAAAACTTCCTGCCCATAATGCAAAACCGTAGAAGCTGGAGAAATCTTAAAATCCTCATACTGCTTGATTTGCGCATCATGCCAGCCCACGCCCTCGGTATATTTCATCAGGAACATATAATCCGAAAAGATTGTCCCGAATCCGAGTTTTGTTTCGTCTTTTGGTTTCTCTTTCAAAGTGTCTGCTTTTACAAATTTAATATTCATATCTACCATTCCCTCTACTAAAAATAATTTAATTCTCTTTAAAAACAGTCAATGCTATACCATTTTTTTGATGGTACACTCGCCTGTTATTTTACATACCTCTGCGCCCAAAAACGCATCTTTGCTTTTTTTCATAAAACTTGCACTGTTTTCTTTTTTTATTATAACGCTTGCCGCAACCTTTTGCAAAAAATTTGCATGAACACCTGCGCCAAATTCGCCTGCAATGCTTTGTAGTTTTCCATAATCCGCATATTCAATATCAAATTCAAAAATATCAGCTGGCATATATTCTACTTTTCTTGCCAGTAGCAGTGCCTCGCCAACGCTTTTGGAATACGCTCTTGCAAGCCCGCCCGTACCCAGCAATATACCGCCAAAATACCTCGTCACCACTGCAACAATGTTTGTAAGTCCGCTGTGCTTTAGGACCTCAAGCATGGGTACACCCGCTGTGCCTTGCGGCTCTCCATCATCACTGCATCTTGCAAAATCCTGTCCTATCAGCATCGCACTGCAATTATGTGCTGCATTATAATGCTTTTTTTTGATGTCTGCAACCACCTGCACAGCAGTTTCTAAATCTTCCGCTATTTTTAGCGCACAGATAAACTGCGATTTTTTGACAATGATTTCATGCTCCACATCTTCGTCTATGCAAACATACGGCATCATTTTAAGCAAACCCTAAAAAATACTTTTTTTCCTTTTTTGATGAGTATTTCTCCATCCACAAAATCATTTTGCGCTATTTGTCCAAACTCATCTTCCACTTTTTGTCCATTTATAACGATTCCGCCGCCTGCGATCAGCCTTCTGCCCTCTCCTCGTGATTTTGTAAGGGCGCACAGCATAAGCAAATCTATAACCTTTGCGTTTTGTTCAAACACCTCTTTTGTAAGATTCATAGTTGGAATACTGCCGCCTGCCGCCGCTCCGCCAAACAATGCCTCTGCTGCTTTTTGCGCTTCTTCTGCCGCTTTTTGTCCATGCACCTGCTTGGTGATTTCAAAGGCAAGCACTTTTTTCGCATCATTGATTTGATTATCCTGAAGAGCCGACAGCCGTTCTACCTCGTCCATAGGCAGGAAGGTAAGCAGGGACAAACAAGTCTTGACATCTGCATCCGCAACGTTTCTCCAGTACTGATAAAAATCATACGGTGATGTTTTTTCGCCATCCAGCCAGACTGCACCCGACTCTGTCTTGCCCATTTTTCTGCCGTCACTGGTCAGCAGCAGCGTGATAGTTAAGCCATATGCCGCTTTTTGTTCTTTTCTGCGTATCAGATCTGCGCCTGCAAGAATATTCGACCACTGGTCATCTCCGCCCATCTCAAGCGCACAACCGTATTTTCGATTCAGCACCAAAAAGTCGTATGCCTGCATCAGCATATAGTTAAACTCAAAAAACGTCAGTCCTTTTTCCAATCTCTTTTTATAGCAATCTGCGGTAAGCATCTTGTTTACCGAAAAGCACGCACCAATTTCTCTTAAAAAAGTTACATAATTTAAGTCCAGTAGCCAATCGGCATTATCCACCATGATGGCTTTGCCGTCCTCAAAATCCAAAAACTTCCCAATCTGCTGTTTGAAAATCTCTGCATTCTGCGCAATCACTTCTCTTGTCATCATCTTACGCATATCTGTTTTTCCGCTCGGATCGCCAATCATCGTCGTTCCTCCGCCAATCAGCACAATCGGAATATGCCCTGCCCGCTGCATATGCGCCATCGCCATCAGCTGTACAAAATGCCCCACATGCAGGCTGTCCGCCGTTGCATCAAACCCCACATAAAACTTGACCTGCTCTTTTTTGAGCATTTCGTCCAGTCCCTCGTGCGTAACCTGCTTGATAAATCCTCTTTGCTTCAATGTTTCAAATACGTTGCTCATCTATTTTAAATCTCCCTCATATGCTCTTATTACAGCCCCCATTCTCTCAATACCGATGTTGATGTTTTCGATACTCGGCATAGAGAAATTAAGCCTGAGTGTGTTGTCATGCCCTGTGTCCTGCGCTGTATAAAACGGCGCTCCCACCACAAATGCCACTTTTTTTTCTACGCACTTTGCAAAAAGCTCCCGTGCATTGAAATTTTTGGGAAGTGTCACCCACAAAAATAGCCCGCCCTGCGGGTTGGTATATCGTACATAATTGGGAAAATACTGCTTGATTGCCCTCATCATCGCATCTCTTTTTTTGGTGTATTCCGCACACAGAATCTCGATATGCTGCTCATACCGTCCACGCTTGATATATTCATATACCAGTGCTTGTGTCAGGTTTGAGGTATGCACATCCGCACCTTGTTTTAAAAGATTAAATTTCTCGATAATCTCTTTGTTTGCAATCGCATATCCCACACGCAAGCCCGGCGATATGGTCTTTGAAAAGCTTGAAAGCTTGCATACCAATCCGCAATCATCATATGATTTGATGCTTGGCAATGCCTGCCCCTCGTACCGCAATTCTGCATAAGGATCATCTTCTAAAATCAACACCCCATGTTTTTTGCACAGTCTATAAATCTCCTGCCGCTTTTGCTCGCTTGTGGTGATACCCATCGGATTTTGAAAAGTCGGTATCACATAAAAAAACTTTGGTGCAAAGTCGATTATTTTTTGCTCCAAATCTTCAAGTACTACGCCATCGTCCTGCATACGAACGCTTTTGATGTCTGCACCCGCAACTAAAAAAGTTTGTAGCGCACCTAAAAAAGTAGGTGATTCCACTAAAATTCTATCGCCTTTATTAAGCATCGCCATAGAAAAAAGGCTGATCCCCTGAGAAGAACCTGTAAGAACGATAATCTCATCGTCCTTTTTCATAATACCTGCATTTCTTTGTTTTAAAAGCTCAATCAAGGAAGGCATACCCAATGTACCGCCGTACTGTAAGACCGTTCGTGCGTCATTTTTGATAATTTCATCACTGATTTGTGCAAGTTCCTCTGCTGGAAATGTGTCAGGAGATGGATTCCCTCCTGCAAAAGAAATAATCTGCGGATCTGCTAACAGCGCAAATATCTTTCTGATTTCGCTTCCTGTCACTCCTTCAAAACAACTTGAAAATTCGTACATCATCTATG
>JAVXBD010000023.1:0-19916 GCA_036660175.1 Christensenellaceae bacterium | reverse complement strand
GCACAATCATCAGCGGCAGTATTGTAATCAATATCCCACTCGCCATTTTTTGCGTATATTCTGCAATGCCTGCCGATATGTTCATTGCATACGACATTATCATTGGCAACATCACAATCATCATAACAATCGTCAGCACAAACACCAGTACAAACGCAAACAACACAATTACAAGCATTGTCAGTAAATATCTTCCATAACTTTTCAGTGCTGCCAGCCATGCATCTTTAAATACTACTTTTTGCCCTGTTTGATCATAGTTGTGCATGACCGCCGCTAAAAACCCCATATACAGCGGTGCAACAAAGAAAAGTGCTGCATACACCCAGCCAACCGATACCATCGTTACACTTGCATAAGCAATATAATTGGAAGAATCCGCTATCAGTGTGGTAATCATCGCCGGCAAATAACAAATCGCAAAAAAAGCAAGCGTTGCACACAGTAATGTAACAAAATTTTCTCTTGTTGTTTTACCAGCCGATTTGAAAACTTCTCCTAAACTTTTTTCCATGATAAGAATCCTACTACTTTCTTTTTTATTTTCGTTGTAACTAAAAGTAAAAATCGTATTCACATAATGAAATCCACGTCAGCCGCTGATGTCTTATACAGCAAAAATCCTCTCATTGCCCTTTCGACTATTATCACATAAAAAACTTATAATCACAGAAATTAACAGCATACAACAAACAAAGCTGTTTTTTTATTTATCGCACTGGTTCATTTTTTCTTATTTGAAAATGACGCCTTTTTTAAGGATAATATTGCTGTATCCTTCATGCTCGCTGGTTGCCACAACGGCAAAGCACTTTTTTACTCTTTCATAAAATGCAAATCTCTCGCAAAATTCAAATTTTGTAAAAGCATTCGCAAAGTCTTTTCTTTTAATCACATCTTCATACACATCCCAAACTTTGGGTGCCGCACCCTTTGGTGCATCCATGAGTATACAAGGTGCAGCTACAAAAGAATCCAGCGGCATAAACTCTAAAATCGCCTCCATAAGTTCAGCAATATCATGCCCATCTGCACGAATCACTCTTTGTCCCATGCTTTGTGCGGGAAAATTTACGTCAGTAAAACAAATTTCGTCACCATGTCCCATCTCCATAATGGCTTTCATCAGGTCGGGAGAAATGATCTCTGGAATATTTCTTAACATAAAATTCACTCCTTTTGTTGTTTTTTTTTATTATACCATAAAAATTCAAAATAAACAGAATTTTCCTGTCCTTTAGATAAAATAGAATTGAATATCCCATGCAGGAATATACGTGCATTTTCTCACATATATCCGATAATCCGCCCTTATATTCTTAATGTAAAGCGGAATAGCAAACAAATCCTCATTTCTGTGATAAGCCGATACGCATAGTTTTGGCTTGTTTTGCACAATCGTATGTCGTGTACCCTCAAGAGCCGAAATTTCTTTCCCCTCTACATCATATTTTATGTAAGTCGCCTGCTTTTTGTCCAATATTTTGTCAATTGTACAAGCAGATACCTGCGTTTCTGACTGCTCACTGCATACAGAATTTCGTCCGGCATTTTCCTCAAATCCGATTTTTCCGTCCTTATTCGCCGCCGCCGCATGAAACAAAAAAGTGTTTTTTAAATCCTTGGTATTTCTCTTTAATTTTTCAAAATTTTTTCGGTCTGGTTCAATGGCAAAAATCGCATCGTATCCGCTGGCACACTGTATAAATTCATGAATCGTATCACCCGTATATGCCCCTGCGTCCACATATGTTTCGTGATTTGTAAGCGACAGGCAATCTGCTATCGCATCAAACTCCAAATACGCAATCTTTCCACTGATTTTATAGTTGATTAAATTTTCATATAGTATTTTTGATGTTTCATCAGCAAGCATTTCATAAACCTGTGCAAACTCCCGCTCATGTTCCTCAAAAAAATCCCTGTCAAAAATCCCATCGCCAAAAACAGGTACATCTGGTGCATAAAGCTCTTGCTCGCTCGCAATTTTTCTAATATTCTCAAGTACTTCCCTGCGCTGTGTACCAAAAGCAACCAGTACAATAAAATCCTTGTGCATAATATCGCTGTATTTGCATACTTCAAACCCACGAAACATCTGGTATCTACAAAATTCGTCACTTGCAAAAATACCCGAAACAGAAATATGATTCTTTTCAAGTACTTTTAATATTTTTTCTGCGCCATCACCCATGCCATACAAAAAAATCGGTTTTTGAGCCGCTTTCAGATGCTCCCACAGAGAAATTTTTTCTTTTATAATAAGCATTTTTTATCTTCCCACTTTGCCGTTCCTATGATATAATTATTTTCATTATTATAACACAGCAGGAGCATAAAATGAATCAATCTGATACAATAGAGCAATTTGACAAACAAAACAAAATTAGTACTATCGATTTTGATGCGGTATATAAACTGCTAAATCAGTCTTTTCCAATCAATGAACAGCGTACAAAAGCTGACCAGATGAAGCTTTTACAGCAAGACGATTATAAAATCATCGTACGCCGCACCAAAGGTTCTATCATTTCCGCTTTTTTAGCAATATGGGAATTTGAAAAAATTCGCTATATCGAACATTTTGCTGTTGATGAACACTTGAGGGGAAGCGGAATCGGCGGCGATTTTTTACGTGCATACTTAAAGCGGGATAACCGTCCCGTAATGCTGGAGGTAGAGCTTGATACTTGCGAGCTTTGCGCTCGGCGCATTAACTTTTATAAAAGATATGGATTTGCTTTAAACGAATATGCCTATGTTCAGCCCGCTATGCAGGACGGTCAAAACCCTTTGCCGCTGCATGTTATGTCATATCCTTCCCCGCTTAGCAGGCAGGAATTTGATGTGGTTGATGCCCTTTTAAAATCACGTGTATATGCAAAAAGATAAAACACATACAAAATATAGAGCCAATTTTAAAAGAATGCTCAGACTATAAATCTAAGCATTCTTTTTATGATTTTATGATTCTTATTTTTCAACTCTGATACAGCTCGGCACATCAATCACTGCATCAATTTGCTTAATCTCGTCAATTGCTTTTTGCAAATCTTTTTCGTGTGCTTTGTGCGTTACTAAAATCAGCGGTGCCGCCGTTTCGCCATCTTTTGCACCTTTTTGGATAACGCTTTCGATGCTCACATCATATTTCCCAAAAATCCCTGCAATCTTTGCAAGCACACCTGGTTTATCAAGCACATTTGTACGCACAAAATATTCTGTAAGCCAATTGTTGTTAAATTTCACTTGGTCCGCCGAATATTCATTTTCAAAAGTTGCATATTTATGACATGGCGTATTGATAGAATAAATCATATCCGATACAAGCGCACTTGCTGTCGGAAAATCGCCTGCACCTTTGCCATACCACATCATCTCGCCAACTGCACTGCCATGAATAAAAATTGCATTGAAAGAGCCTTTGATGCTTGCAAGTGCATGATCTTTTGGAATCATGGTCGGATGTACACGTGCCTCAATTTCCCCGTTTTCGCCTTTTTTTCCAATTGCCAAAAGCTTAACAACATATCCAAGTTCTCTTCCGATTTCAATATCAATCTTTGAAATTTTCGTGATTCCTTCACAAAAAATCTTATCCACAGGTACACGAGCATGAAATGCCATAGATGCCAAAATGGAAAGCTTATACCGAGCATCATATCCCTCCACATCGCTTGTCGGATTTGCCTCTGCATACCCCAAAGCCTGTGCCTCTTTTAAAACATCATCAAAATCTCTGCCCTCATCGTCCATTTTTGTAAGGATATAATTGGTCGTCCCATTGATAATCCCATAGACCGCATTGATGGTATTCGCCTGCATCGAATCATTTAGCGCACGTAAAATCGGTATGCCGCCGCCCACCGCCGCCTCAAAATAAAAACCTGCTCTGCCTTTTTTCGCCGCCGCCTCAAGCTCTGGCCAATTCTGAGAAATCATATCTTTGTTTGCAGATACGACCGTCTTTCCCGCAAGCAATGCCTTTAAAATAAATTCTTTTGCAGGCTTTACACCGCCCATAACCTCTGCTACAATCGAAATCTCAGGATCAGAAACAATCTCATCAATATCCTTTGCTTTAAGTGCATCTGGCACATCGACCGCATAGCTAAGCGCCAGCGTCTTTTTGACTTCTATATGAATATTTTCTTTATGTTCGATATTCTTTTGTTCTCTTTCAATCAGCTGATAGATTCCGCCGCCAACAGTCCCCATCCCGATAATCGCAATTTTGATGTTTTTCATTTTATTCTCCTTATCTATTTAAAACTTCTTGTATATTCACATTAAATTCTGATTTGCCCGTCGCCGTCAATCACGTATTTTGTTGTGGTCAGCTCTTGCAGACCCATTGGGCCACGTGCGTGCAGCTTTTGGGTACTGATGCCGATTTCTGCACCAAATCCAAACTCAAAACCGTCTGTATATCTTGTAGAAGCATTCACATACACCGCCGCCGCATCCACTTCATCTTTAAATTTTTGCGCATTGCGATAATCATTTGTAATAATCGCTTCGGAATGCCCTGTTCCATATTGGTCGATGTGCGCAATTGCCTCATCAATATCAAAAACCACTTTAGCAGAAATAATCAAATCCAAAAACTCTGTGCCGTAATCCTCAAGCGTTGCCGCCAATGCACCATACTTTTGGCACACCTCACAGCCACGCACTTCTACACCATTTTTTGCAAACTCTGCAAACATCATCGGCAGAAATTCCGATGCAATTTTTTTATGTACAAGTAAACTTTCCGCCGCATTGCACACCGCTGGTCTTGTCGTCTTTGCATTTATTACAATCTCCGCCGCCATCTTAAAATCTGCGCTCTCGTCTACATAAATGTGGCAGTTTCCCACGCCCGTTTCGATCACAGGAATGGTTGCATTGTTGACAACAGCCTTAATAAGCCTGCCGCCGCCACGTGGAATCAGCACATCAATCACGCCGTTTAGCTTCATCATAGTATCCACCGCAGCGTGCGTTGTATCCGTAATCAACCCAATCGCACCCGTTGGTAGCCCTGCCGCCGTCCCAGCCTCAATAAGCACCTTTGCAACCGCAATATTCGAGTTGATTGCCTCGCTGCCGCCTTTTAGCACCACTGCATTAGATGTTTTGATACACAATCCCACCGCATCAGCCGTCACATTTGGACGTGCCTCATAAATGATGCCAATCACACCCATTGGCACTCGTTTCTTCGCAATCAGCAAGCCATTGGGGCGTTTTGTCGCATGAATAATTTCGCCAACTGGATCTTGTAATGCCGCAACATCAGCTAATCCTTGCGCCATATCCTGTACACGCTTTTGGTTCAGTGCCAATCTGTCTATCAATGCTTCCGTTCTGCCAATTTTTTTTGCCGCCTCAATATCAAGCTTGTTCTGTTCCAAAATATAGCCTTCGTTTTTTAGCAGTGCCTTGGACATCGCACACAAAATTTGATTTTTTTGGTTGGTTGTCAGCTTGTTCATATCAGACTTTGCAGCCTTTGCCGCATAAGCAATCTCGCTTACTGTGTTCATGCTCCTACCTCGTATCATTCTCTATCTTTATGCCTGTATACAAGCAAAAAGTGATTGTACTGCATCTTTTTATTGTGTATTATTCTGTATAATACACTTTGTTTTGTGAATATTTTCCCGTTTTACTGCTTTAAAAATCGAGGTTATGATACACTTCCTGCACATCGTCGTTGTCTTCCAGCATATCCAGCATTTTATCAAATTTTTCCTGTTGTTCTTCATTTAGCGTTGCCGTTGTTTGAGGAAGTCTGTCAAGCTGTGCAGATAAAAACTCATATCCTGCGGTTTCCAGTGCTTCCCGAACTGCCGAAAAATCTTCTGGTGCTGTGATAATTTCATACACGTCATCATCTACAGCAAAATCTTGTGCTCCTGCCTCCAGTGCAGCATCCATCAACTCTTCTTCATTTGCCGTACCGTCTATCACAAGCACGCCTTTTTTATCAAACATAAACGCAACACTGCCCGTTGTTCCAAGCGAACCGCCAAATTTATCAAAAGCATGGCGAATTTCGCCAACTGTTCTGTTCTTATTGTCTGTCATTGTTTCCACAATCACCGCAACACCGCCAATGCCATAGCCCTCATACACCAATTCTTCATAATTGATTGTCCCAAGCTCTCCAGCCGCTTTTTTGATGGAGCGTGCCACATTATCATTTGGCATATTATTTGCTTTTGCTTTTGCGATTGCATCACGCAGCCGAGAGTTTGATGATGGATCAGGTCCACCCAATTTTACCGCAACGGCAATCTCTCTGCCAATTTTCGTAAAAACTTTTCCTCTTTGTGCATCGGCTTTGCCTTTTTTATTTTTGATTGTTGACCATTTTGAATGTCCTGACATATTTGTACCTCTACCTTATTATTCTATCATTTATTTATAAATATTATCATATTTTGAGATTGTTGTAAACTTGAACAGCCAATTTCTATAATGATGCACACTGCTTTTCTCTCTTTTTAAGTAAAAACATTTCTTTTATGAGCAACAATGTTAATATTTTATGAAATTTATTTATTTATTACCTATAATATGTTAAAATTATAAATGTATATTTGCACATTCATATCATTTACTGTTTGTGCAGGCACGGAGGTACCAAAGCATGACACCCAAAAAAAATTTTAGGGATTATATACATACTGCTACTGATGCTGTGAAAGGCTTTTTTTCAAGCGTTGGCGCAAAAATAAAACATACTCTTTCCAATGCTGGTAAAAATGTAAAAGAGAATGTTTCAACCACATCAAAGAGGATTCAGCAAACAAAACAAAAACCAGTTGTTTCTAATAAGACTTCCTACACTTCCAAACCTGCAAAGCCCAATACCTTTGGCAAGCGTAAAATCACCGCAAAGCCCACAGAAGAAACAGTTATTTTTACAGATGACAGTACCAAACGTTTTATTGCATCAACACCAGATTTAGATGAAACACAGCCTTTGCCGGTTACCAATTCAAAGCAAAAGTCTTTTCGCAAGACATGGTTTAAGCCACGGGATAAAAAGCCGAATTTTGTACTCGGTGTTATTTTAACAACCGTAAAGATACTATTTGTCGCAATTTTTGTATTTGTCGCAATTGGATTTGGAACTATTATGGGTGTTGCAAATGCCTATTTAGAATCCACACCAGAGCTGGACACGCAAAAAATCGAAACCCAAAAATTAAGTTCCTATATTTTGGACCAAGAGGGTTCTACCATTGCTACTTACAGCGGTGCAGAAAATCGTGATATGGCAACCATTGAAGAAATTCCAGAAAATTTGCAAAATGCAGTTATCTCTGTTGAAGATTTGCGCTTTTATGACCATAACGGTGTCGATTTTAGAAGATTAATTGGCGCTTTTGTATCAAACCTTTCCTCCAGCAAGGTGGAGGGCGGCAGCACCATCACCCAACAGCTTGTTAAAAACAAGTTGCTTACCAATGAAGTTTCTTATAAACGTAAATTGCAGGAGGCTTATCTTGCAATGGCACTGGAAAAAAAATACGATAAAAAAGAAATTTTGGGTGCTTATCTTAATTCCATTCCATTGGGCGGCAAGGTATATGGTGTAAAAACTGCTGCAAAAGATTATTTTGGCAAGGATTTATCAAAACTAACACTAAAGGAAATGATTTGTATTGCGGCAATCACCCAAAACCCAACCAAATATAATCCTCGTACAGTTACCTATAACCCCGATAAAATTGACAATTTAGTCGGCAAAAAAGGGCTGCTGAACCGTATGAATATCATTGCAGAGCGTATGTCTTGGAACGGTATGATTACCCAAGAAGAGTATCAGAGTGTCTACACACCTTATGATGTTTATTCGGCACCTGGATATATTGATACGTGGAAAGAAGAAATGAATATTTTAGAGGAATCCCCTGCAAATGAACTTTATGATATGCCGCATTTTATAGAATATGTTATTTATCAGGTGCAGACTTTTCTGCTTCGGAAGCAAGGATTAGAGGATAACGAAATAAATAGACAAAAAGTTGATCAGGAAATGCGGGCAGGCGGTTATCGGATTTATTCGACGGTCGATGTCGATATGCAAAACACCGTACAGCAAACTCTTTCAGAATATCCAGATTATCCAACATTTGATTCCATTGTAAAGAAAGATGCAGATGGAAACGTAATAGAAACCAAAGAACCGCAAGCTTCTGCGGTCATTGAAGACAACGAAAAAGGATGGCTGCTTGCCATTGTTGGCTCTCGTGATGAGCCAGAAGTGCGGCGCAGCTTAAACCGTGCTTGGCAGGGTACAATGCCTGTTGGCTCTGCAATCAAACCTTTGGCAATCTATGGCACAGCTTTTGAAAATGGCTATGGTGCGGTTTCGCCCGTTGCCAACATTCCCGTTCCCATCACAAACTGGGACAGCGAAACTGGCTATCCTGTTTCTAGCCAAGGTACACCCGGCCCTGCATCCCTGCGTCAGGCAATTGTCGGATCATGGAATATTTCTGCGGCACGAACACTTATGGATTATATCGGACTGAATGCGGCAGAAGCTCAGCTTTTAAAGCTGGGTGTCAGCCCCAACAGCATTGATAAAACAGGAGTTGGTTTGGCACTGGGTGCCTCGCCTATTACCCCTATAGAAATGACGGGTGCGTACTCAACCATCGCACGTGGCGGTGAATATAAAGAACCAATTTCTTTTACAAAAGTTGTCGATTCTCAGGGAAATATCATCATTGATGCAGAGGCTGAGCGTATTGTGCATGAGGGCTTTAAGCCGTCCACCGCATGGATGCTCACAGATATTATGGAGGACGGCGTTGACCACGGCACAGGTACACAGGCAAAAATTGAGGGTATGACCGTCGCTGGCAAAACTGGCACCAATACAAAAGACAGAGGTGTGACCTTTGCTGGTTTCACACCTTATTATACAGCCTCGCTGTGGGTAGGACATGATGAAAACTTATCCCTGCCACGAGGATATGGTTCAAACTCGCTTGCCGCAAATCTGTGGAGTGATTTTATGTCAAAAATCCACACCGATAAAGGCAAAACAGACCAACCGATTCAAAAAATCACAGCAGAACAGGCAGGACTGGTTGAGGCAACAGTCTGTCAATATTCTGGTTTGCTTTCAAACGGAAGCTGCCCAACCTTTACCGATTATATTGCTGCAACAGACGTTCCGATAGAGCAATGTGATGTTTGTGTTTCTGCACCGATTTGTGCATTATCCAATCAGCGATTTGTAGAGGGACGTTGCCCGCCAGAGCAATACGCAGTCCGCTCTGCACGAAATTTCCCTGAGGGCTCTCCCTACAGATCATGGGGAGGCGGCAGCGGTGGTACAGCGGCAGACGGCACGCCTCTTCCACCATCAGATCCGTACACCGATTGTACCTATCCGCATGGTTCTTTGGAAGCACCTCCTGCACCTGCACCCGTCCCTACATCAGCACCCGTCCCTACCGTAGCACCAGCTACATAATTAAAAAATAAATCTGAGAGGACTTCATTTGAAAATCCTCTCTTTTTTTATTTTACTATTGAAATGCCTGCCGCTTTTGTGTATAATACAGCTTGAACAATTTATCACTTGCAGTTTAAGACGGTGATTTTTTAATGGTATACGTACCACTTAAAAAGACAATTTTTATTGATTTTTTTGGAGGTATGTTTTTTTATGCAAAAAAATGCGGTTTTAGTGATTAAAAAATTTGCAAAACGCTGGTTTATTGATGGTTTGGGTGCAATGGCGCTCGGTCTGTTTTCCAGTTTGATTATCGGTCTTATCATCTCTCAGCTTTCAACCATTCCCGGTCTTTCTTTATTAAAAGAATTTTCTGATATTATCAGTGCAAAATCACCAGTCGTTGGTGCAGCAATTGGTGTTGCCATCGCCTATGGTTTGAAAAGCAAGCCACTGGTCATGTTTGCCTCTGCAGCAACGGGTGCATTTGGTTATGCACTTGGCGGCCCTGTGGGTGCCTATATTGCGGCAATTGTTGGAGCAGAAATCGGCACACTTGTTGCTGGAAAAACGCCCGTTGATATTATTGTTACCCCCATCGTTACGATTCTTGCAGGCTGCTTTGTCGGATGGTTGGTCGGGCCTCCGCTAAATGCGTTCATGATGTGGCTGGGAGGCATTATAAACTCCGCTACCGTGCTTTCACCTGTCCCTATGGGTATTGCGATTGCTGTAATTGTCGGAATGGCTCTAACCGCTCCCATCAGCTCGGCGGCATTATGTATCATGCTTGGGCTGGAAGGTCTTGCGGCTGGTGCTGCGGCGGCTGGCTGCTGCGCTCAGATGATTGGCTTTGCTGCAATGAGCTTTAAAGAAAACGGCTGGGGCGGATTTATCGCACAAGGGATTGGCACATCTATGCTTCAATTTCCAAACATCTTACGCCGACCGCAAATATGGATACCGCCAATACTTGCCTCTGCAATTGTTGGTCCTATCTCTACCGCTATCTTTGGCATGACCAACACCCCCACGGGTGCAGGAATGGGTACCTCTGGCTTGGTCGGACAGTTTGGTGCATGGGCAGCAATGGGTTCTAACACGCCTGCTCCTATGCTACTGTTTGAAATCGGCTTGGTGCATTTTGTTTTGCCCATCATACTCACACTTTTATTTGCGTACTTCCTGCGTAAAATCAATTGGATACGTCCACAAGATTTAAAAATTAATATGCTGAAATAAACTTTTATAAGAAACAAGAAAATCCGTACCCAACTGATGTGGATACGGATTTTTTGTTTATTCTATTTCATTGTCATGCTCAAATTTTCTGTTGTTTTAGAAGCTTCGCTTGCATCTGCTGTTACCATTTGCAGTTTAAACGTGTATGTTCCTGCTGTTCCTGCCGCATAGAAATTACCTAACATCAATCGTGTCTGTCCATCTTTTATCGCTACAAATATAGTGTCAAGGAGCATTTTTTTTATCTCCACATTACCCTTGTATCATCATACATATTCACTTTCGCCATGCTTGCCGCCGCATATCTAAGCAATTGCAGCACCGTTGCTTTATCCAATCACAATACGCTCTGCGGTCTGTACCGCTGTATTCACAAGCGCATCAATATCAAGTACGCTTTCCATTTCAATAATTTTATCCAGTTTTGGCTTTGTAAGCGGATGCTTTGGCACAAAAACCGTACAGCAGTCCTCATAAGGCAATATCGAGGTTTCATACGTTCCGATTCGCTCTGCAATCTCTACAATGTCACATTTATCCATGCCAATCAATGGCCTAAAAACAGGCATACGCACAACTTCGTTCGTCACATACATACTTTCCATGGTCTGGCTTGCAACCTGCCCAATGCTTTCGCCCGTAACAATCGCTTGTGCACCATCACGCTGTGCCAGTTTTTGCGCAATACGCATCATGAACCTGCGCATAATAATCACCAGCATTTCATGCGGACATTTTTCGTATATTTGCATTTGTATATCTGTAAAGCTCACAACATTCAGATGGATTCTTCCTGCATATGCCGTCACAATTTTTGTCAAATCAAGAACTTTTTGCTTTGCCGCCTCGCTCGTATAAGGAAAACTATGATAATGCACAGCGTTAATCTCGACACCACGTTTGGCAATCATATATGCCGCCACAGGGCTATCAATACCGCCCGACAAAAGCACCATTGCTCTACCGCTTGATTTATGCGGCATGCCGCCAGCACAATTGATGATGTCGATATATCCATAACAGTTCTCACGCACCTCGACATACACCGTAAAATCTGGACGATGCACGTCCACAGTAAGTCCTTCTACATGATCTAAAATATATCCGCCTACCTGTGCCGATATTTGCTGAGAACCCATTGGAAACCGCTTATCAGCCCGCTTTGACTGTACCTTAAAAGTTGCCGTCTTCATGCCTTTTTTCTGCATATAATCTCTTGTCATTTGCACAAGCGACTCTTGCATTTGCTCAATATCTTTAGGAATTTCCCATGCAGGAGAAACCGAATGCAGTCCAAACACCTTTGTAACCGCATCAATGGCGCTTTGCATATCCGCATCGTTCAAACCTGTTGCATAAAACCGCCCTTGCCCCTTAATCGTTTCAACGTTTTCAAATTTGCTCAGTGCCTTTTTAATGGCTTGTTTCTGCAAATTTTCAAAATGAGGTCTGTTGAGTCCTTTTAAATATAATTCGCCATATCTGATTAATAATATCATTGATTTTCTCCTGTTATTTTCGTTTAAATTTACGCAGCACCGCAGCGCTTTTTGCAATTTCTTCTGCCGCTTCAGTTACTTCTTCCACCGTTGTAAAGGGCGAAAAGCTGATGCGTACCGCACCCGATGCCTGTTCTTGCGTCAGTCCCAGTGCTTTTGCAATGCGGCTTTTTCCTTTTTTTGAGGAACACGCAGAGCCTGTAGAAATATATATTCCCTGTGCTTCCAACATATGCAGCAATGTTTCTCCGTTGACACCCAAAAGTGAAATATTTACAATATGCCCGCACGCTTTTTCTTTTTCCAATGGCGAAATCACAAAGCAATCAGAAATCGTCGAACAAGCCTCCAAAAAAGCCTCTTTTAGCCGATATACCTGCTCAAAATCCGCTTGCACACGCAGAATTTGTACCGCCTTTGCAAAGGACAAAATCCCCAGCATATTTTGCGTACCAGATCTCTGACCGCCCTCTTGACCGCCGCCAAGAATATATGGTTTCAAGGGAGTATTATCTTTATAAATCACCGCACCCGTTCCTTTGTGCGCATGAAGTTTATGTGCGCTGACCGTATAATAATCAATGTTTGAGGTATCTGTCAACGGATTCTTAAGAAAAGCCTGTACCCCGTCTGCATGAAACAGCGTTTCGTTGTTCTTCGCCTTTACCGCCGCCGCAATCGCCTCAATATCGTTTTTTGCGCCTGTTTCGTTGTTGACGTGCATCATGCTCACAAGTGCCGTATCCTCGTTCACCGCTTCTATCACATCTTCTGCCGCAATCAGTCCACTTCTGTTTGTTTTGATATAAGTTACCTGATGCCCCAGTGCTTCAAGTGCCTTAAAGCTCTCCTCGACACACGGATGTTCTGCCCCACCACATACAAAATTCATATTCTTTTTTTGGCGCATGCCTTTTAGAATCACTGTGTTTGCACCTTCAGAGCCACAACTCGTAAAAAAGCATTTATGTGCTTGAAATCCTGCCAGCAAAACTTCTTTTGCACGATTCAGCTCATTTTGCACCAAAACAGCAGGAGCATACAATGCCGATGGATTCTGCCACAGTTTATTTTGATACGCCTCATATACTTTTTTTAGTTCATCAAGCGGCTTTGTTGTTGCCGCATTGTCTAAATAAATATTTTTCATGTTCAATATTATACCATAAACATTTGTTTTTAGATAGCAAAAAACGCAGCCGTCCAAATGATAACAACTGCGTTTTATTTTATTCACTCGTGATATTATTGTTGTGTTTCATTCAAGTCCTGCAAGATTAAATCAATACTCAGTTCTTTGCCCTCTCGCCATATCTTTGCCTGAATGGTATCTCCTACCGCTCTTTCAGAAAGAACAGGCATATTAGCACCTTTTGTGAGATCCACCCCATCCATTTCTGTAATAATATCATTTTGTTTGATTCCTGCCTTATCTGCTGCACCGCCAGGTACTACTTGCGCAACCAATGCACCTCTTGGTGTTTTCCAAATCTGTGCATCGTCCGCCGAGATTAATCCATAAGTAAGACCAATTCCTGCACGTGGAATACTTCCATCCTGTATCAGTTTTTGTGCAATTTCCATTGCTTTGTTCATTGGAATTGCATATCCGATACCCTCGGACTGCAATGCATTTCCACTAACATCATAACCTGAATAGAATTTTTTTGCAGTGTTGACCCCTATGACCTCGCCCGCATCATTAACAAGCGGTCCGCCAGAGTTTCCAGGGTTTATCGCTGCGTCCGTCTGAAACATATTAAATTTTTGCCCGTCCAGCACAATTTCTCTGTTGACAGCACTAATATATCCGACTGTCAATGTGCTTGAAAAATCAATACCCTCTGAGTTTTTTGTAACAGGATTGCCAATTGCAATCGCCATTTCTCCAACTTTTACTGCGTCACTATCACCAATTGCAACCGGTTTTGCTTTCAGTCCATCTGCTTTTAAGACGGCAATTTCTGTTGGTGCATCTGTTCCAATCACATCTGCCACATATTCTTTGCCATCTGAATCAATCACCTTAACAAGATTTCCATCTGCCGCAACATGGTGATTCGTCAAAATATATCCATCCTCTGAAATCACAAATCCAGTCCCTGCGGTAAGCATCGTTTCCACTGGTTCCTGTCCCTCTTGATACTCTTTTGCGTATGTTACCACGCTGACAACACTGTCCGATACATTTTCAAAAACTTCTACTGCTGGATTCTCTTTGTCCGAAATTTCCGTTTTTTCTCCGCCTAAGGCTGGTGCAGAAGAGGCTTCTTGCGTGTTCGTTACAGTTAGTTCCGTTTTCATTTGTTCGTTCGCTTTTTTTACATTAGAGATAAAAGGTGCAACCACAAAGCTTGAAAGCAGTACTCCTGCCACAATTCCCGCAACTGCTACAATGGCAATAATTCCGCCCATCCCTTTTTTCTTTTTCGGTTTTTGCGGCGGCTCAAAATTATAACTGTCATCGTATGACGGCTGCTGCGCCTGATTGTTTTCATTTGGATTATTGTTTTCCATCTATGTATCCTCCATTGATATTTTTCATGTTGCTTTCATCATACCGTTATTTTATGACAGAACTGTGAACAATTCTTAAATAAATTTATACTTTTTTTAATGTGAATGTAAATGTTGTGCCGCTTTGCGCATCTGACCTTACCCAAATTTTTTGCCCATGCTCCTTTAAAATATTTTTTACAATTGAAAGCCCAATACCCGTACCCTCTTTTTTGCGGGAATGGGATTTATCAATTTTATAAAACCTTTCAAATAAGTAGGGCAATTCTTCTTTTGGAATAACATCTCCAGAATTATTGATATTCACAAATATACTCGCCTTTGTGGCAGTAGTATAAACATTCAGCTCCCCATTTTCTGGTGCAAACTTGATGGCATTTTCAAAAAGATTTTGTAAAACCTGCATCAGCCGATTTTTATCTGCATAAACAAGCTGGTTTTCCTGCGCAAACTGAATATCCACCTTCAAATTCTTTGCATCAATTTTACTTTCAAAGGTAATCAGCGTTCTGCGTATCAGCTCATTAATCTCTATTTTTTTAATCTGCATCGGAAATTGACCAGATTCTATTTTTGCCAAATCCAGCAAATCGTTTATTAGCATATTCAGCCGCTTCGACTCATCCAAAACCACACCTAAATAATGGCTAACTTCTTCTGGTGGAATCGTCCCATCAAGCGTTGCCTGCACCAATCCTTGAATAGAGGTAAGCGGACTGCGTAGCTCATGTGATACATTTGCCACCAGACTTTCACGTGATATTTCATATTTTTTAAGCTCTTTTGCAAGGCTGTTAAACGTATCCGCAAGCTGCCCGATTTCGTCTTTTGAACTTACCTGCAAATAAATATCAAAATTACCTTTTGCAAGCTGTTTTGCGCCTATATTCACCACCGCCAAAGGCTTTAGCATATTTTTAGAAAATACATACGTGAGTATGATGCCTAATGCCGCCGAAATCCCTGCCGCAAGCACAATCTGCCGATACATCGCCATCAGCGACGCTTCCATCTCGTTGATTTTTTTATGGATAAAAATAAAATTCGTCGGTGTCCCATCCACCATCACAGGCTTTGCAACCGTAATTACAGGTGTATTAAATGCGTTTTTTTCTTCAGTGATTACCCGCACCGTATTCCCTTTTTGAAGTTCTGCCAGCATATCATCATAATACATCAGTATTTCCTCTTTGCTGATGCTTGTTTGCTGACTCGGATCCACCGCCTGCCACACATTTCCGTCACTACCAATAACCCAAATCACATCTTTATTTGATTCCGCTTTATAAAATAATTGATTGAGCGTCTGCGTCATGGTTAGATATTTTTTTTCATAAAAAGACAGTAGCGTTTCCACATCTTCTGCTACATTTAACATTTGCTTTTCATTATCATCAAGATAAGCGGCTCGCACAACTGCACTCATCATAATCCCCGATAAGAATAATGATATGAATATAATTGCCATAAAAAGCATCATGATTTTGCCAAATATGGTTTTTATCATGTAAATCCCCCTGTTACCCTACGCTTTTTTTGTCTCAAATTTATATCCGACGCCCCACACTGTTTTAATCTGCCACGGTTCGCCTTCTTTAAATTTTTCTCTTAATCGTTTTACATGAACATCTACCGTACGGGAATCCCCAAAATACTCAAATCCCCAAACCTGCTCAAGCAGTTGATCTCTCGTAAATACCTTGTTTGGTCTGGAGGCTAAAAAGTGCAACAGCTCAATTTCTTTAGGCGGCATTTGCAGCTCTTTTCCTTCATAAATCACTTGATAATTCTGAATATCAATTGAAAGATTTGGATATTCTAAAAGATCTGTTTTTTCCTCATGATTGCTGCGGCGAATCACTGCTTTGACACGTGCCACAAGCTCCTTTGGATCAAACGGCTTTACGATATAATCGTCTGCACCAAGCTCTAATGCAACCACTTTATCCAGCGTTTCTCCCTTTGCGGTCAGCATAATCACAGGCACATTTGATTTCGCACGAATACGTTTGATGGTTTCAAGCCCATCTAACACTGGCATCATAATGTCTAACAGTACCAAATCGTACGCTTTTCCAAAAAATAAATCCACACCGATTGCGCCGTCTGCCGCCTCCGTCACCTCAAAATCTTCTTTGCGTAAATACAATTTTGCAACTTCTCTGATGTTTTTATCATCATCAATGATTAGAATTCTCTGCTTTGCCATTTTTTATTCCTCCTCATCGGATATTTCTTTTACCATAATCCCGTTTTGAACAAGCAATGCACACGCAACACCGCACCCGTCCTTCAGTATTCCATGAAAGGTTCCGTCATAGATATGATTTTTTGCACAACTGGGACTTTTTGATTTTACATATACCGCCGATGCCCCGCATACCTGTACAAACTTCAAAAATTTATGCGCACCCCGTACAAATTCCTGCGTCACATCCTTGTTGTCCCTATTATAAACACGGGCAGTACCTTTTAAAACATCATGGCCGTCACCGCCCACAATTTCCGCTGGCACTCTGGGTATTTTAAGACCTGCCATGCACTCTGGACAGGCAGCCAACGCTTTTTTATCTTTTATAAGCTGCATAACTCTTTGATTAGGGCGGCTGCTTCCGTCATATCTGCACTTTTTTCCTGCAAGACACGCACTGACAACAATCTTATCGCTCATTTTTTATTTCAGCGTCACAATCGTAACGCCAATATCCCCCTCGCCATAAACTCCTGCACGAAACGACTTTACGTGCGGATGATTGTGCAAATAAGCCTGTACTCCTTTGCGTAGTACACCCGTCCCACGTCCATGAATAATGGTAACCTCCGAAAGCCCCGATAAAAACGCATCATCTAAATATTTATCCAGCTCAAAGACAGATTCGTCTACCGCTTTTCCATGCAAATCAATCTGTGGAGATACGATTCGCCGACTATTTAAATCAATACGTGAAGTCCGCCTAATCTCTTTCTTTTCTGGCAAATCGTCAATAGGCGAAAGTTCACTTATGTGCTGCTGCACCTTAAGCACACCTGCCTGAAGATTGACCATGCCTTTAGAATTCGGCAGTTCTATTACCGTTGCTGGCACGTCCATCGAAAGAATCAACACCGTTTGACCAACTCTAATTTCATCTGCATCAAGTGTTCTCATTTTCTTTTGCAGACGTTTATGCTTTTCAATATATTGCTTTTTATCTTCAATTTTATCACGCACCACTTTTACAGTCTTGGTACGTACAGATTCCTCTTGCCTATTTAGTTTTTTTGATTCCTGTATGACACCCTCCACCGTTTCTTTGGCATCATTTAAAATCTCAATGGCTTTTTCGTTTGCCTGTTCCAATATTTTCTTACGCTTTTGCTGAATATTTTGCGTTTCCTGCTCCATCTTTTCTTTTTGTTTTTGAGCAGTTTCTAAAATCTCGCTCGCCTCTTCCAGCGCTTTTTGGGCCTTAGACTGCGATTTTTCTGCGTTTTCGATGAGTTTATTGTATGCCAAATGTTCTTTGTTCATATATCCTTGCGCAAGCTCCACCACATTTTGCGGCAGCCCCAGCTTTTTTGAAATCATGATAGCATTTGAACGTCCTGCAACCCCCATCAAAAGATGATAGGTGGGCGTCAGCGTAGAAAGCTCAAACTCCATACTTGCATTTTCAAAGCCCTCATGCTCATTTGCAAATGCCTTCAGTTCCCCAATATGCGTGGTTGCAATCACCACACAGCCCTTGCTTGAAAGCTCTGTTAGCACTGCCTGTGCAATGGCGCTTCCCTCTTGCGGATCTGTTCCTGCACCAAGTTCGTCCAGTAAAATAAATGAGTTCTGATTGGCTTTTTGGATGGCAAAAATTATGTTTTGCATATGCGCTGAAAAAGTCGAAAGACTTTGCTCTATACTTTGCTCATCACCAATATCCGCAAAAACGCCGTCAAATATCGGCAGCCTAACGGGAGATTTTGCAGGGATAAACAGTCCTGACTGTGCCATCACACAAAAAAGCCCTGCAAGCTTAAGCGTCACCGTTTTTCCGCCTGTGTTTGGGCCTGTAATAATCAGTGTATGTATACCATTTTTGATATTTAGTGAAACAGGGACTACTTTTTTTGCGTCAATCAGCGGGTGCCTGCCTGCATGAATCTCAATTTCGTTGTTTTCGCCAAAAACCACTGGAGCAGCATTCATCTCCAGTGCCAGCGATGCCTTTGCAAAAAGCAAATCAAGCTCTGTTAAAATCACTATATCCGTTTCAAATTCTGTAATAAAAGAGCGCATAAAAGCAGAAATCTCTGCTAAAATTCGTGCGATTTCTTGCTGCTGTGCCGCTTCTAACTCACGAATTCTGTTGTTTGCCTCCACCACACTTGTCGGTTCGATAAACAGTGTTGCGCCCGAGGCACTTTTTTCGTGTACAATGCCCGATACGCTTCCCTTATATTCCGCCTTCACAGGCACAACATATCTGCCGTTTCTTTGGGTAATGATAGAATCCTGAAGATATTTTGAATCACCCTGCGAACGAATCATAGATTGTAATTTTTCTTTGATAAACTCGTTTTCTTTACGAATTGCACGCCGAATACGCTGAAGCTCCACAGACGCATCATCAGCTATTTCTTCCTCTGAGATGATACAATCGTCCACACGCCGAATCAGCGTATCGTCATAAAACAGCTGTCTTGCCAGATATGGTATCAATTCGGTAGCATCGTCCAATTTTAAAGGCTGAGAAACTTTTGCCGCTTTAAAAACACTAACTGCACGCAAAATCTCACCTGCGCTTAAATTTGCACCTGCACGCATACGGGCAAGTTCCCCATCAATCTCACTAAAAGAGCGCACAGGGTACGTTGGTCGTGCAATCAACAGCGTTTCTGCCTCTTGCGTCTTTTGCATCATCAGCAATACTTCTTGTCTATCGCTTTTAGGTTTTAGACTAAGAGCCGCCCGCTCTCCTGCGCTTGACACCGTTTTTGCCGCTAATCTTGCTAAAACAATATGAAATTCTAATGATTTTGGTATATTCATCATGTATTTATTATATCATATTTTTTCAAATGTTAATGAAGTTCATAAAAAATTTATGATTTTTCTATTTTGCGTAAACATAGCAGATTCGAACGATACGGTTTTTAAACAGAATTTTTGTTTCGCTGTAAGGCGGTAAAACAACGAATAACAGGCTATTTCGAGC
>JAVXBD010000022.1:0-20355 GCA_036660175.1 Christensenellaceae bacterium | reverse complement strand
CTCTCTCTAATTCCTTTTTCTCTGCCGTCTATCGTTGGTCTGATACCGATTTTTACCATTTCTTTTTTCCTCCCTTTATTCGATTCTTTTAAAAAAAAGGTGCTTTGCGAGCAACCCTATTCAAAAAAGGACTGCTCAAAAAAAATCTTTTTTATATGAATGCCTGCCCTTTCGGACAGGCATTCAACCTATTATTATTTAATCAACAGAGCTTGTTTTATTAATCATAAACCAAGTCAGCAATTGCTGGATCTGTGATGTTTGCAGCGTTGTACCATTTTGCACCTGTATCAACATCAGCAACTTTTTCGCCCAGTGCAGCTTTTACTGCAAGTTCAACAGCCTGATAGCCGATTTGATATGGGTCTTGTGTAACAGCGCCCAAGAACCAGCCGTTTGTAACAGCAGATTTTTGTGTTTTACCAGCATCAAAGCCAGCAACTGTCATTTCTTTATATTTTCCTTTTTCTCTGTCAAGGTCTGCGCCATCGTTGGTTGCATTTAAGAAACCAGTTACTGCACCTTCGTTTGAGCAGAATACGCCAACCAAGTTCTTTGTATTCAGCATTGCCTGTGCGCCATTTTTCATATCAGCAGCATCAGGTGTCGGTGGAACATTTACTTGGATAATCACTGCAGGTTTGCTTGCAGCGTCCATTTTATAATTATCATGTCCTTCGACAGCAACTGCACCTGGGAATGTTTCTTCAGCAGCAGCTTTCATAGCATCTACAAAGCCTTTTGTACGTCCGATAATGGAAGCACTTGTAGCATCTTGTGAAAGAACACCGATATAAACAGGTTTTTCAGGTGTTGCAGCTTTTAATGCAGCTGAGAATTTTGCGTCTTTCATCATTTCGTCAGAAGCCAATGCCGCAGCCGCTTCGTTGTCTGTTGATGCTGTAGCAGCGATTGAGCCTTCTGGAGCATCAGGAACGCCAGAGTCAAATCCGATAATCGGAATGCCAGCTGCTTTTGCTTGCTCTAATTGTGATGCAACTGATTTTGTATCCAGTGCAGCAAGAGCAATAGCTGATGGGTTTGCCGCAAGAGCTGTGTTTAACATTTCAACTTGTGTATTGATTGCGCTTTCGCCCTCAGGTCCGTTAAATGTCATTTTTACACCCAAGTCAGTAGCCGCAGCTTCTGCACCTTTTTTAACAACTTGCCAGAACTGATGCTGGAAGCCTTTTGCAACAACCTGTACGGAAAGATCAGCCGCTGGAGCTTCCGGTGCAGCTGGCGCTTCTGTCGCCGCCGCTGCTGGAGCTTCCGTCGCAGCCGGAGCCTGTGTAGCAGCCGGAGCCGCTGGAGCCTTAGCACAGGATGCAAATGCAAAGATACATGCCAATGCAACCACCATAACAATCACTAGTTTTTTCTTCATTTTAATTCCTCCTTAGATTTTTTGAACTCATCTTATATTGCAAATAGACAACTGCGTCTATAAAGCACATTTTTAGATTGCCTTCACTTTATTTGCTGCGTTTGTTCTATAAATATCCAGCAGCACTGCAAGTATAACAACAATACCCGTAAAGAGCATTTGCCACTGTTGCTGTAGCCCCACAGACATCAGTCCGTTTTTGAGTACACTCATAATAAACACACCAATGACCGTTCCTGCCATAGACCCAACACCACCCGCAAGAGATGTTCCGCCAATAACTACCGCCGCAATCGCCTGTAGTTCCAGTCCATTTCCACTTCCAGGAATAACCGTTGTAAACGTTGCAGCATAGAAGATACCTGCAAATCCACAAAAAATACCATTAACAGTATAGACAAGTATTTTCCATTTATCCGTTTTAACACCTGAAAGTCTTGCTGATTCTTCGTTTGAGCCTAACGCATATGTATACTTACCAAAACGTGTTTTATTCAGTAAGAAAAACGCAATACAGAAGAACACTGCCAGCCAAATCACACCCATTGGAAATCCATCTGGTGTCTTTAAGAAAAGGGCTTTATACCAGCCGTCTGCATCTGCTGCCGTAGGAAATCTTTGTGTTTGTACACTTGCAATGATAGATCCAAAGCCTTGTGAAATCATCATCGTACCAAGCGTAGCAATAAATGGCGGTAGCTTCAGTTTTGCTACCATAAATCCGTTAAATGTACCGAATGCTGTTGTAATGATTACAATCAGCACCAATGCCATCCACATAGGCCAGCCCCATACGTTGTATGCAACACCGCCGATGAGTGCGCCGCACATCATAATCGTTCCAATGGACAAGTCGATTCCGCCCGTTATAATAACGAAGGTGACGCCCAGTGCCAAGAATCCAATATAATAAGAGGACTCTAAGATGTTCAGCATAAACAAAGATATGTCATTCCCTTTAAAATACCCGTATAATGTGAAAAATACCAATAGTATGATGAGTGCTCCTAATGCCAATAACTTTTGCAAACCCATCTTTGTGGATTGTTTTTCCTTTAAAATTCTTTCATTAGCCATTACTTTTTTACCTCGCTTATCCTTTTACTTAGCCTCTTAATGTGGCATATTGCATGATGCCTTCTTGTGTTGCTTCTCCAATATCCATCTCGCCTGTCATTTTTCCCTCACACATGATGATGATTCTATCACTCATACGTAATAATTCTGGCATTTCGGAGCTAATCATAATAATAGATTTTCCCTCGCTCACAAGCTGATTAATCAGTTTGTAAATCTCACTTTTTGCTCCAACATCAATGCCTCTGGTTGGCTCATCAAAAATCAAAATATCACTGTTTTTTACAAGCCATTTCGCAATAACCACTTTTTGTTGATTTCCACCCGATAGATTTTTAACCAATTGTTTAATAGAAGGTGTTTTGATATTGATTTTCTCCACATATTCTTGCGTAACTTTTGCAACTTTCCCTTCATTTATGACACCGCCACTCGTATATTCTTCCAGTGTCGCCATCACTGCATTATCCGCAACCGAAAGCCCTATCGCAAGCCCGAATGCTTTTCTATCCTCAGAAAGATACCCAATACCATTTTCCACCGCATCAGCAGGTGTTTTAATATCTACTTCTTTTCCATTGATAAAGATTGTGCCGCTTTCTCTTGGATCAGCTCCAAAAATCAGTCTTGCTGTTTCTGTTCTGCCTGCACCCATCAACCCCGCAAAGCCAAGAATCTCGCCTTTTTTTAGCTCAAAGGAAACATCTTTTACATCTTTTGAAACAAGATGTTCCACTTTTAAAACCGTCGGAGAGCCAGCCGGAACCATGTTGTGAGATTTTGGATCTTCATAAATGGTACGTCCAACCATCATGCCAATGATTTCAGACATTTCGGTATCAGCCGTTCTTACGGTATCTACATATTGTCCATCTCTCATAACGGTAATATCGTCCGTAATCACTTTTAATTCTTCCATTCTGTGAGAAATATAAACAATACCCACACCTTTTGCTTTGAGGTCATGGATAAACTTAAATAACTCATCAATTTCCGAAGTGGTCAATGCTGCTGTCGGCTCGTCCATAATCATAATATCGGAATTGTAAGAAAGCGCCTTGGCAATTTCAACCATTTGTTGTTTTGCAACAGACAATTTATTGATTTGTGTTGTTGGTAAAATATCTAAATTTAATGATTCCAGCAATTCTTTTGTCATTTGGTTCGTTTTTTTGCTGTCAATGATGATTCCTTTTTTCGGCTCTCTGCCAATAAATATATTATCGGCCACCGTCAAATGCGGCATCAAGTTCAGCTCTTGATGAATCATGCTGATTCCATCTGCCATTGCTTGTGCAGGTGTTGTATAGTTTACTTCTTTTCCTTTAACAAAAATTGTTCCGCCATCTTTTGAATAAATTCCTGTCAGAACTTTCATCAAAGTCGATTTCCCTGCACCATTTTCGCCAACCAGCCCATGCACCTCGCCTTTTTTCAGTTCGATTTGTGCATCGTCTAATGCGTGTACGCCAGGAAATCTCTTCTGAATATTTTTCATGCTTACAACTATATCGGACATTCTGCTTTTCCCTCCTCATTTTTTATTTTTAATGACTGCGCTCAAAAAAAGAAACGCTTCCCATAAAAAACTACTTTTCGTTATTTAATTTTAATAAAAAACAATTTATTTCAATCAAGTTGCTCTATTTATTTCCACTTTAGCTATACTATAAACCAATATTTTTCAAATGATAATAAAATATCCTGCATAAAGCATCAACAATTCAACAATTTTGATGACATATACAGGATATGTTACATTTTTTTAACACAATTCACATTATTTTGTAAGTTTTGTTCTTTTTATCCGAAAAAATTTTTCATCTATACAAACGGATAAATAAGTTTTTGCACTTCTTCTTCACGCATAGTTTCTTTGGTCACATAGGTAAAGCCAGTATTGATAAAATACTCTCCCACTTTGTTCTTGTGTGCTGCCACCGCCGCCTCTATGCTCATATAACCCATATTAAACGGCATCTGCACCATAAATCCCTTCACGACACCTTTTTCGAGAGCAGAATTCTGCACCGTCGAACTGTCAAATGAAAAAAACTGCACATCATGATACCGTCCCGTTTCCATCAGTGCCTGTGAAACTCCCTCAGCAGAAATCTGATTGGTGGCATAAATCCCATCAAGTTTTGGATTTTCTTTTAAAATCTGCATTGTTTGCTGATAACTCTTTTGTACGCTATCGCCAATATCATATACCCCGATAATAGTGATTTCTGGATATTTTCTCATAATATTTTCAAATCCATCTATGCGTGCAATCGAAGTTGACGCACTCATCTGATGAGCAATCACTGCTATTTCCCCTTTTTTATGCAAACTCTGCGCCATATATTCCGCAACAGCTTGTGCGCCTGCAAAGTTATCCGTTCCCACAAAGCAGCTTCCTATCTGTGTATTGACGCTCGAATCGACAAAGACAAGTTTAATATCGTTGTCAATAATCTTTTGTGCATATGGGTACAGCTTTTGCTGGTCTACAGGTGCCAAAATAATCACATCTGGTTTTCTTTCTATCGCTTCCAACAGCAGGCGAATCTGTCCGTCTACATCTTCTTCCGTTTGTGGTCCGCTAATCGTAAGCTCTACATTCTGTTCCTTTGCACCCTCCAGCGCACCTTTTTTTACCAGCTCCCAAAACTCAAATCCAGCCGCATTCGATTTTACAATCAGCTCTGCCTTGATGCTTGTTTTTTCTGCATTCGTGCGTATATTAAAAACGCCTATTACGACCAATATTGCGACTAAAATCAACCCAATGACAATATAATAAGGTTTTTTGCTCATTTAATAGGCTCCTTTCCGCCGTTTGTTTCATGCCGAATCGGCAGCGTAATTGTAACAATAGTACCCTCTTTAAACTTACTTTTGAACCGTATGCCATATTCTGCGCCATAGTAAAGCTCAATTCGATCTCTGACGTTGTTAAGCCCTACTCCGCCCTGACGAATACGCTGCCTCGTTTTTTGTTTAAAGATGTTTTCGAGTTCGTTTTCACGCATTCCTCTGCCGTTATCGCAAATTTCAAAAAACAATTTTTCGTCTTTGATATATCCACGCACCACAATTTTTCCACCGTTTGTATTGTTTTTGATGCCATGATAAATCGCATTTTCCACAATTGGCTGCAAAATTAGTTTCGGCATTTTTAAATGCAGCAGTTCTTTATCCACGTCAATCTCAAAATCAAGATTTTCATAGCGCATCTTTTGAATCACCAGATAATTCTCTATGTGAGAAATTTCGTCTGCCACATCAATAATATCTTTGCCAGAGGACAGCACAATCCGAAAATAATTTGCAAGCGCAACCGTCATTTCTTTGATTTGCTCGTTTCCTGCCTCTTCTGCAATCCATACAATAGAATCCAGTGTGTTATACAAAAAATGCGGGTTGATTTGTGATTGCAGCGCTTTGATTTCGCTTGTCCGAATCATCTCTTGATCTTCCATAATTTGTTCCATCAACTGCTTGACAGTGCTTGTCATAGAGCTTAGCGACGAGGCAAATTTTTCTGTTTCTATCGTCCCTTTGATCTCAAACTTTGCGTCCAAGTTTCCTTGTTCTACTTCATTTACGGCGTTTTCCAGCTTATCCAGCGGTCTTGTAATCAGCTTTGCTAACTCCACCGACCCAATGATTGCCGCACCCACCATCGCCAATGCAAGAATGATATAAATCATATTCATCTCGCTTGCCGCCGAAACCAATTCGTCCAAAAACGTCACACCCACCATCTTAAAATCCGTCCCTGCCACATTGCTGATGGTGTACATTTTATTTTCTTTTATATTTTCTAAAGTTTTTAAGTTGGTTGCCAAAATCTCATCAATGTCTTCGTTCTTTAATCCCGAATAAATCAGTTGCAATTGCGGATGATAGATATATTTTCCATCTTTATCCACAATAAACACATACCCCTTAGAGCCTAAATTGATGTCGCTTAGTATTTTATCAATCGCACGATAATTAAGTTCTACGTGTTGTGTACCAATAATCTGATTGTTTCGATTATCAATAATTCTGCGTGAAAGAGAAATCACCCATGGGTTTTCTTTCTCTGTCATCACACGTACCTGCGTACCAGTCAGCACAGATTCACCGTGTGTATTCTGCACATCTTTAAACCATTCATCTTGTGTAATGTCATATCCCTGCTTAAGCGTTAAATCCTTGGGAACATAAATAGGTGCGTTATTTTTATCAAACACAAAAATCGCAACAATATCATCTCCGATTTTTGGAATATACTCCAAAAAGTTTGTAAAGTTTACCCTTGCACGTCCTGCCTCTGAAGCCGATTCATAATCCAGTGCCAAATAGCTTGTCAGGGCTTTGTCTGCATTGATAATTCCAGAAATGTCTTCTGTATTGGCAATGTATCTGCCGATATTTTTCCCGACCTGTGAAAGGACAACCTCTGTATCCTGTATGGTTCTTCGCTTCATATTTTCATAAGAATAATAATAAGAAATAAAGCTCATTGCTGTCAAAATAACAACCATAAACAATGAAAAATAAAACACGATAATTGTAGAGATTCTACGGGGTTTCCGATTTTTTTCGCTTTTTGCCACAATATTCCCCATTTCTTAAAAATGTGCCATGTCTGCGGTCAATGTATTTCTTTATACTGTTTAGGTGTTACGCCCTTTATTTTTTTAAAAACAGAGCTAAAGTAAGTCGGATGCGTAAAACCCGTTCCCGTTGCCACTTCATAAATTTTACTTTCTGGATTTTTAAGCATTTCCGCAGCCATCTCAATACGATATTCGTTTAGATAATCCACAAAAGTTTTACTCGATTCTTTTTTTAGAATCATACTGATATAGCTGGAACTCAGATATAAATCTTCACTGCATTTTTTAAGATTCAGGTCGCTGTCTGCATAATTGTTTTGAATGTATTGTATGATTTTCATATAAAGCTGTCCACTTCTGGATTTAATTTTTGAAATATATTCGTAGGCGCTGTTGTATAACATCACCAGCCAATTTTTAGCATCTTGCACACTTGCAAATTTCTGCATTTGCTTCATCGGGTCAAAATTTGCATATTCATGATCTCCGATATTTCGGTTGTTGACTGCCTCAATTGCATGAGAAATCTTAATCATCAGCCGCAAAATCGCATCTTTACACTGTGCAGAATCAATATTCTGCATATTTTCAAAAAATTTACCAACGGTTTCCTCGCTTTTTTCTGGTTCAAGCATAAAAATTTTATCAAGCAGCTCACGCTCCACTTCAATCGGATATGCAAAAATGCTGCCTGTACGGTTTTCAATGTCCCTAAAATAAATAATATTTTGGTGCGGCAATACAAACTTGCAATCCATTGCACGCCGTGCCTGCTCAGACATTGTCCTCAAATTTTTCATTTCATCGGCATCTGATACCGCAAAATCAACTGGAATCTCAATAAAATCAAGTATATTCTGATACACATCGTTCAGCACAGACTTGATTTCCTCTCTTGCACACAAAAGCACCAAAGCCATCTCGTTTTTATAGGTTTCAAAGGCAAATCCTGCACCACGCATTTCCAAGATTTCGCTTGCGATATTCAGTACCGCAAAAGAAGCCAATTCGTCCATGCCTTCCTCTTCCCACAATGCGCACCCCATGATATAGTCGCTCATCACTACAAACGTCACTGGATGCTCTGCCCCTATGCCCATTGCCGCACAGAGCTTTGGTATTTTCGCCTCAGCACGCACTTCTTTCTTTAAAAGACCGTTTAAAATATCAGCTTTTATTTTATTGTCATTGCCCAAGTTTTGTATGGGTGCATTTTTCTCTATTTTTTCCAGCTGCTCTTTGATAATACGTACAACGTCCTCTTTTGTGATGGGTTTTAGGATATAATCATCAATTCCCATACGCAAAGCTGTTCGTGCATATTCAAAATCGTGAAAACCTGTAATAATCACAATGCGGATTTGCGGGTATTTCTTTTTAACAATACTTGCAAACTCAAGCCCGTCCATACGTGGCATACAAATATCAAGCAAAATAATATCAGGCTGGTTGGAAATGACCTGCTCCAGTGCTTCCACACCATTTTCCGCTTCCGCTACCATCTCTATATCAAGCTCGTTCCAATTCACGCTCTTTTTAATACCTCTGCGGACAATCGGTTCATCGTCCACAATTAAAATTCTGTACATAAATACCCCATATTTCTCTTAATAGGTAAAATTTATTGATTTAGTTCTCTGAAAGCTTGTAAATAATTTCCACAGTATTCGTCTTTACCTATCATAAGCTCTGTCGCCGCAATATTCAATAGCAAATTTTCACTCGTTACGTCCATAATCGCCGCATCCAGTCCATTTTTTATGGCACATGTCAAAAACGCACCATTGATTGCCGCACGCTTTGGCAGTCCAAAAGAAACATTGGAAAGTCCTGCAAGCAGATGAACATCTGGATAAAGCCCTCGCAATTGCTGCGTTGCATCAAGCGCAAAAGACGGAGTATCCCAGCCCGTTGCCGCCGCCTCTACCACAATATCCACAAAAATTCTTTCATGGGCAATTTTATGCTGTTCAAAAAGCGTAATTAATTTCACTGCATTTTGTACACGCTGCTGTGCAGTTTTTGGGATACCATCTTCATCAATTGGCATTGCAACCACACTCGTATTGTATTTTTTCACAAGCGGCAAAATATCGTCAATTCTTGATTGATTAAGCGTTACCGAGTTGATAATCGGATTTTTTAAAGGCAGTCTATCAAATAAAAATTCAATCGCTTGCACATTAACACAATCAATCATCAGCGGAATTTCTCCCACTGTTTTTTGCACATTTTGTGCCACCCACACAAGCATTTCGCTCTCGTTTTCACACATTGCCGTATTAATATCAATATAGTTTGCCCCTGCGTCTGCTTGCTTTTTTGCAATATCGCATACAAATGCAGCGTCTTTTTTTTCAAATGCCGCAAAAGTAGATGGAATAGAGCTGTTTAATTTTTCTCCGATTTTAATCATTGCTTTTCTCCTTTGATTTTTCTGATAAGTTCACACACAATATCCACTCTTTTAAGCGGTGTGATGATATAAAAGCCATCTGCAATTTTTTCAGTTTCTTTTGCAATTTCATAGGTAATATCAATGGCGATTTGAGTTGCCTGCTGTCTGTCTTTCCCTTGATACAGCGCACAGATTTCCTCTGGAATGCTGATGCCTGCCACCTCGTTATTGATAAAACACGCATTTTTATAGCTTACAATCGGCATGATTCCTGCCCAAATATCCGCTTTCAGTTCTTTTTTTGCAAGTTTTAAATTGTTTTTTGCGGCTTGCTCATAAATCGGCTGTGTCAAAAAAACACTTACACCTGCCGTTTCCTTTTTCTTTGCTTTTTGTAACTCTGCCTCAAAATTCTGTGCGTTTACATTCAAAGCGCCCATAATGGTAAACGGTTTTTCTCCAAAAGTTGTATCATTTAAGTCATTGATAAACGCTGCATACTTCACTGCATTAAAGTTATACACGCTTTTGATTTCTGTACGCTTGTTTGTCGGAATTGGATCGCCCGTCACCACCAAAACATTGGAAATATTCTGCATGCTAAGCCCCAAAAGCAGCGCCTTTGATGCGTTTAGGTTTCGATCTCTGCACGTTAAATGCGGCATTGCCTCAATCCCATACTGTGCCTTAAGCATCGCCGAAAGCATACTGCTGTCTGCTCTGGCACGCCCAATCGGACAATCTGCAATGGTAATAATGTCTGCTCCTGCATGTGCAAGCATCTTTGCTGCATCAATAAAAAAAGCGTTGTCAGCGTCCATCGGCGAATCCAGTTCGACTGCAATTGTTTTTTCCCCTGACAGTCTTTTTTCGTTTTCCTGCTTTTTTATTTTAGGTGCAAACACACGCACCTCTCTGTGTGCAGTAGTGCTGCGCTCAATTAAATTTTTTGCAGCTTTGATGTGCTGCGGTGTTGTACCACAGCATCCGCCCAAAAACTTCACACCTTCATTTTTCATCTTTTGCAGCTGCTCCGCAAAATAATCAGGCGTACTTTTAAAAACTGTACGGTTGTTGATAACCGTTGGATACCCAGCATTTGGCATCATGCACACAGGACGGTCATAAAAATCAACGCTGCGAGCAACGTCCAGTAGGTGAAGCGGCCCACACGTACAGTTAAACCCATAAGCATCAATCTCTTTTGTTTCATATAAATGATTAATAATCGTCTGCGCCGCTTGTCCGCTTGCGGTATATTTATCGGGTGCCACCGTACATTCGCAAATTACAAATGCCGTTTTTTGCAGGTGCTTGACAGTCTTTGCCGCACGCTGCAAGACTTCATACTCGTCATAAGTTTCAAATAAAAAGTTCTGTATGCCATTTTTTAAAAATCGCTTGATTAGCAGTTCTCTTTCTTCGTCGCACTTTTCCTGATTATCGTGCATAATCGGGCCGATACTCGCAAAAATCATCACATCGGTATTTTTTACCGCCTCTTTTGCAAGTTCACAGCCTGCATCAATCACGCTAAAAACCGTCGCCAAATCTGTTCCCATCGCCGCTGTGTTTGCCGCAAAGGTGTTTGTTTTAATGGCGTCTGCACCCGCAGCAATATACTCACGATGCACGCTTAATACTTTTTCTTTATCCTCTAAGTTTTGCGTTTCGCATCTATTAATATTCAATTTATATTTTTGACTTAAATAAGTCCCCATTGCGCCATCAAAAATAATCGTTTCTTTTTGCTTCATTGCTTCTAAATCCATCTTTTCTCCCACTTCCAAAATAAACAGGAACATCTGTTCATGAATATTTTTTATGAATTACTTAGATTATATCACAAATCTATTTATATTTTGAAGAAAATAATTTATACTAAGAGTATAATATGATATGGAGGGAAAAATCCATGGCTATATCTGACCTTAAATATCTTGAATTACTCTCGAAAGAATATCCAACCATACAATCGGCGTGTACAGAAATCATCAATCTCTCTGCGATTCTAAATCTTCCAAAAGGTACAGAACACTTTATCAGTGACGTACACGGCGAGGACGAAGCGTTTTGTCATATTCTTAACAACGCATCTGGTGTCATACGTGAAAAGGTGAATATGCTTTTTGAAAAGAACGTTTCCACCAAAACACGTACAGAGCTTTGCACACTTATTTATTATCCCGAAAGAAAACTCGATGATATTAAGCAATCCGAAGCCGATCTTGACGAGTGGTATCGCATCACGCTTTATAGGCTGATTGACGTTTGCCGCCTGTGCGCATCAAAATACACACGGTCTAAAGTTAGAAAGACTCTCCCAAAAGATTTTGAATATATTATTGATGAGCTGATGCACACCGATTATGACGATAAAGACAAACATGATTACTACGAGAACATTGTATCCACCATCATCAGCATTCACCGTTCGGACGCATTTATCATTGCACTTGCAAACGTTATCAAGCGTCTGGTTGTGGACAGGCTGCACATTGTTGGCGATATTTTTGATAGAGGTCCTCATGCCGACGTGATACTCGACCGTTTGCTTTTGCATCATTCAGTTGATATTCAGTGGGGAAATCACGATATTTTATGGATGGGAGCTGCTGCTGGAAGCGGTGCCTGCATCGCTAGCGTGCTGAATATCAGTACCAAATATTCAAATATTGATTTTGTGGAAAATGCCTATGGCATTAACTTGCGGCCGCTTGCACTTTTTGCACAGGAAACCTATACAGACAACACAGATTTATTGGATCATATGCACAAGGCAATCGCCATCATGCAGTTTAAGCTTGAGGGACAAATCATCATGCGCCATCCGGAATATGATATGGACGATCGTCTGCTTTTGGATAAAATTGATTTTGAAAAAGGAACGGTACTGGTGGATCATGCAGTTTATCCTTTAAATGATACAGATTTTCCTACCATCGACAAAAACGCTCCTTACGACCTAACCACCGAAGAAAAATCGGTACTGAGCCAATTAATTTATTCTTTTACGCAAAGCGAAAAGTTACAGCGGCATATTCAGTTTTTATATTCACAAGGAAGCCTTTACAAAGTGTTCAATGGCAATTTGCTTTTCCATGGCTGTATCCCTATGCGTGCCGATGGCAGTTTTTATGAATTTGACGTTTATGGAAAAAAGATGCACGGAAAAGGATACATGGACTTTGCGGATTCGTTGGCAAGGCAAGGCTATTATGCACAATATGGAACACCACAGAGGCAAAGCGGTCAGGATTTCTTATGGTATCTTTGGTGTGGAAAACGTTCGCCGCTTTTCGGCAGAGATAAAATCTCCACCTTTGAGCGTATGTTCATCGACGATAAACACGCATGGAAAGAAGAAAAAAATCCTTACTATGATTTGGTGGAACATCAAGAAATGTGCATCAAAGTTCTGCACGAATTTGGACTGGACGACCAATATTCGCATATTATAAACGGTCATGTGCCAGTACTTTCCAAAGAAGGCGAAGTTCCCGTAAAGGGCGGCGGCAAGCTGATTGTGATAGACGGCGGATTCTGCAAAGCTTACCAAAACAAAACGGGCATTGCAGGTTATACCATGTTTTATAATTCGTATGGCATACGGCTTGTATCGCATGAGCCTTTTTGTGGGCTTGCCAATGCCATCAGAGATAACAAAGATATTCTGTCTACCTTTGTGGTGTTTGATACCGCTGCTGCACGCATCACCGTGCGTCATACAGATGTTGGACGAGAGCTAAGCTGCAACATTGACGAACTTACCGCCTTATTGGAAGCTTTTCGGTCGGGTGCATTAAAAGAAAAACGGCAAGTCACAACGGGCAGCCGCACATGATAAAAAAAGTACTTAGAATCATTTTTATCATCATCGGTGCTTTGCTGATTGCCGATACTATTTTTGTTTTGACCATTTCCAATATGAATTTAGGTGTAATTTTGCCTGCCCTTTTGGGTATTCCGCTTTTCTTATATGGTATTTTCCAAAGGCCGCTTGATACATGGTTCTCAAAGGGCTTCGGTAAATTTATCAAATGGTTTTTCATCGCTGGCTATTTATTTTTGACGGCCGTTTTTGTTATTTTCAGTATTCAGATGAATATTGCCGCACATACCGCACCACCTGCTGATGCAGATGCCATCATCGTGCTGGGTGCTGGGCTTAAAAATTCAGAACCAACCCTTACGCTTGCCAATCGTCTTGATCAGGCACTTTCTTATTATACCCAAAATCCAAATTCTTTCATCGTGGTGTCTGGTGGTTTTGGGCATGGTCAAAGCGTTTCTGAGGCACAGGCAATGCAGAACTATTTGACTGCACGAGGCGTTGCGCCGCAAAAAATCCTCAAAGAAGAAAAATCTACCAGTACAGGAGAAAACTTTGCATTTTCCAAAAAAATATTAGATGACGTTTTTAAAAAGCCTTATACCATTGTATATGTAACAAATGATTTTCATATTCTGCGTGCAGGCATGAATGCACAGCATTATGGGTTTGATGCACACGGACTCAGCGCACCCTCTCCTGCATCTGTTGTTTTCAATTCTTATTTGCGCGAGGCTCTGGCACTTTTAAAGGTAACTGTTTTCGGACTTTAATTTTTTATGCTTTATCTTTATGAAGATAAGAAATGAGCTTTTTCAGCGTTTCGGGGCTTATGGAATGCTCCATTTTACACGCATCCTGCTGTGCTATTTTTTCGGATACGCCCAATACATCTACCAAAAAGCTCTTGAGCGTTTCGTGTGTTCTGATAACTTTTTTTGCCGCAGCCATGCCCTCTGTGGTAAGCATAATTCTGCCGTACTTTTCCTGCATCACCATACCCGCATTTTTTAGCACACCCATCGCTTTTGAGATGCTTGCACGTGAAACACCCATCGCCGTTGCAATGTCGACAGAGCGCACCTCTATTCCGCTTTTGTACAGCGTATAAATAATTTCTAAATAATCTTGACTCGAAGCCGATATTTCTTGGTTTTCCACTGTTTTGCTCCCTTTTTATTTGCTTTTATCCCATACACATCGATTCATTACGGTTTTTAAATTGAACTTAGTATACCACATAATATAAAAACTTTACAGCAGCATTTTTAAACAGTAATGTTCTTATTAAAATTTCGTATTTTTAAAAATATCGTATGAAAATCTATTGACAAATCTTTCAAAATCCTATATTATGTTAACCGTGGCTAACATTTACAGTTCGGAGGTTTTACATCATATGTACACCATAGATTCGTTACTTCCTGGAGAACAGGGAAAGATTACAGCAATCGGAGGAAAAGGCGCATTGCGTCGTCGGCTTCTTGAAATGGGGCTTACACCCGGCACTAACATTCTCATACAAAAAATGGCACCCATGGGCGATCCGATAGAAATATGCGTTCGTGGATACCAGTTGACACTGCGTAAGGACGATGCAAAAAACATCACGGTAGAAAAATTATCGGGAGGAAATCAATGAAGGCATTAATCGCACTTGCCGGTAACCAAAACTGTGGAAAAACTACATTATTTAATCAATTAACAGGTTCTAATCAACACGTCGGAAATTTTCCGGGTGTCACTGTCGAACATAAAGAAGGAAAAATCAAAGAGCATAAGGAAATGACCGTAGTAGATTTGCCTGGAATTTACTCCTTATCTCCTTATACACCTGAAGAAATCGTATCAAGAGATTTTATCGTAACACAAAATCCAAATGCTATCATCAATATCGTTGACGCAACCAACCTACAAAGAAATTTGTATTTGACATTGCAGT
The DNA here is from genome assembly GCA_036660175.1 of Christensenellaceae bacterium. Classification (GTDB taxonomy): domain Bacteria; phylum Bacillota; class Clostridia; order Christensenellales; family Christensenellaceae; genus Christensenella. The sequence continues at coordinate 5,124 of JAVXBD010000022.1, read as the reverse complement.
TAATCGAACTTAATAAGCCAATGGTTTTAGCGCTTAATATGATGGACGAGGTACGTGCGCACGACATTACCATTGACATCAAAAAATTAAGCACAGATTTAGGGATTCCCGTTGTACCCATCTCAGCCTCCAAAAACCAAGGCATTGCAGAACTGATTGACACCGTGCGAAATGTCATCAAAAATGAAAAGCTTCCTACAAAGCTTGATTTTTGTTCGGGTGAAGTTCACAAAGCACTGCATGCCGTATCGCATTTGATTGAAGATCATGCCCAAAGAGCAGGTTATCCGCCTCGTTTTGCGGCATCAAAGCTAGTGGAGGGCGATGAACCTTTGGAGGCTGTTTTACAGCTTGATGATTCTGATAAGGATATTTTGCAGCACATCATTGACCAAATGGAGCAGGGTACGGGTACCGACCGTGAGGCTGCACTTGCCGATATGCGCTACACATTTATCGAGAAATTATACGATGATTGTGTGATCAAACCTGACGAAACAGAAAAAACAAAGCGTTCTGTCAAAATTGATAAGGTACTGACGCACAAAATCTGGGCAATTCCAATTTTCATCGGCATTATGGCACTCATTTTCTTTTTGACCTTTGATTCCATTGGAAAATTTTTAAAGAACGGTATGGAAAGCGGCATCACGCTGCTTACCGACACCACCAGCCAAGCACTTTTGAATGCGGGAGTCAGTCCATGGATGCACTCGTTTTTGATTGATGGCATCTTTACAGGAATCGGAAGTGTACTTTCGTTTTTACCTGTGATTATCATATTATTCTTTTTCTTATCCATCTTGGAGGACAGCGGATATATGGCACGTGTAGCGTTTGTCATGGATGGTCTGCTGCGTAAAATCGGGCTTTCTGGCAGGTCTTTTGTACCCATGCTAATTGGATTTGGGTGCAGCGTTCCTGCAATTATGGCGACACGCACCTTGGCTTCTGACCGTGACCGAAAGCTTACTATACTCATCACACCGTTTATGTCGTGTGGTGCAAAAGTGCCGATTTACGCACTGTTTACTGCTGCATTTTTTGCACAATACCAAGGATTTGTAATGACTTCCATCTATGTTTTGGGAATTGTGGTGGCAATCCTAACGGGGCTTCTTTTTAAAAACACGCTGTTTAAAGGAAATCCAGTGCCTTTTATATTAGAGCTTCCTGCCTATCGCTTTCCGTCTGCAAAAAGCGTGCTGCTGCATATGTGGGACAAGGCAAAGGATTTTATCGTTCGTGCTTTTACCATTATTTTTATCGCCAGCATTATCATTTGGTTTTTACAGTCGTTTGATTGGCAGTTTAATTTTGTGACGGACAACTCCACCAGTATGCTTGCAGGCATTGGCAGAGCCATCGCCCCCATCTTTGCACCTCTTGGCTTTGGCAATTGGCAGGCCTCCACCGCCCTTATCACTGGTTTATCCGCAAAAGAAACGGTTATCAGTACTTTATCCGTCTTGACAGGCGGCGAGCAAGCTCTAAGCGCACTGTTTACACCGCTTTCTGCCTTTGCATTTATGGCATTTACACTTTTGTATATGCCGTGTGTAGCTGCTCTTGCGGCAACAAGAAGAGAACTTGGCAGTACCAAAGGTGCATTTTTAACAGTGCTTTATCAAACGATAATTGCATGGGTGGTTGCATTTTTAATTTTCCAGATAGGCTCACTGTTCATTTGAGGTTACTATGCTGCTTGAAATTATTTTAATGATACTGATTGCCCTTGCCATTGCGGCAGTGGTATGGTACATGATAAAAAAAAGAAAAAAAGGCGAGTGCATCGGCTGTAGCGACTGTAACCGCAGCCGTTCATGCAAAAACTGCCCTAAAAACACAAATCCCAAAAACGAAAAAAAATAGAAGAAAAGATACTGTGCGTTTCTCACAGTATTTTTATTTGATCAAAATTTATAATTTTAAAACTGTTTTTCCAATAATCAATCAGTTTTTGCTGTTTCATTTTTGAAAGTTCTCGTGACATTGCACTTCTGTCCACGCACAAAAAATCAGCCAACTCATTTCTATTGAAATCTACCAAAAAAGGATTGCTCTTTTGCTTTTTATGTTCCGATAAAAGATATGCAGTCAGTTTTTCACGTATGGTACGCTTGCATAAATAATCCAGCTTACCGTTGAGCTGCACATTTTTTTGTGCAATCGTGCGCATCAGCCGCTCTATCAAATTCACATGAAACACGCACGCATTCTGACATGGTTTTAAAAATTTTTCAAACTTCAAAAAAAGTATTTCGCTGTCCCCGCTGCATAAAACGCAAACAGGGCTGTTTTTTAATCCAGCGCACACAAATGCTTCACCAAACATCTCCCCTGCATTTATCACCGAAACAATACTGCGCTTTCCCAAAAAATCATCTTTGATAAGTTGCACCTGCCCACTGACGAGTATGCCAATGGCATCAATAGGGCTTTCTTCCTGCCACACAAAAGTACCTTTTTTATATTTTTTAAGCATATATCCCAAACAAGAAAGCATGGACCAAATGGTATCCTCTTTCATACCTTCAAATAGTTTATTTTTGGATAACACGTCTATCCACTCCATAGCGGCTTCCTTTCGTTGCAAATGCAACCGTTTATTTGCTTTAGTATACGCCAACTCACATCACCTATCAAGCAATTTTTTCTTTTTTTACGCACTCCTGCCTGTTGTTTTTATCTGATTTTTCAACTATAATCAGAATATGAATGAAATGCGATTAAAAAGCAGAGAAACTTCAAAAGAATTTGCGCTGGAGCTGCTTACAAACTGCGAATATGCGTTTATTGCAACCTCCACAGAGCATCAGCCATATTGCGTGCCGATTTCACCCGTTGTAATAGAGGGCGATGTGTATTTTCATTGTGCCCTGGCAGGATATAAGCTTTCTAATCTTCTGAAAAACCCTCAGGTGTGTATCACTTGCGTAGGCGGCACAATGCTTCTTCCTGATGCTTATACCACTCAATACGAAAGTGCCGTTGCGTTTGGCTCAGCACAGCTAATAGAGGACCAAAAGCAGAAGATTTTTGTATTAAAAGAGCTTTGTAAAAAATTTGCAGCGTCCCGCTTAGATCGTTTTGATGAGGCAATCAATCAGTACTTAGCGCACACTGCAGTTGTAAAAATAAAGATTTCACACATCACTGGAAAACAGAATCAACCACAAAAAAAGGAGTAATTCTATGACAACCACAAACGAAAAAGACTTTTTCCCTTCTCTTAAAAGAGAAGAACAGAACTTGGTAAAAAATCCGCTCAATGGCTGTATCGTCAGCAATAAAATATCACTTCACCAATACAAAATCGGATATATGTATCGAGATGAGCCGCTTGCCGATTTGCCCGACAGCGGCTGGGTTTTTCTTGCTGGTGATGAGGACGAATCATATATGAACACTCCCGAAAACCACAATATCTTCACCATCAACACGCTCTGCAACTATGACCCCGACATCATACCCTTGCTTGATGCACCCTATAACACAGCATATTATCGTGATGATGACGGAAGTTTTGTGGAGGATACGAACTTTTTAGATGAATAACCGCCACGCTTTCTTTTTTTTGTTGCAAATGCAACGCTATATTTTTTATTTATCCCTTATACTGTATGAAGATGACCAATTCGGTTTATCGTATCAGAAAGATAAGAGGTAACAAAAATGAAAAGAAAAATTATTACGATTGATCAAGATAAATGCAACGGCTGTGGTTTGTGCGTGAGTGCCTGTGCCGAGGGTGCAATTGGTATGGTTGGCGGTAAGGCCGCCTTGTTGCGTGATGATTATTGCGACGGTCTTGGAAACTGCCTGCCCGTATGTCCAACAGATGCCATTTCTTTTGAAGAACGTGAGGCTGCTGCATTTGATGAAAAGGCTGTCAAATCCGCTCAGCAAAAGGAATTACCTCCGCTTGCCTGTGGCTGTGCAGGAACGCACGCAAAAAAAATAGAACATACGCAGAATTATAGTGCGCCACAGCAAGCAACAGCAATACACTCTATGCTGAATCAGTGGCCTGTACAAATCAAGCTTGTACCCACAAATGCACCCTATTTAAGCAACGCTCATCTTTTGATTGCGGCAGACTGTACAGCGTTTGCATACGGAGATTTTCATAACAAATTTATTAAAAATAAAATAACCTTAATTGGCTGTCCAAAATTAGACGAAGGAGATTATGCTGATAAGCTCACGGAGATTTTACAAAGCAACAACATCAAGAGCATCACAGTGGTCAGAATGTCTGTTCCATGCTGTGGCGGAATTGTAAATGCTGTCAAAACAGCACTGCAAAACTCACAGAAAATGATTCCTTGGCAAGTTGTTACCCTTTCCACCGACGGAGCAATCATCGAAGAATCAGTATGAATGAATCAACTGTCAAACAAAAACCTGCGCCACGTGTGCGCACCAAATTTCTGCCTTTATTTGCAGGCATCGTATGGGGCATCGCTGCTACAGCCATTTTAAGCATCGGCATGCCCGCTATGTTTGATAATCTGACAATTGTTTGGTTAAATATCGTAATTGCAGTCGTTGTTTTCGGACTCTTTTTTAAATTTGTATTTTTTAGGCTGTACAAAAAACACCTGTCACGCATCAAAAACTTTGAGAAGGAAAAAATATGTATGTTTGCTTTTTTTGATGTGAAAGGCTACATCATCATGGCTTGCATGATTACGCTGGGAATCATTCTCCGTAATACTGGCATTCTGCCGCCAATTTATCTGGGTATGCTCTATACTGGACTTGGCTTTGCAATGGCTGGTGCAAGCATCTGTTTTTTATCTGCATTCTTTACCAAAAAAGTCCAAAAATAAAGAGCAATTTCAACAAATGTGTTTCATTATTTAGGTTCTAATATAAATGTTGGGCAAGTAAAAAGAGTATTTTCTCGTTTTTCTCTATCCTTTCTGCCCGCAAAGCCATGCTTTCAGCTTGTTACTTTTTCATTCGTTTTTTATCTGTTTGCAAGCCCTATACTCGCACACAAATTTAGCATGTTTTTCACTGTTTCCATTCATCATAGGCGGCGGTCGTCTATCGTTTATATCGCCGTCAGAAAGCACCTATTTCTTGTATGCTAAAAACAGCAGAGTTCTTCATAAA
>JAVXBD010000021.1:0-22879 GCA_036660175.1 Christensenellaceae bacterium | reverse complement strand
AAATCGAAAACTAACCTATTAAGAAAAACAGCTTGTGATTGAAAAATCTGCGAGCTGTTTTTTATTTTGCAACCAAATCGTTAAATTTGAAACCAGTAAAATGAAACACCCCTACTTTTTAACGATTACCCCTGTGTTTTACTTAGGGTTCATATCTTGCCTTTGCACTAAAAGCACCATTTTAAGACTAACACAAAATGATAAAATGAATATTATACAGATAAAAACGTGATAGCAGAGCCTTTTTTGCGATTTTATGCAAAGAAAAAACTACCATCTATTTTTTATCAATAGATGGTAGTTAGTATGGTGGAGGCGAGGGGAGTCGAACCCCTGTCCGAGAGCCTGCCCGGATAACTTTCTACAAGCTTATTGGTTTAGATTTATTTTCTTCTTTTAAGCTCCATAACCACAACGACAAAAAAGAAGTAGCTTCATAAAATCTGCATTGCCGCAAAGCTTAAGCAATGTAGTACCCCATTTTTAATTTGCTCCCGAACTGTATCCAAACAGGAAAAACACAGTCAGAAGGCTACTTTATTATTAAGCAGCTAGTAGAGCTGGCGAACCAAACTCTACCGTTTTATTTGTTTTTGCAATTATTTTAAAATCAGGCTTTTTTGTGCAGCGTCCTGAACTGCAGCTTGCTTATTATCCTCACAAATGCCCCCGTCGAAACCATGTACGCCCCCATGTGAGATTTTGACTATATCCTCTTTGCAATAGCAAATATAGTCATTTCCTCTGCAATTTGGCAGAGTCTTGCTTTGCATATTATTTATTATATCATATTTGGCTGCTTTTCGCTCTCTTTTTCCAAGCGTTTATTTCTAAAGTACAACATCAAATCAATCAACACCATAATAAAGTTTAGAGCATACAGATAAATGACAAAATCAAATGCAAAATACAACTTGTGCAACATTCCCGCAACATATCCAATTAGAATAACAATCAAAAACACTAAGCTTTTTCCTTTCGTGCTTCTTGAAGTGTAAGAACGGTAAATAGATGCTGGCCATGCCGCTCCAAAACAACATAACATAATAATCTCAAATATACTCATTTTATCGCACGTGCCTTTCTATATCCCGTTTTACTGCTTTTTCCTTTAAATCCTGTCGCTTATCATACTGATGTTTTCCCTTACAAAGGCCAATTTCCAGTTTGATCTTTCCGTGCTTAAAATACATTCTTAACGGAATCAGCGTAAACCCTTTTTGTGTAACCAACCCCAACAGCTTTGTGATTTCTTGCTTATGCAGCAGCAACTTTCTGCTACGCATCGGATCATGATTAAAAATATTGCCTTTTTCATAAGGACTAATGTGCATATTATTGATAAAAGCTTCTGCATTTTTTATTTGGACATACGAATCTCTTAGGTTTACTTTGCTCATTCTGCACGATTTTACTTCTGTGCCAATCAGCGCAACCCCCGCTTCGTATTTATCTTCTATAAAATAATCATGCCATGCCTTTTTATTCTGTGCAAGCAATTTTTCGCCAATCATAGGTCTTTACCTCGTATAACTATTTTATTATACACTGAATTTACGCAAACGCAAACTCAATTCTTCCTGCTGATACATCTGTGCTTACCACTTTGATGGTGGTTTTATCCCCAAGCGTGATACGCTTTTTTGTATGTTCCCCAATAACACAATAATTTTTTTCATCATAGATATAATAATCGTCTTTCATCTGTGCCAAAGGAATCATTCCCTCGATTGTGTTGCTCAGCTCTACAAAAATGCCAAATTTCGTTACACCTGACACCACACCATCAAAGGTTTCTCCGATATGTTTTACCATATATTCTGTCATTTTTAAGTCAGAAACCGCTCGCTCCGCCTCAATTGCATTTCTCTCTTTAGCACTTGTTTGCTTTGCAACTTCCGGCAGTATTTCTTCAAGATGTGCAATGTTTTTCGCTGTTAGCTTTCCTGCGATAATCGACTTTAGAATGCGGTGTACCTGTAAATCTGGATAGCGTCTGATGGGCGATGTGAAATGACAGTACTGGTCTGCTGCAAGCCCAAAATGCGCAATCGGTTCTGTTGCATATCTCGCTTTTTTAAGCGCACGCAACGTCACAGTGTTTACAATACACGACTGCGGCGTATCCTCTACCTGTGTTAGTACTTCCTGTATGGCATGCGGTGTAATATTCTCAGAGCCTTTTAGCTTAATCCCAAAATTACTCAGAAAAATTGCCAATTCTTTCATTTTATCTGCATCTGGCTGCTCATGAACACGATATAAAAACGGAATTTCCATATGAAAGCATTGTTCTGCAACCGTAATATTTGCCTTTAGCATGAACTCTTCTATCAGTTTTTCCGCATCTCCACGTTCTCTGACTTTTACATCAATCGGCGCACCTTTATCATCTAAAATAATGCTTGCCTCGTCAATATCAAAATCAATGCTGCCTCGCTCATTCCTGCGCTGACGCAATTGTTTTGCAAGGTCGTTCATCTTAAACAATGTTTTTTTAATTTTTTTATATTCTTTTGCGCAATGATCCGCAAGCACCTCGTTTACACCATTGTAGGTCAACCGATAGCTTGAATTAATCACTGTTTTTTCAACTCTGTGCTTCACAACCTCGCCTTTGTCATCAATCTCCATTAGGCACGACAGCGTTAGTTTATCGGTATGAGGGTTAAGAGAGCAAAGATTGTTGGACAGCTCCTTAGGCAGCATTGGCACCACTCTATCCACCATATACACGCTAGTACCACGCTTTAGTGCTTCTTTATCAAGAGGTGTTTGGTATCTTACATAATGACTGACATCCGCAATATGCACACCTAACTCCACATTTCCGTTCTTCAGTTTTTTGAGCGACACTGCATCATCCAAATCCTTTGCATCATCTCCATCAATTGTAAAAATCAGCTCTTTACGCAAATCAATTCTATCTGATAAATCAAGTTCTTCTTTTTCAAGTTTTTTTGCCTGCTTGCTGCATTCTTCATCAAAATCTGCATTCAGCCCAAACCTACGGGCATAAGCAAGAATTTCCACTGCGGAATCCTTTGAATCTCCCAGTACTTCCACAATTTCGCCCTCTGGACTCTTGTTCTGCGATTGTCTGCGTGTGATATTGACCACTACTTTTTGTCTATCCAATGCACCTTTTGATTTTGATTTTGGAATATAAATATCTGGAACACCGACCTCGTCACTTACAACAAATACCGTTTTTCCCTTTACCTGTGCCGTTCCTACTGTTTCTACTGGCAATGGCGACAGCACTTTGATGACTTTCCCCTCCATGCTCTTTCCATCTGTTTTATGCGTATCAAGTTTTACCAATACCATTTCGTTATTGAATGCGCCGCCCTTATTGGTGGGTGCTACAAAAATATCATCTATATCGTCTGGTGTGCGCAAAAAAGCAAAGCCTGCCTGTTTGCACTCCAGTATGCCTTTATATAGCCCTTGCGTGCCTGCCAGTGTATATTTTTGGTTTTTTACAAGGCATACTTCATATTCCTCCGTCAATTGTTCTAATGTATGCTGTACGTCCTGCAAAGGCATATTTAAGTTTTTTGCCAGTTGCTGTGCGTTGATTATTTTTTTGTCTTTTATTTCGTCCAAAATTTTTTTATTCAAATTTTTCTCCTGCTTTTTATTTTCAATGATTCTTGATTGTCAGTATCCCGACTTATATCCTTTGTAAAAAAAGAACACCCGAGGGTGTTCAATAAATCCGTATTTTATTTACATCCAATACTTCTGCATGATGACCAGCAATAGCGCCAGAACCATGAACCCAATAGCCGCTACTTTTGTTAATCTAATCAACAAAGCGTCCATTCCACGTGCCTTTTTCTTTCCCCACATTTGCTCTGCGCCACCACCAATAGCTCCAGGAACACCTGTTTTTGCTCCTGATTGCAACAAAACAACTGCAATTAAGAAAATAGAAAAAACCACCAATATTATTTTAATTACCAGAGACAAAATCTCCATAAGTATACCTCCAATTTATATATGTAACGGATATATGATAGCACGTGGCACATCAAAATGCAACCTATTTTTGCAGAAATCCTCTAAGTATTTCCTCTAATTCATCATACGTATTTGCCAGCACTACTTTTGTTCGTATTTTTGCCGCATCTTTCATACCTTTGATATAATGCGAAGCATGCGTACGCATTTGCTTGATTGCCTGCTGTTCTCCTTTGTTTTTTACGGTTAACTGCGCCTGCCGCAAACACATTTTAATTCTGTCTTCCTGCGTTGGATAGGTTTTAATTTCTCCCGTTTTTAGATATTCTGCAATTTGTGTAAATATGAATGGATTTCCTATTGCACCTCGTGCCACCATCACACCATCACAGCCTGTATATTCAAACATTTCCTTTGCGTCCTGCGGTGTAAAAATATCTCCATTTCCAATCACTTTGATATGCACCGCCTGCTTGATCTGCCTAATAATTTCCATGTCCGCCTTGCCGCTGTAATACTGCTTGCGTGTTCTGCCATGTATCGTTACAATATCTGCACCGCTATCCTGTGCCATACACGCAAATTCCACTCCGTTTATAGACGTTTCATCAAAACCCTTACGAAATTTTACACTTAGCGGCACATCAATTGACTTTTTCACAGAAGCTATAATTTTTGAAGCAAGCGGCAGATTTTTCATCAGTGCGCTTCCCTCTCCATTATTCACAATTTTTGGTGCTGGGCAACCCATATTAATGTCTATGCAATACAATCGTTCCTGAAGCATGTCCTGCACATTTTTAGCAGTATCCGCCATAATATCTGGATCATTTCCAAAAATCTGCACCCCTACTTTTGCTTCTTTGTCACTTAATACCAAAAGTTCATGTGTACGTGCATTTTTATAGGCAATCCCCTTTGCACTTATCATCTCTGTGTAGGTCATTTGCGCACCGCAATCAATGCACACTTCACGCATTGCACTGTCAGTAATTCCTGCCAGAGGTGCTAAAAAAATCTTTTTGTTCATTGTTGATCCTCATACGAACAGCAAAAGCCCTAACCGTTCTACTTCTTCATCTAAAAAAACAAAAAGCCCACTTGCTTGGCAGGCTTATTGACTGTACCTTTTTTATTCCGCTGGTGTAGTGGTTGCTGTTGGCTGTTCCAACACGTTTTCGCTTTGCGTGGGTGAGGCACTTGGCAACACCACATCATCCAAAAACCGTATGGAATTTATCTTCCATGAATCATTTATTTTTTTCATCTCGACTTCATAAACCGCATTCTTCCACGCAGGCGGTTTTATTTTTACTGCATCTTCACCCGTAATGATGACATTCCCATTATCATCAATTTTTTCTGCTATCAGCTCAGGCTTTAATTCTCCCGCAATATCCACAACTGTTTCTTTGACTTTTACCGTTGCGCTTGTCTGCCACGGCCACACCCAGCCTCCGTCTATTTCTGCACGCTGATAATAATTTAAAATCTTATAATCTTTGTATTCATTTCCATTGAGTGCCTCATCGGAGGAAAGAAATTTTTGCGTAAACAAATTAGACAGCATCTGCTGATCTGATCCATCTTCTTTTGGCACTAACACCACCTGCACTCTTTTTGCAAAAGCATCTTTTAAAACCATATTGATGTTGGTTGTATTCATCGCCGTATTAAAGGAAACAAATATAATTGCGATTACCACAATTACAATTGCTATACACGATATGACGTACAAAACGCCTCTTGCCGCCCTTACAGACCCATCACTTGCCATAAATCTTTCTCCGCTTATGCCCTTGGCTTCATGGTTGGAAACAGCAAAACATCTTTGATTGAAAAGCAGTCCGTCATCAGCATTACCATTCTATCTATGCCGATTCCCATACCACCTGTTGGTGGCATTGCATATTCCAGTGCGGTGATAAAATCTTCGTCCATCATGTTTGCTTCATCATCACCCGCTTCACGCTTTCTTACCTGATCTAAAAACCGCTCTCTTTGGTCATCAGGATCATTCAGCTCTGAAAAAGCATTTGCGATTTCTCTGCCCGTAACAAACAGTTCAAACCGTTCTGTAAGCCAATCTGAGTCTTTTATTTTCTTTGCCAACGGTGATACTTCGATTGGATAATCGCAGATAAATGTCGGCTGTATCAAGTTCTCTTCAACTTTTTGTTCAAAAGCTTCATTCAAAAGCTCGCCTCTTGTAAGATTTCCCTCAAAGACGATTCCTGCCTTTTTAGCAATTGTCCTTGCCTGCTCATCACTTTCACATTTTGAAAAATCAACACCTGCATATTCCAAAACCGCATCAACCATTGTCATGCGCTTCCATGGAGCTTTTAGGCTGATTTGCGTTTCTTGATAAGTCAGAACATCTTTGCCCAGCACTTTTTCTGCACAATAGATAAATAATTTTTCGCATAAATCCATCATGCCTTTATAGTCTGTATATGCTTGATAAAGCTCAACAGTTGTAAACTCTGGATTGTGTCGTGGACTCATTCCTTCATTGCGAAAGATTCTGCCAATTTCGTATACTCTTTCAAATCCGCCTACAATCAGACGTTTTAAGTGCAATTCTGTGGCAATACGCAAATACATATCCATATCCAGCGTGTTGTGATGCGTGATAAACGGCTTTGCCGCCGCACCGCCTGCGCTTGGCTGAAGAATGGGTGTTTCCACCTCAATATAATCCTGCATATCCAAAAAATCACGTACACATTTAATAATTCTTGAACGTGCATAAAATGTTTCCTTGACTTCAGGATTCACAATTAAATCGACATACCTTTGACGATACCGAATATCCGTATCTTTTAGCCCATGCCATTTTTCTGGCAGCGGCTGCAACGATTTTGACAGCAATGTGATTTGATGTGCCTTTACAGTCACTTCGCCGGCATTTGTCTGAAATGCCTCACCAGAAATACCAACAATATCACCTATGTCCATACGCTTATATTCCGTATAGGGTTCTTCGCCCATCACGTCTTTTCTGGCATATACTTGAATTTTTCCGTGTCCATCCAAAATATGAAAAAAGCTCGCCTTACCCATCACTCTTTTAGAAATGATTCTTCCTGCAACCGAAACTTCTTTTCCCTCAAAATCATCAAATTTTTCGATAATTTCCACAGATGAATTTTTCTTATCAAAAAAAGTAATTTGATAAGGATCTTGCCCATCACTTTTAAGGCTCTCTAATTTTTCTCTGCGTACACGTAAAATCTCGCTCAGTTCTTGCTGATCTATGTTCTCTTGCTCTGCCATTTGAAAACTCCTCATCGTCGATTTCCTAATTATTTATAAATATCCAATATTTTATATTTTACAATACCGCCAGGTGTTTCCACTCTTACTGTATTCCCAATTTTTTTACCGATTAATGCTTTGCCGACAGGTGATTCGTTTGAAATCTTGTTTAATGAAAGATCTGCCTCCACAGAGCCAACGATTTGATACTCCATTTCCTCATCAAACTCTTTATCATACACTTTGACGGTTGTGCCAACGTTTACTTTTTGCACATCAACATCATCTTGATCGACAACAACGGCGTTTCTCAGCATTTTTTCAATAGATACAATCTCGCCTTCGATTCTTGCCTGTTCGTTTTTTGCTTCATCATATTCCGCATTCTCCGAAATATCGCCAAAAGCCCTTGCCACTTTAATTTCTTCTGCAATCTCAAGCCTTCTGATTGTTTTTAAATATTCTAATTTCGCCTCAAGTTCTTTTACACCTTGGTGTGTGAGTACTACGTCGTTTGCCATTAATTTTTCCCTCCCGAACTGCCTATGCGTTCATTCTTTGTACGCTTTTGCAGTGTTTTATTGATTTGAAAAAAAAGATTTTTGATTCGTAAACCAATACATCTATTATATAGATATTGCAGGTTTTGTCAAGTTTTGCGCCTTCAAAGCAGCTTCCTTTTCTCTCGTTTTTTGTTTATTGTTGCTCTTTTTCTGCAAGATGTTTATCTATTTTCCCCTTTGCACGCTGCAGCGCATTATCAATTGATTTTTCATGCCGCCCCATTGCTTTTGCAATTTCTTGATAGGATTTCCCTTGCAGATAATAAGCCAGCACCCTCTTTTCGAGGTCAGAAAGCATTTGTGCTATTTCTTTTTCGATATTTAAAAAATCCTCGTTGTCAATGATGATTTCTTCAGGATTTGACATCTTTGTTGCCACAAGCATATCCACCATCGTTCGCTCACTTTCCTCGTCATAGATTGGTTTATTAAGGGAAATATAAGAGTTCAACGGCTGATGCTTTAAGCGTGTTGCGGTTTTGATTGCGGTAATAATTTGACGAGTGATGCACAGCTCTGCAAATGCACGAAAAGATGCTTTTTTTTCGATATTGTAGTCCCTGATTGCTTTATAAAGACCAATCATGCCTTCCTGCACAATATCCTCTTTATCTGCGCCGATTAAAAAATACGACCTTGCTTTTTTGCGCACAAAATTCTTATACTTGTGTAAAACATATTCCAATGCCACAGCATCTGTCTGCGCAATTTCCACGATTTGCTCGTCGGTCATCAACGCAAATTTTTCAAAGCCTTCGTTTACAAGTATTGCTCTTTTTACATATTCGTTATATTCAGGCAAAGAATTGATTTTGTCGCCTGTTTTGTCTTTGTTTTCCTGCTGCAAATTAGCAAACCCCATATCTTTTTTTTAGCATAAATCCTGCCTGCGTTTTTCGTACAGCATGATACTTGCCGCACATGCCGCATTAAGCGAAGTGGTATGTCCACCCATTTCTATCTTAACAACTAAATCACACAATTCTTTTGTAAGACGTGCAATCCCCTCTGATTCTCCGCCAATCACAATACCCATTGCACCCTTTAGATTGGTGGTCGAAAGCGGTGCGCCGTCTAAATCTGCACACGCAATCCATATGTTTTGTTTTTTAAGCTCCTCAATTGCATGATTGATATTGGTCACTTTTACCACGGGAATATATTGTGCTGCACCGCATGAAACTTTGTATGCCGCCGCCGTAAGTGATGCAGCTCTGCGTTTTCCAATAATGACACCATGCGCCCCCAAGGCTTCTGCGCTTCTGATGATTGCCCCTAAGTTATGCGGATCCTGTATGCTGTCTAAAATGACAACAAAGGGAGATTCTCCCCGAACTTTTGCCAACTCAAAAATATCGTCCATTTCGCTGTACTTAAATGCAGGAATCTGTGCTGCAATTCCTTGATGGTTGCCAGCTTTTCCGTCATATCCCATGCCTGCACAAATCTCGTCCATTTTAAGCCGTGTAACCTCTTTTATAATAATCTTTCGGTCACGTGCAAGCATAAGTATTTCTTTAATGCTGCCGTCATTTACCCCTTGCACCACCAAAACCTTATCCACCTGATCTCCAGATTTCAAAATTTCACGCACACTGTTTCGACCGATGATGTATTCTTCGATTGTTTTGATTTCTTCATTCATAGTCTTTCACTCAAAGGTTTTATCCTCAGCCTTTCAACAACTTCTTTTGTCTTTCTTTCATTTCCTGCATTTTTCCGCACGTCATTTTGCCTTCTGTACAAGTACCACTCACACAAGACGGTCCTGCGTTTTTAAAAAGGCTGGGCGCTTTTGAAAGCACCAACGCAAGCATCTGCCATGCAAGCTCACGGATTTCCCACTGCGCACGATTACAACAGCGCAGATGAAAAAAATGCAGCAATTCTCTCGCATTCATTGTCAGTATCATTTTTGTTTCACACGCATTGGGCAACACAAATCTTGCATCTTCATTCGATTTTTCGCCGTTTGCGCCTAACTCCTGCACCCATTCATCATACCATTCCTGCATGGTGTGCATTTGATCCTCGAATTTTTTCACTGCGTCCTTGCCCAAAGCCTCTATGCTTGGCGGTATAATATACGCAAATTCTCCGCTTTTTTTGGTTTGATTCACATATCTTTGGGACTGCACGGAAAAGCTTGCAAGTCTATGCCGTGTAATTTGCGCAAGCAGCGCACGAGATACCCCCTCTATGCCAAACGTAAAACTTGCATGTTCGATAGGTGATAAATGCCCCATTTGCGTGAGTCTGTCGATAAATTCTTCGCTTTTGGGCGATTGCTGCAATTTTTCTATGTCTGACGAAGAATAACAGAGCTTTGCTCCCATAGATACAAGCAATTCTGGATCAGGTGTTGCCATTAATAATACTGTTTTTAGCTTTGTTTGTGGCATAAGTATGTTCCTCCGTTATAAATCAAACTCTAATCTTCCCAATAAATCATTGATGCGTGCAGTTTGCCCCGTCAGATACAGATACCCCACTACCGCCTCTATCGCCGTTGCATATTTATAGTCGGCAATGCTCATGTTTTTAGGTGTCGTACTGCTTTTGGCGTTTCTGCCCCGCATAAAAACATCTCTTTCTTCTTGTGTAAAATCTTCAAGCACCTCATGCGCAAACACCGCCTGAGATTTTGCATTGACAATTTTGATGCTCATTACATGCAGTGCTCCCGCATTTTTGGAGCATCCAAGTATATATTTTGTGCGCACATATAAGTCGAAAATACTATCTCCGATATAGGCAAGCGTCAGCGGTGCAATTTGCGTTGCCTCACTAATACTTAATACTTTTTCTTTGTTCAGTTCAACAAACATTCAGTAGACTCCTCATTTTATTGTGCAGAAATCGGATATTTTGTTACGTAATATTTTACACCGTCTACAATTGCCGCCGCAACCTTATCTTGATAATCGCTGTCCTGAAGCAGCTTTTCTTCCTCTGGATTAGAGAAAAATCCACATTCCACAATGCAGCTTGGCTGATTGCCCGGTTTTAAAAGCCGATAGTTTCCCGATAATGCTCTTCTTGGATTTTCAATTTTTAAATTTTCGTTCAACTTTTCCTGCATACACACTGCCAAATCTTTGCCTTTTGTACCATCAGAAAGATAAAACACCTGCGGATTTTTTGCATCAGGTGTATCAAAACGATTTTGGTGAATGCTGATAAACAAATCCGCATTTTCTGTCTTGATAATTTCTGTACGCTTTAGCATATCGTCTTCTTTTGTGGGGGCAATGGGTTCGTCGCTATCACGTGTCATCACCACCGCTACGCCCTCATCTTCAAACAACTTCTTCAGCTTTTGTGCAATTTCAAGATTGACTTCTTTTTCCTGCCTGCCCGTCGAAACACCAATCGTTCCCACATCTTCTGCTCCATGTCCTGGATCAATGATAATTTTTAAATTTTCAAGACTTGCCTGTTGTGCTTCTTCTGCTGGTTTTTCCTGCTCTGCGCAGCCCCATAGTCCAAAAATCAACATCAAAGAAATTACCGCAAGAATCATCTTTTTTATCATAAATAGTCTCCTTGTTTCTTGGCTTCTTTATATCATACCATTTTTTACTCGTGCTTATCAAGATGCACAACCGGCTGTGCATTTAAATCAAGCCCAGCAGTCGTTCCATTTTGATATTCGTAATAGGCACACGAGCCAATCATCACAGCATTATCCGTGCAATATTCCAATTTTGGAAAATACAATTTGATATTTTCTTTTTGCGCACGTTCCATAAAAACTCTTCTGATTTGTTCGTTTGCAGATACACCGCCCGCAACCGCCAAAGTCGTTATGTGCTTGCGGTGCAGTGCTTCAAAGGTGTTTTTTGAAAGCAGCTGTGCCACGTTTTTCATAAAAGATGCCGCAACATCTTCTTTCTTATAAGGTTCATTGGTCTGGTCAAATTTATGCAGCATATTAATCACTGACGTTTTTACACCACTAAACGAAAAATCGAGATGACTTTCGCCTCGAAAGCTAGTGGGCAAAATATATTTATTTTCATCTCCTAAATCCGCCAGTTTTTGCAGATTCGGTCCACCAGGATAGGAAAGCCCCAGCACACGTGCAACTTTATCAATCGCTTCCCCCACCGCATCATCTCTCGTCTGCCCCAAAATCTCGTAAGTGGTATAGTCCTGCACATGCACAATCTGTGTATGCCCGCCCGAAATGACAAGGCACAAAAACGGTGGCTTTAGCTCTTGATGGCAAATATAATTGGCGCAAATATGCCCTGCGATATGGTGTACTGGTATCAAAGGCTTTTTCAAGGTGTATGCCAGCCCTTTTGCATATGAAACACCTGCAAGCAGCGCACCGATAAGCCCAGGTCCGTTTGTTACTGCAACGGCATCAATGTTTTCAAAACCGCCCGCCAAGCTTACCGCCTCCTGTACCACAACGGGAAGTTTTTTGATATGGTTGCGTGATGCAATTTCAGGTACAACACCGCCATATTCCTTGTGTATTTCAATTTGTGTATACAGTGCTTCAGAAATGATTTTCCTGCCGTCCTGCACCACTGCCGCCGCCGTTTCATCGCACGAGGTTTCAATTGCCAATATATTCATGTTTTTTCATCCTTTTATATACAATGCCCGATATGATTGTAGTGGCACATGTAATGCCCAAAAATAATATCAGTATTCTGCTTACCAAATCAAAGAAAAAAGTTTCCTCAAACATTCGTATCATCAGCGACGTTTCGGGATCAAGCATCCACAAGTCGTTTGTGAAGAAAAGTTTATGAAAACCTATCCAAAAGTTATTAAAATCAACAGCTGCAAAAATTCCAATGCACGCAAAAATGGCAAGTATGCCAATTGCCGACCAGAAATATGCACGCAAAAAGTGCGATAATGCTGCCTTTTTTTGTAGCACAAAACATAAAGCCACAAGCACTGCGCCCACAGCAAATCCACACATCATAAACGTCAGTGTATTTTGATACAGCACCTTAACATCAGCCATGTGCGCCACTTCTCTGTCATTATAAAACGGCTGTCCGTCGCTTTTTTGTAAATGAAGATTTGGCTGCTTATTTTGCAGATAATCAAGAAGTGTATCGGTTGCAGCAAAAAGTGTAGGCTCGCTCACGCCGACATATGCCGATGTGCGAAGCTTTTGGTATTCCTTCTTATAAAAGTCCTTATTGAATGCAAAAGTCTGTATGCACGCAACAGCCGTTGATAAAATAATCAATACTGCCGCCACACACGCAAACACTGAGGTCAATCTCTTTTTGACTACTGCACCCAAGGGCTTTCCCATGCGCTATTCTCCCCATCCTTCAATCAGGCAGGCACGCAATGGCGCACCGTCTGTATTCAGCTTTAAAGGCAGCGCACACAGAAAATACTTCTTTCCTGCCTCTGCTTTGTTCAGCTTTAACGATTCTAATATAACGCATTCTTCTGACAATAAGATTTCATGCACTTTATCGTTTCCGATAGAAAGCGCATCTGTTCCTATCAGCTTTACACCTGCATCCACAAGCTGTTTTGCCTGTTTTTCATTCAGCATCGCCTCGCATTTATCCGTACTTTTCATCAAAAGCTTTTTTGTGTTCTCAGGTACTTTGTTGTTGTCGACTACCACGCATTCTCCTACAAAGCAGCTCAGCGGAATTTCTCTCACGTTTTTTCCCATAGGAATCACATGGCTCGGCGCATCAACGTGTGTGCCGCTGTGTGAACCCATACTCATTTTTGTAAGTGCAAAGCCATTTGTTTCGATGGAATAAAACTTTTCCAGCCGAATATGCGGATCGCCCTCATATATTTTTATATTTTCACCAAGCTCTAATGTAATATCAATAATTTTAATTTTAGACACCTCATCTTTTATTTATGTACTCAAAATATCACTGCAATATCTTATGAATTATATTATATCGTTTTTTAACGATTATATCAACCTATCGCAACACATTGTTAATAATTTATAATCCTATTGCCGCTTTGATTTATTTTCAAATTATTCTAAGAAAAAGATTGACTTTTTTTCTTGTTTGTATATAATTCTAATTAGGAATCATTCTTGTTTAAAAAATAAAGGAAATTGCTGCTATGATAAAAAGAAACACGCTTCAAAAAAAACTTGTGTTAGAATCTGTAAACCATCTGCAAAATCATCCTACCGCCGATGATGTATATGATGATATTTTAAAAGAATATCCGCACATCAGCAAAGGCACGGTTTATCGGAACTTAAATGCACTTGCGCAGGAGTCTGTGCTGAAAAAAATATCAATACCCAACGCAGCAGATCGATTTGACCATAAAAATATGCCGCATTATCATATCAAATGTCTAATATGCGGAGATTTTTTTGATGTAGATTTTGAGTATATGACCGCACTAAATGAAAACATCGCTTCTCTAACAGGATTTGTGATGCAGAGCCACGACATTGTATTTAGCGGGGTTTGCCCCAAATGTCAAAGGCACAGTTAATACTCTATTTTTTCCCCACCAGACAAATATATTAGGAGGTAAAACAATGAAAAAAACACTAACTACTGGATACGGCATTCCTGTATCCAACGACCAAAGCTCACTGACCACAGGTCAAAAAGACGGATATACCATGCTTGGCGATGTGCATCTTGTTGAAAAACTTGCACATTTTAATCGTGAGAGAATTCCAGAGCGTGTCGTGCATGCAAAAGGCGCAGGCGCAGGCGGATATTTTGAAGTAACAAACGATTTATCCAAATACACTCGTGCGAACCTTTTTTCAGAAGTCGGCAAAAAAACAGAAGTTTTTGCACGGTTTTCTACCGTTGGCGGCGAGCGTGGATCGGCTGATGCAGAACGTGATCCACGTGGATTCGCTATTAAATTTTATACAGAAGAAGGAAACTATGATATTGTTGGAAACAACACCCCTGTTTTCTTTATTAGAGATGCAATCAAATTCCCAGACTTTATCCATACGCAAAAGAGAAATCCTCAAACAAACCTGCCCGATCCGAATATGGTATGGGATTTTTTCTCATTGACACCAGAATCTTTGCATCAGGCAACCATTTTATTTTCAGACAGAGGCACTCCGCAGGATTTTCGTCATATGGATGGGCATTCCAGCCATACTTATATGTGGTATAATGCACAGGGCGAATATTTTTGGGTAAAATATCACTTTAAGACCGACCAAGGATATAAAACGTTGACGGCAGAGCAGGCAGAGCAGATTAAGAGCCATGATTCCAATCATGCAACACGTGATTTATTTGATTCGATTCAAAAGGGCGATTTCCCTTCTTGGAGTCTTTATGTGCAAATCATGACACCTGAACAGGCAAAAGAATATCCGTTTGATCCATTTGATGTTACAAAAGTTTGGTATCACAAGGATTTCCCTTTAATTCCACTTGGAAAAATGGTGTTGAACCGCAATCCTCAAAATTATTTTGCAGAAGTAGAACAGGCAGCTTTTGCACCAAGCGCTCTTGTTCCTGGAATCGGTGCTTCTCCTGATAAACTTTTGCAGGGCAGACTTTTTGCATATGAAGATGCACACAGATATAGACTTGGTGCAAACCATCATCAAATAGAAGTAAACTCTCCAAAGCACGCAAAGGCATATACCTATCAGCGTGACGGCGTGATGAATGTGGACGGCAACAGCGCAAACGAGCCAAATTATTATCCAAATACAATCGCTGGAACACCTGCACCCGATTTATCTTTTGCACCACCTGCACTTGAGGTACAGGCAATCATTGACAGACATACAAGACCAACAGAAGATGTCGATTTTATTCAGCCTGGCGAGCTTTATTCTCGTGTGCTTGACGATGAGCAAAAAGCACATCTAATCAGCAATATCGTAGGCAGCTTGGGCGGAGCAAGACAAAATCTGCAATACAGACAATGTGCGCTGTTTTATAAAACAAATAGCGATTATGGCACACGCATAGCAACAGCACTTAAACTTGATATGTCAAGAGTAAAATCTCTTGCTTCAATGAAACAGGACGAGCGTGTTGCCGCTACTCTCTAATTCATGAATAACTTTACAAATAAACATTTCATCCGTACCTCTCACGAAGTACGCAGATTGAAATTAATTGTAAAAAAAGTTTTTAAAAGCCGTTCCGATACGCAAAATGTCGGAACGGTCAAAAAACTAAATTTCAAACAGAAAATATTGTTAATCTGCGGATTTTTACTTGCTGCTCTTGGATTTATTGGTATTGTTTTACCTATTCTTCCCACAACACCTTTTATCATTGCCGCCGCTTTATGCTTTTCGGCAAGTCTTCCAGTTTTTGCACAAAAGCTTGAAAAAAGCAAATATTTCGGCAGTTATATCCGTCACTACAAAGATAAAACGGGTATTCCATTTAAGCAAAAAATGCAAGGAATACTGTTTTTATGGGCTGTATTGCTTATTTCAGTCGTGCTTTCCCGCAGCATTCTTGTTTTTTGTATTCTATGCGCCGTGGGTGTGGGCGTAACCATTCACATTGCTTTTATCAAAGCAAGAAAAGGAGTAAACAATGAAAAAGCTTCTTAACATTTCTTTTATTTATGCGATTGCTGCACTTTTAGGCGGCGTGTTTTATCGTGAATTTACAAAATTTAATGGGTTTACAGGGACTACTACTTTATCAATCGTACATCTTCACTTGCTCGTGCTGGGCATGATTGTTTTTCTGCTGCTTTTGATTTTTGAAAAGCTATTTGACATCACACAGAACAAGAAATTTAAGCCATTCTTGATTTTTTATAATATCGGACTGCTTCTAATGGTCATCATGCTTCTTATAAAAGGCATTACACAAGTATTGGGCGGTACTTCCAATGCCATGCTTGCAGGAATTGCAGGAATTGGTCACGTACTACTTGCAGTAGGTATCATTTTATTGTTTGTTATGCTCAAACAACAAATTTCCAAAAAAGAATAGTTCAGCAAAACACAAAAAGGGCTTTCCGCTTTAGAAAGTCCTTTTTTTTATCATGATTATTCTCTTTTATAAGTTAAATTCTTCTTCAATAATTTGTGCAGCACAATATACGAGCTGCGCACACGGACGTTTTTTATAATATTCTGGTGTTCTTTCCTGTGGGTTGCTGTCTGTTTCTGGTTTTTTTAAGCCCAGCAGCTCTTTACACACAATAGAACCATTTTCATTTTTAAATTTTTCGCCCATCTTTCGTACCAGCTGATAATGCAGCTTCTTTGCCTCTGGATCGGTAATGTCGGTATATCCTTTTAGCATTCCTGCCACCATAAACATTCCACTTACCGCACCGCACACCTCTCTTAGCTTTCCCATGCCGCCGCCAAATGATGATGCAATTTTAAGCACTGTTTCGTCATCTAAGCCCATCTCTTTTGCATAGGCAAGCACAACTGCCTGCGTACAGTTATATCCTTTTTCAAAATTTTCTTTTGCATTTTGCGGTCTATCACTCATATCTGTTACCTCACTTTGCATGAAAAGCCACAGCAACCGCCATGGCTTTCATCGCTCATTATTTTTTTGGAACATTCTTTCTTGGATCTTTTAAATAATCTTTATAGCGTACTCTAAACAGCACAAAATACACGACTACACAGCCTAACACGTAGACAATGCTGATGATACCCCATATTGACGAAATTCCCTGCTTGCTCGCATATTCTAAAATTGATAATACCAAAAGCGGCACGCCTGTTATCCAGCAAAATTTACGCAATAACTTATTATGCGACTCTTTCATCTCCGTTGGATACTCGTTCTCGTAGATTTTACCTGTACCTTTTATCGCATAATACAATAGATATACCGCAATAAATATGTTAAATAAAATCATAAAACTAAATGTACTCTGCATATTGCCCATTTTTATTTATTTCCCCCTCATAGTTTGCTTATTTTTACGCCATCAGGCGTATCTTTGACTTCATAACCCAGTTCTTTTATTTTATCACGCAGTTCGTCTGATAATGCCCAGTTTTTTTGCGTACGGGCATCACTTCTCTGCTGTGCCAAATCCGTTACTTCCTGTGGTATTTTCTGCTCGCCGCTATCTAAAATCCCCAGTACATCAAGCAGTCTGTCCAGTGCCGCAAGTGCATCTTGTGCATTTTGTCCAGTGCCGCCTGCCATAAAAATCGTATTGATTTGTTTGATATATTCAAAAATCACACCAATTGCATCCGCAGTATTCAGATCATCGTCCATTGCTGCCAAAAAATCTGTGTTTAGTGTATTGATTGCACTTTTTACATCGACCGTATTCTCTTTTGGATTATTTATAATAAACGCTAAATTTTCTCGACAATTTTGAATACGCCCAAAAGCTGTTTGGCTCTGCTCTAAAAGTTCTTTTGAAAAATTAATCGGATTTGAATAATGTGCAGACAGCATAAACAGCCGCACCGCAAGCCCATCAAATTCTTTTAAAATATCCCGAACCGTAAAGAAATTGCCTTCTGATTTACTCATTTTCTTGTTGTTGATGTTAATGTAACCATTGTGCATCCAATAATTTGCAAATGGTTTACCCGTTGCCGCCTCACTTTGTGCAATTTCGTTTTCATGGTGCGGAAATTTTAAATCCTGACCGCCGCCATGAATATCTATGGTTTCTCCTAAATATTTCATGCTCATTGCAGAACACTCAATATGCCAGCCTGGGCGGCCAGCCCCCCAAGGGCTATCCCACGATATTTCGCCTTCTTTTGCAGCTTTCCACAATGCAAAATCCATTGGGTTTCTCTTTTTTTCGCTTACATCTATGCGTGCGCCCATTTCCAGTTCTGACAAATCCTGCCCCGAAAGCTTTCCATACTCCGCAAAGCTTTGTGTATCAAAATAGACATCGCCGCACGATTCATAGGCATTGCCCTTTTCTATTAGTGTCTTAACCAGTTTAATAATATCGCCGATATGCTCTGTCGCCTTTGGGTGTACACTTGCATTTTTGATGTTTAATGCGTGCGCATCTTTAAAATATTCTTCAATATAATGTTCCCCAAGCTCTTTTACGGTAATTCCCTCTTGATGTGCAACATTTATCATCTTATCATCAACATCAGTAAAATTCTGCACGAAAGTTACAGTATATCCCAAAAACTCAAGGTATCTGCGCAAAGTATCAAAAACAATAAAAGGACGTGCATTTCCAATATGAAAATAGTTGTATACAGTCGGTCCGCAAGCATATATATGAAACTGCCCCTCTTTGAGGGGTTTTAGTTCTTCTTTTTTGTTTGTCATTGAGTTAAAAATTTTCAAACTTATATTCCCTCCGGTTTTATGACACAGAGGTTTTGCCCTCCTATCGATTCACGTTCTTACTATTATAATATATTGTCGTGCATTAAACAATACATATTATAACTTCTATACGAATATTACAACTTTTTTTAAATACAGGTTATTGTTTTAGTCTGACAGTCTGTGATAGAATATTAGTATCATTTATTCTTCTTGCTTCACTTTTTTTGAATATCGGAGGTGCTTATTTTGAAAAAAATCAATGTTGCAGTAATTGGTATGAATTTTGGAAAAGAATTTGTGAAAATCTATCAAAAACACCCAAATATCAATCAAGTTGCAATCTGTCAGCGCAATCATGAGGCTTTAAACAAGATTGGTGATGAACTTGGCATTGCCAAAACTATGCGTTTTACAGATTTTGAGGCTGTATGTGCTTGCCCAGAAATTGATGCCATTCACATTGTTACTCCCATATCTGACCACGCAAAGCAGAGTATTGCGGCATTAAGTGCAGGAAAACACGTTGCCTGCACCGTTCCTATGGCAACTTCTCTTGAAGATCTGCATGCCATTTGTGATGCACAGCACGCAAGCGGTAAAAAGTATATGATGATGGAAACCGCTGTTTATACTCGTGAATATCTTTATGTAAAAAAGCACGTAGAAAATGGAGATTTCGGCAAAATTCAATTTGTTCGTGGTTCTCATATGCAAAACATGGGGCTGACTGGCTGGCCCGAATATTGGCTTGGCTTTCCGCCGTTTTGGTATGGCACGCACGCAATTTCTCCGTTGCTGATGATTAATAAAACAACTGCTGCGTATGTGATTGGTCATGGTTCTGGCAGTATTTCTGCGGAACTTGCAGAGCGTTATGGCTCTCCTTTTGCAGTGGAAACGCTCACCATCAGATTAAAAAATACAGATGTAATGGCTGAGGCAACACGATCTCTTTACGAAACAGTACGTCAATATCGTGAAAGCTTTGACATTTACGGTTCAAAAATGGCTTATGAATGGGATCAGATTGAGGACGAAGGCCCTTGCCTCTTTGAAGGCGGCGAAAGCGCCCGCAGAATCGACATTCCTGATACGGACGAGTTGTTGATAGACGAAATCAAATTGTTTACAAAGCGTGGCGAAATCATCGACAAAGACAATGTTTCGTTTATCCAAGGAGCAGGGCATGGTGGCTCTCACCCACATTTGATTCAAGAATTTGTTGCAGCAATTATAGAAAACCGTGAGCCTGCACTAAACGCAAAAATCTCTGCAAATATCACCGCCGCAGGAATTTGCGGACACGAATCCTGCTTAAAAGGCGGCGAAAAAATATTTATTCCAGAGTTTTAGGCAGTGACAATAGTCCTATTATAAAAGGCGCACTTTTTTGTTTGTGCGTCTTTTTTCTTACTCTGCCGCTTCCATCCACTCCTGCAAATATTGCTCGTGCAGCACTTTTAGTTCTTCAATGCGAACACAATTTTTGCTTAGCAATTCATAATCAGATGGATTTTGTGCGATTTGTTTGGTCAGCTCTGTTTCTTCCTGTTCTACGTCTGCAATCAGTTTTTCAAGCTCTCCGATACGGCTGCGTCTTTTTGCCTCGTCTGAACGTTTTTGTTTTTTGTTTGTCGTTTTTTCACGAGAAACCTTTTCTGTTGTTTGCGTTTGTGGTACAATTGCCGCTTTTTGAGCGATATAATCATCAAATCCGCCCTCATACCTATGAAACCCATCGCCTGCAATCTCAAATACTTTGTTTGCCAGTGCATTGACAAAATATCTGTCATGCGATACAAAAAGCAGCGTTCCCTCGTAGTCTTTTAGTGCCTGCTCCAAGCTTTCCCTTGCAGGCAAATCCAAATGGTTTGTTGGCTCATCAAGCAGCAGCACGTTGTGTTTGCCGCACATGAGAATTGCCAGTCCAAGCTTTGCACGCTCTCCGCCGCTCAGGCTCTTTACCTGTTTAAAGACGTTTTCGCCCGTTAAAAGCACCCTGCCAAGCATTCCTCTTGCACCGTACTCCAGCAGCGACGGGAACTTGTCCCATATCTCATTTAACACTGTTTTTTCGGGTGTCATATTCTTGTTTTCTTGGTCATAGTATCCAACATCTGTATTTTTGCCCCACACAATCTCACCGTTTGAAGTATCAATCATGTGCAGCAACGATTTTAAAAGCGTAGACTTTCCCGTACCGTTATCACCAATAACAGCAATTTTCTCACTGCGTTTCACGTCAAAGCTGATGTCTTTTACAAGCACCATACGCTCTTGACCTACAGCAAGCTCCAAATTTTTAACATCTAATACATCCACCACAGATTTTTTATCAAATACAAACTGAAGCGATGGTGTTTTTACCATTGTATTCGGTTTTTTAATCTTTTCAATGCGTGCAAGCTGCTTAACTCTGCTTTTTGCACTGCTTGAAGTGGATGCTCGAGCCAAGTTTTTTGCCACATAGTCCTGCATATGCTCAATCTGACGTTCCTGCTTCACAAACTCCTTTGTCATATACGAAACATAATCCGCTTTTAATTGTTTATACTGCGTATAATTCCCTTTATATTCTGTTAATTGCTTATCTTCAATCTCCCAGATTTTTTGCGCAACTTTATCCAAAAAATACCGATCATGCGATACAATGATGATTGCGCCTTTATACCCAGAAAGGTATTCCTCCAGCCACACAAGAGTTTTAAAATCCAAGTGGTTGGTCGGCTCATCAAGAATCAGTAAATCTGGATTCTCCAACAAAAGTTTTGCGATTGCCAATCGTGTTTTTTCTCCGCCTGACAGCGCATCAATGCTCATTTCGTATGATTTATCCGAAAATCCCATACCATTGAGTATTTTTTTAATCTGTACTTCGATATTGTATCCGTCTTTGGACTCGAAAAATTCAAGCACTCGTGTATACTCTTGCGAAATCTGCTTGTCATGATTTTTCATCAGTTTTTCAAGCTCACGCATACGCTCGCCCGCTCTTAAAACTTCACCAAACACACTGCGCATTTCTTCGATGATGCTGTTGCCTTTGGTAAGTCCGCTGTTTTGTTCTAAATATCCGATTTTTAAATCACTTTTGTGTGCAACGCTGCCTTTTTCTGCGGGTAGTCGCTTCACAATCGTATTTAAAAGTGTGGTTTTCCCTGCACCATTTGCGCCAATCAGCCCAATCATATCGCTTTGATTGATATTTGCTGTGATGTCTTCTAAAATGACTGTATCGCCATAATTGACGGTAATATCGTCTAATGCTACGTACATTTTTCCTCCGTTATTTTGTGTTTCAAACTTGATTTTATTATACCATACAAAACAAAAGAGTAGTAGCGCAACCTTTTTTGCACTGCTACTCCCTTACTTCTAAAAAACCGAGTTTTTCCTATACTGCTATTATCAGATATTTCTCATCTCTGCCAAAAACTTTTGCAAGCTCTGCCTTGATGTCCGCCTCTAAAGTCTTTGTCTTGCTGTACTTTTTGCTTCCAAGCACCTTCATGATTACATTCGTCGTACTGCTCTCGTCCAACCTTTTCACATTCATGATGATACCCTTCCTAATTCTTTTTCAGTATATCACCAATTCATTTTCACTGTTTGAACAACACTAAAAGACTTTATTAGTACATTATTAAGCGACGCATTTAAAGTATTTTATACCTTTATGACAGTATAAAAGTGCTTTTTATAACCAAAATAACCACTTTTTCTTTGAAGCTTCACATCTTTTTTGCAACATTTAAAATCAACAAAATCGGTATACATAATATTGCCAGCAGTACCATCAATGCTCTCACCTTCTTTACCATGCTTTGCTGCATGAACTCTACTTATCATGAT
>JAVXBD010000020.1:0-25774 GCA_036660175.1 Christensenellaceae bacterium | reverse complement strand
CCTGAAGCAAAGTCTTTTTGCAGGGCAAGGCAGCCGAGCGACGCTTAAGCCTCCTTAGAATGATTTGAAAAAGGATACTATTTATGATGCTCGAATAAACACAAAAATCAAGATAAAAACTGTGCATAAATCTATTTTGCAAAAAAATGTAAAGAATAGGGTTTGAGGATTGAAAGAAAGGTGTATAATATAAGAATATAGTTGTATATTAAAATAGATATTGGGAATAGGTATGGGTGCAAACAGTGAAAAAATTTGTCAGTAGTGCAATGGGCAAAGCAATTATCATTACAATTGTTGGATTGCTGGTTTTGAGCGTTTTTATTATAAAGACGGCGCAGGAAGAGAAATTAGTGACTGCTCAATATGAAAGTATACAGGATAGCGTGCAAAAAACTGGGCAGGACGAAACTTTGCCGACTTTTGTTGAGTTCTCGTCAAAACAGTGCGTATATTGTAAGCAGGTCAGACAGATACTGCACGAACTAAAAGAAGAATTTGAGGGCAGACTTAATTTTGTGGAGATGGATATTAATGTAAATCCACATCTTGCGAGTCAGTATGGGCAGGATAGTACGCCATCTTATGTTATTGTGGATACAGATGGAGAGCTTATATCGCAAGAGGTGGGAGCGCATACCCATGAATATATTGAGGATTACATTATGGATAGTTTGGAGATGATGAAATGACACAAATCCTGCAAACTTTAAGTGATGTTATTATGCAGAATATTTGGTTAGGACCATTTATTGCACTGCTGGCAGGTCTGCTTGCTTCATTTACACCTTGTTGTTTGTCCTCTTACCCACTTGTCATAAGCTATGTAGGCGCAAATAAAAACGATAAAAAATCAGCCTTGATTTATTCATTGCTGTTTTGTTTGGGCATGACAGTGACGTTTACGGTGATAGGCGGGGTGCTTTCGGTTGCGGGGCAGTTTTTGAATGCAATGGGAAATTTGTGGTATGTCATACTTGGGATTCTTATGGTGTTTATGGCACTGGTGATGTGGGATGTCATCAAGCTGCATAAGCACGACCATTGCGGTATCAAACAGACAACAACTAAAAAAGGCAAAATCGGTGCGTTTTTATTGGGATTGTTGGGCGGAGCATTTTCCTCTCCATGTGCAACTCCAGTTTTGGCGGCGATTGTTGCAATTGTTGCTTCTGGCGTTAATCTTGCTATGGGGATTGTAATGCTCGTGACTTATTCCATCGGACATAGTATACTGATTGTAGCCGTTGGTACAGGGATAGGTGCATTCAACCAAATCAGTACATCGAAAAAATTTAAAAAGGCAGGCGGCATTATCAAAGTTTTGCTGGGTGCTGCAATTCTTATGTTGGGATTGTATCTCTTATATCTTGGATTCTAAATAGCAAATAAAACTCAATAAATAAATGCACCAATGGTATCAAAGAAGAGGTGTGTATGAGCAGCAAAAAGAAAGACCATTCTAATTATGCAAATAGAATACTCTTGATTAGTGTTATTTTAATATGCCTTTCGGTTATCGTTTTGGGTACATTTACTATTTTAGCTACAAATAAAATGGCAGATTATACCGAGAAAATTTATAATGTACCATATAACGTTGTTCGGTCAACAGGAATGCTCAGAACAAATATTTTGACGGAACGAAATGCCGTATATAACCTCATGAATGGAATGCAAAGTACGGACAGCTTGCTTTTGGAAATCAAACAAAACAGGCAGGATACACAAAAGCTGATTGAGCATATTATGGTGAAATATGCTGGAAACAAAGGAAATACAGCAAAACTGTCAAGTGCTTATGACGAGGTAAAGGGATATAACGATCAAGTTATCGAACTCGTCTTGAAGGGTGATGAGGAACAGGCAAAAGATGTATTGCTTCATAAGGTGCTTCCTTTATATGAAAAAATAGATGCCATTACAGATCATATCGTCAATTATTCTACTGTTATTATGGACAATTATGTAAACAAAACGAAGTTTTTAAACAATGATATTAACGGAAATGTGGTGTTGTTTGGAATCTTGATGATTTGTGTCTGCATTTTTTTTGCAGTACTCAGTTTTTATACAATTGGCAGAAAAAATAAAGAGATTTATCATAGAGAGCAATTGTTTCATATTATTGCGGACAATGTGGATAATGTATATGTTTTGTATGACTGCGAAGCAAAATGTATTGAATATGTAAGTGAAAATATGCAAAGGGTACATGGAATTCCTGCCGCAGAATATAAAAAAAATCCATTGATTGCAAAAGAGTATATGGACGATGAAACTTTTTTGAAATTGCAGACATTGTTTAATGTCGATGGACAGGATAGCATAGGATATGAATATTCGCTGACAAATCCGATAACAAATGAAGAAAGATACTTTTTTAGCAAACTTTTTTATGTATATGAGAACGGGAAAAAAGTAAAAAATATTATAGCGACAAGCGATTTGACAAAATTTAGAAACACACAAAATGCCCTAAAAAATGCGCTGATTGCAGCACAGAGTGCCAATTGGGTAAAAAGAGATTTTCTATCTCGTATCAGTCACGAAATTCGTACACCCATGAATGCAATCATCGGTATGATCAGAATTATGGAATATTCTATGGATAATCCGCTTAAAATGAGTGAGTCACTAAGAACGCTTAAAAATACTTCGGTATATTTATTGGGAATTATAAATGATATTTTGGATATGTCAAAAATTGAAAGCGGAAAAATGACAATTGAAAAACATGAATTTAATTTGCAGGAGTTTTTGGACGGAATTTCTGCATTTTTGAAGCAATCTGTTGAAGAAAAGAAAATTCATTTTGAAATCAAGAAAATTCGTGTGCGGCATGAAATATTTATCAGTGATGAGATGCGCCTACGCCAAATTCTGTTGAATTTTTTGACAAATGCGGTCAAATTTACTGGTATTGGTGGGAGTGTACAGTTGTATGTGGAAGAAAAATCGACTCTCGAAAATAGAACGGAGATGCGTTTTAGTGTTGTTGATAATGGAAAAGGAATTGCATCTGAATTTATGAATAAACTCTTTGTGTCGTTTGAACAGGAAGATGATTCGGTCTATCGGAATTATGGCGGAACAGGGTTAGGACTTTCTATCAGCAAAAGCTTAGCAGATATGTTAGAGGGAAAAATTTCTGTGAAAAGCACCGTAGGAAAGGGCAGCAGATTTACAATGGATATTTGGCTGGAAACAAGACAGAAATATAGCAGGAAAAAGCGTAAAGTGAATACGCTCAAAGAGCTAAAAGTGCTGGTTGTGGACAGCGATATACAAATGGGTACACATTTAAAAGAATTAGTGGAGTCTTTTGGCGCTGATGTAACGTGTGTAAGCACCGTTGGGAATGCGTTATATGAGTTGCAGCAGGCGGGTAGCGAGCCATTTCATGTTTGTATGATTGATTTATTTATGCCCGAAATGGATGGCAGAAACATCATTGATATTATAAATATAAGATACAGCATATATATTATTGCATTGTCAGCGAGCAATGAGGATCAACTTATCAAGAAAATCAAGGCGAATGCAGTATTAATAAAGCCAATCTACAAAAAAGAATTATATACCACACTGATAGATATGATGGGCGCAAACATCATGAAATCTGAAAAAGAGGAGCAATATGATTTTACGGGTAAGCGTATTTTGCTTGTAGATGATAACGAAGTAAATTTAGAAATTATGGACGAAATCTCAAAAAAAGTTCATCTACATACAAAAAAAGCCAGAAATGGAAAGCAGGCGTTAGATTTGTTTTTAAAAGCACCCAGTGGATATTATGATGCGATTCTGATGGATGTGCAAATGCCCATTATGGATGGATATGAGGCGAGCAAAGCAATCAGAACAAGTGAGGCTGCAGATGCAGAAAAAATACTCATTGTTGCAATGACAGCAAATTCTTGTACGGAGGATATTGCTGAGGCATCAAAAAATGGCATGAATGAATATGCAATCAAACCAATTGAACCTAATAAGATTTATGAGATTCTTAAAAAATATTTGCAGGAGGACGAACTGTGATGAAATATGAAAAAGAACTATGTGATGCGGGTATTGATATGGTGCAGGCAATGCAGATTGTTTCGCAAAATGAAGCATTGTATGAGCGGCTGCTAAAAATGTTTTTAAAAGATCCAACCTATCAAAATTTGTTGTGTGCATTTGAACAAAAAGACGAGGGAAAGATAGCTGTTTTGGCGCATGCACTCAAAGGAATGAGTGCCAATCTTTCCATGAACGAACTGTCGAGGGCATGTGCAGAGGTGCAGAATCATTATAAAAATAAAGAAGCAGATTTTATTGATTTGAAAAATTTATCGGAGAAATATGAAAGAATAGTTAGCGTTATTCAATTATTTGGATAGCATTGAAAAAGAAGATAAAGGGGACGCAATGAAAAAAATATTGATTGTTGACGATGTGCAAATCAATCGTGAAGTGCTAAAAGAGGCTCTAAAGGGTGAATATGAATTTTTAGAAGCGAGCGATGGAAAAACAGCGATTGAGATACTTGATGAGCAGAAAAAAGAAATTTCGCTTATGCTGTTGGACATTGTGATGCCGAATGTATCGGGTTATGATGTGCTACAGTTTATGCGTTTTAATGGGTTGATGAAACATATTCCTGTGATACTTATTACGGCGGCAGAGTCTGTGGAGGAGGAAGTCAAGGGATTAAGATGCGGAGCAAGGGATTTTATTCGTAAACCTTTTATACCTGATGTTGTCAGACGCAGAGTAAAAAATATATTGGAATTATTTAATTATCAAAATAATCTGGAGCAGGCAATCGAAAAAAAGACGGAATCATTGGCGAGAATAGACGAGCTGATTGTGTCGGTGATGCTTTGCTTAATGAATGATAAAAATATTGAAACAAAAGAACATATTCAAAGAATACGTTTGTATACGAAAGAGGTGCTGAATTATATTTACGAATATTATGATGATAAAAACGAATTAACTACCGAAGTCATCAATACCATTTGTATGGCATCTATTTTGCACGACGTTGGTGAAATGTTTATTCCAGAACAAATTCGGTATAAAAGAGGTTCTTTTTCTGATAAGGAAGAAGAAAAACTATTTGAGTCGCATACCATCAGAGGCTGTAAGCTTTTAGAGCAGCTGCGTGATATAGAGGACGATGCGTATACCAAACGATGCTATGATATTTGTCGGTATCATCACGAAAGATGGGACGGCTCTGGATTTCCAGATAAACTTGCAGGGGACGATATTCCGATTTGCGCACAAGCGGTTGGACTGGTACACGAATATGACGATTTAAGAGTGATTGGAAACACGCACGAGGATGCCTTTAGAAAGATTGTTGAAAGCGAGTATCACTTGTTTTCGCCTGTGCTGATTGAAACGATGAAGTTGGTTACAGATGAGTTTGAAAAAATTTACACAAATGGAATGCCGGTCAAATAAGAACATGAGAAGTAGTAATTCAATGAAAATGAGCAGCATATTTATAAATCACACGAACGCTATTGACAGTCATGTGATTGTGTGGTACAATCGGCAATATGAATAAGAAAGAGGAAGGTAAATCTTTGATGAAGCGGTGGTGAGCAAATGATAGGGAATTTGCCGGGTACGACCATAGAAGTCGATTTAAGTAAAAAAGATGCAGCACAGCGTTTTTTAGACCCGCTATTTTTAACAAATGGATTGGTGCTTTCGCAAGTAACAAGCCTGACTGCAATAGAAAAGCATACGATACAAAACTGGGTGAAGAGGGGATTTATCAGCCCGCCAATACAAAAAAAATATGGACGAATACAGTTTTTGCGTCTTGCTTTGATTAATTTATTAAAAGACGTATTGCAAATTGAAAAAATAATTAAGATGCTGGATCATATTGAAGAACTTGGGCAAGTGCAAGATATGGAATATGTCGTTTATGTATGCTTAACACAGCTTTTGGGGACGGCACCACAGGACGTGATTGGTGAAGCGACAAAGCTTGATGAACTGATTAATAACATAATATCAGAACAAAAAATTATGGACAAAAACACAGAAATAAGGTTGAATCGGGTTTTGAAAACCATGTATCTTGCGAATCTTTGTTCCACCATCAAGAAACAGGCGGAGCTTATGATAGACGAATTTGATTTTTAAGTAACCATAAATAAGAGGAGGAAATTATGATTATTTGGTGGGAAGCCATGAGCTTAGTTGAGCAGATATTTGCAGTTGTTGGAATTGCGGCAACGGTGCTGCTTGTGATACAAGTGATTCTGCTGTTGATTGGTGCAGGTAATGGCGGTGACGTGGATGCTTCGGCAGATACAAGCGGATTTGATACATCAGATGTATCAGGCGATGTTTCAATAGATACACCAGCAGACATAGATGCGTCGATGCACAGCGGAGATTTTCATGCAGGGGATATTGGAGATGTGCATGATGGAGATGCGCATACAGCAGTGGACAGTGGTCTTCGACTATTTACATTACAGGGCATTATTGCATTTTTTGCGATTTTTGGCTGGTCGGGGCTGATACTTTTAAAGGCGGATGTATTGCCTACTGCAAGTATTGTGCTTGCGGTAGTATTTGGGCTGGTAGCGATGTTTGCGATGGCATTTATTCTTCGTGCAATGCTAAAGCTACAGTCGGATGGTACGCTTAGTATCAAAAATGCACTGGGCAAAAGCGGAGAAGTATATTTACCGATACATGAGCATAGAACGCAAAAAGGGAAGGTCAGTATTATGTTGCAGGAGCGTCTTGTGGAGCTTGATGCAGTAACAGATGACGAAACAACAATACCAACGGGCGCAGAAGTAACCGTTGTTGGAATATCAGGCAACAGCACACTTGTTGTCAGAAAAAAATAAAGGGGGAATTGATATGAGTATCGAAACACTGGCACTAATTATTGTAATTGTTATTCTATTGTTTACTTGTTTGCTGATTTTCTTGACAAGATACAAAAAATGTCCATCTGACAAAATCATGGTAATCTATGGTAAAGTTGGAGAAAACACAGATGGAACAAGCCGTTCATCAAAATGTATACATGGTGGAGCGGGCTTTGTTTGGCCTGTTATTCAGGCATATCAATATATGGATCTGACGCCGCTTTCTATTCAGGTGGATTTGAAGAGTGCGCTGTCAAGGCAAAATATTCGTATTGATGTACCGTCTATCTTTACGGTCGGAATTTCAACAGAACAAGGCATTATGCAAAATGCGGCAGAGCGGTTGTTGGGGCTAAAGATGCAGGAAATACAGGATCTTGCAAAGGACATTATTTTTGGTCAGCTAAGACTTGTGATTGCCACGATGGACATTGAGGAAATTAATACAGATAGAGATAAATTTTTGGAGGCAGTTTCACGTAATGTGGAAACGGAGCTTAAAAAAATTGGTTTGCGTCTTATAAACGTAAATGTGACGGATATTAGTGATGAATCTGGATATATTATGGCGCTTGGTAAAGAGGCGGCTGCAAAAGCGATTAACGATGCAAAAAAATCAGTTGCGGAAAAAGTACGTGATGGTTCTATTGGTGAAGCAAATGCGCAAAGAGATCAGCGTGTATCGGTGGCGAGTGCAAATGCAACTGCGATTGAGGGTGAAAATGCTTCGAAAATCAATGTAGCCAATTCTGATGCACTGCGCCGTGAAAAAGAGGCAGAAGCAACACGGCTTGCGACTGCGGCAGAAAAAGTACAGGCGGCAAAAGCACTGCAAGAAGCTTATGCGGCAGAAAAAGAAGCGGAGCTTGCTAGATTTGCACGTGAAAAAGCAACACAGGAAGCGGATATTATTGTAAAGGCGGAAATCGGAAAAAGACAAATTGAAATTGCGGCAGAGGCAGAAGCGGAAAAGATGCGCAGACAAGCGGCAGGTGAGGCAGATGCGATTTTTGCAAAAATGGATGCACAAGCACGTGGTATGCAGGAAATTCTGCTAAAACAAGCGGCTGGATTTGAAGAGATTGTCCATGCGGCGGGTGGCAGTGCAAAAGATGCTTTAATGTTGATGCTTGCAGATAAGATGGAGCAATTGATGAAGGTACAGGTTGAGGCGATTCGTGATTTGAAGATTGATAAGATTACGGTTTGGGATGGAGGATCGGGCAACAACCAAGATGGAAAAGGAAGCACAGCAAATTTTCTTTCGGGACTGATGAAGAGTATTCCGCCTATGAACGAAATGTTTGAGATGGCGGGCATGCAGCTTCCAGATTTTTTGGGAACAAAAACTGTTGAGAAGCCATCTGGCGAAGCACAGCCTATACCAGTAGAAAAAGCAGAATAAATGAAATAAGAAAATAATATGTGATAAAAAGAAAGAGAGATGAGCCTCGGTTTGTTTCTCTTTTTATTGCGGTTTTGCAGAAATAGAGCAATTTTATTAGAACTATCGCATAGGCTACTATAAAAAATTTGGGAAACGTATTTTTTTACATACTAAAAGAAGCAGAATTCCTCTAAAATACTGCTGTCTGCAATCTTTATTTTTATGTTTTATGAATTGTTATATTCGATATTTGACTCAGAACGAAAAAATGCAGAACTTATGAAAAGCCAAAAGCATTGTTATTTTTTTCCAGCTTTCATAACTGATAAAATATGCTCTTCGTCGGACAATGCGTGCAAATCAGATTTGCTGTTGTTGAAATACAACGTTGTACTTCCCTGCATACCGCTCTCGTTATAGGATTGTGTATGGGTTGGATTTCCGAAAATTGATGCCGCATAAACTTTATTGTCAATCGTTACCAAAACTGGACGATGCTCCCACGTATCGCCGCCGCCAAATGTTTTTTTGTAGGTATCATAATCATTGGCTGTAACGCACACCACTTGCGCAGATTTTTCTCCGCCTATACGCTGTATATTATAGGTAAGAGCTGTATTATAATCCTGCACCGAAACGGTTGTGCCTATGGGCAGAATTTTGCTGATGCTTTCCCATGAGGAAAGCTCGCCAGCGGTTTTCAACTTGCCGTTATAGGCAGGGCCAGAAATCTTTTTGATGGTTGGGTTAATCGGTGCACGCTTTGCATCAGTGGAAAAAAGTGCGGTATAGGTGTCTTCGCCAATTTGACCATCGGGCGCAATGCCATTTTGTGTCTGAAAATTCTTCACAGCAAGAATAGACATATCGTTAAACTTTCCTGTTGCACGATAATGAAGATAGCCAAGCTCACGCAGACGTTCCTGCACAATGACGACTGAATCGCCAGAAGTACCTTGTGTGATGGTCTTTGATTCCTCTTGTGCAAATGAAGAAAGCGGAAATACCAATATTATTATAATAAGAAGCATACTAAATATTTTTTTCATACTACTATTTTACAATCAAATCATGAAAAAAGCAAATAGTAACCATATAGTCTAAGCAAATACGGACTGGTATTTTTTTAAAATTTCCTATATAATAATGATATTATGAAGATTACGAATATCAAAGAATGCGTTAGAAATAAGAATCGAATCAACATTTATGCAGATGATGAATTTTTGTGTGCGCTGTATTTAGAAACGGCATTAAAAAACGATGTGAAAATTGGTGCAGAGTTTGATGAACAGGTACTTTTGGATATTAAAAAACAGGATAGTGAGCAATATGCGTTTAGCGCTGGGCTTTCCTATGTATCAGCAAAAATGCGTACCGAAAAAGAAGTGTGTACCAAATTAAAACAAAAGGGACTTGACGAGCGTGCGACTGCATATGCCCTGCAAAAATTAACGGAATATGGATATGTTGACGATGAGAATTATGCGGTGGTGTATGCACAAGAACTACTCCAAAAATATGGCCGAAGAGTGGCAGTTCAAAAAATGATTTTGCGTGGAATATCGGCAGAGGCGGCGAAAGAAGCACTGGCACAGTTTCCGCAGGACGATGAGCTGATTGATACATATCTTGAAAATTTAATGGATAAATATGAAGAGGAAGAACCCTATAAGAAAAAACAGAAAATCATTCGTTCGCTGATGACAAAGGGATTTGACTATGACGACATCAAGAGTGCGATGAATA
Organism: Christensenellaceae bacterium; assembly: GCA_036660175.1. Classification (GTDB taxonomy): domain Bacteria; phylum Bacillota; class Clostridia; order Christensenellales; family Christensenellaceae; genus Christensenella. The sequence goes on along the minus strand of JAVXBD010000020.1, from coordinate 15,739 downwards.
GGTATGAAGAATGAAAACAGAGATTGTAAAACTCTTAATGAAAAAAGAGGAGTATGTTTCGGGAGAAGATTTAAGTGCAGAGCTTGGGGTATCACGTGCGGCGGTATGGAAGCACATCAAAGCAATCCAGCAAGACGGCGGCGTGATAGACGCAGTGACCAATAAAGGCTATAAGCTCTTAAAGCTTCCAGATTTATTAAAAAGTGCATATGTAAATGCTTATACAAAAGAGCCACGAACAATTGAATGGTACGCACAAACGGATTCTACAAATAATACAGCAAAAAATTTGGCACGTGGTGGCGCAGTGGATAAAACGGTTGTGGTAACGGAATATCAAACCGCAGGGAAAGGCAGATTGGGCAGGGGCTGGCTTTCAAAAAAAGGCGAAGCGATTATGCTTTCGTGTGTGCTAAGACCAGATATTTCACCTGCTGATGCACCTCCCATCACCTTTGCAGTGGCGCTTGGGGTTGCGGCGGCCATGAAGCAGGAGTGCGGAATAGAGGCGAAAATCAAATGGCCGAATGACGTGGTATATGGACAAAAAAAGCTGTGCGGAATCTTAACGGAGCTGTCAGGAGATTTTGACAAAGTCGAATATATCGTATGCGGCATGGGCATTAATGTTAATCAAACAGTGTTTGAAGAGGAAGTTGCATCACGTGCAGTTTCCCTCAAAATGCTGAGCGGAAAAACAATTAATCGTGTACACTTGTGCGCTAAAATGATTGATTATGTGTTTGATTATTGTGATAAATACATAAAAGAGGGAATCCAATCAATAAAAGATGAATATTGCAAAAAAAGTGTTATAATAAATGAAGAAGTTGCGGTGATATGTGCAGAGCAAAAGATTTGCGGCGTGTGCTGTGGGTTTGGAGATGCGGGAGAATTGCTTCTTCGGACGGATAATGGAGAAATAAAGACGTTTCATGCAGGAGAAGTTTCGGTGAGAAGTGCAAAGACTTACCAATAAGCAAATGATAAAGTAAGGGAAAAACTTATGTATGTTGGAAGTATCACAGATGTAAAAGGACTGCTTGTCGGGCATGCCCAAGATACGACAGGAATGACGGGTGTCAGCGTCATACTTGCACCAAATGGTGCGGTGTGCGGTGTTGATGTGCGTGGAAGTGCGCCAGGAACACGGGAAACAGATTTTATGGCACAGGCAAAAACGGTGACAAGTGCCAATGCGATTTTGTTGGCAGGCGGCAGTGCCTTTGGGCTTGCTGCGGCAGATGGTGTCATGATTTATTGTGAGCAGCAGCAAATGGGTGTGCATACGCTGGACGCATATGTGCCAATTGTTCCTGCGGCGGTGATTTACGACCTCGGCTTTGGACGCAGTGATTTGCGTCCCAATGCAGGTATGGGCTATGCGGCGTGTATCAATGCAGGTATCAAAGTGCCACAGGGAAGTATTGGTGTGGGCATGGGCGCTACCGTTGGGAAAGTGTTGGGCATGGAATATGCACAAAAAGGCGGCGTAGGGACTGCTAGTATCACTATGCCAAATGGTGCGTGCGTAGGTGTGATTGTTGCGGTGAATGCGCTTGGAGATGTTTTGGACAACGGATTTATTGTTGCAGGTGCGCATAAGAACGGCGCTTATATTGGCACGTCAAACTATCTTATGCAGAATCCTGTTTTAAAAGATCAATTTATTGGTACAAATACTACAATTGGTGTTGTGGCTACTAATGTGGCGCTTTCAAAAGACGATGCGACAAAGCTTGCGCAGGTGGCACACGATGGGCTTGCCCGTGCGATTGATCCAATTCATACGGCATCAGACGGAGATACAATGTTTGCAATGTCCTATGGAGATAAAAAAGCGGATATGAATGCACTTGTGGCGGCAGTTATAGAGGTGACACGCAGAGCGGTTGTAAACGCTGTAACAATCGGAGTGAAACCATGATTTTTGGGATTGGAACAGATATTATTGAGATTGATAGGATTGAAAAAAAACTGAATGATGAAAAGTTTTTAAATAGGGTGTATACCCAAAGAGAACTTGCCTATATTCATACAAAAGGAAATAAGGCACAGACGGCGGCTGGGATTTTTTGTGCAAAAGAGGCAGTGCTTAAGGCACTTTCGCAGGATATTACAAAGATTGGCAGCATTGAAATTCTGACGCAAACAAGCGGTGCACCCTTTGCGGTGCTGCATGGAAAATTGGCAGGGGATTTTCTGATACACGTAAGCATATCGCACGCAAAGATGTATGCGGTGGCACAGGCGGTTATTGAAAAAAACGAAAAGTGAGGAGAATATAAATGCGAATGGCACTAACGCCCGAAAAAATGCGGGCAGTAGATCAATATATGATTCAAACATTGGGGATTTCTGGAATTGTTCTGATGGAGAATGCGGCACGTGGCGTGTGCGATGTCATCATGGACGAGTATGAACCCTGCACTGTCAGAGTTTTTTGCGGAGCAGGAAACAACGGCGGTGACGGTTTTGCGGTGGCACGGATTTTGATTGCGCATGGATATGATGTGCAGGTGGCGGTTGCTGCAAAGCAGGAAGAAATAAAGGGCGATGCGGCAGTAAACTTTGAGTTTTTTCGCCGTACGGGTGAGTATCATATTTTTGTGCAGGACGAAAAAGACTTAGAAGAACTTTATGAAGTTGATTTGATTGTGGATGCGCTTTTTGGCACAGGACTTTGCCGTAATGTGCAGGGATTCTATCAAAAAGTGATTCAGCACATCAACGATTCTGACGCTGATGTGATTAGCGTGGATATTCCATCGGGCATTGATGCGCAAAACGGCCAAGTGATGGGCGAGGCTGTGGCGGCAGATTTTACGGTAACTTTTCAATATGCAAAAACAGGGCATTTTTTATTCCCTGGCAGAGCAAATACGGGTATTCTTGAAGTCGTGAAAATTGGTGTGGACGAAGGATGCGAGGTGCTTACGCAAGAAAATGTGTGCGTATATGAAAGTGACGATGAAGATATTTGTATGGGTAGGCGGGAGCTGAACACAAACAAAGGCGATTATGGCAGGCTGCTTTTGGTTGCTGGTAGCTTTGGTATGGCGGGTGCGGCAATCTTAGCTGCTCGTGCTGCCTCAAAAGCAGGCGCAGGACTTGTGACAGTTGCATCTACTGATGAAGTGGTGGGAGCTGTACAGTCAAGCGTTCCGTATGTGACGTGTAAGGTCATAGCAAACGAAGAGGGAACGATTACACGAAAAGCAGGCTATGACATTGAACGATTGCTAAAAGGAAAGACGGCGCTTGCAGTAGGCCCAGGGCTTGGCATCAACAGCGATATTGTAGAGGTGGTCAGACGGCTTATTGGGGTAGGCAATCTTGTAAAAATTATTGATGCAGATGCACTGAATGCGGTGGCGCAAGATTTGAATATGCTGAAAGATAAGCAAGGGGAGCTGATTTTGACACCGCATCCCAAAGAGTTTTCAAGACTTATAGATGTAAGCGTGAAAGATATTTTAAGCAATCCGATTCGATATGCAGTGGAATTTGCAGTCGAATATGAGGTAACGCTTGTGTTAAAAGGTGCAACAACAGTTATTGCAGATAAATTCGGCAATGCAACGCTTGTATGTGCAGGATGCGCTGGTATGGCAAAAGGCGGCAGCGGAGATGTTTTGACGGGCATTATTTCAGGTCTTGCGGCACAAGGCAAGGATGCTTATGAAAGTGCGCTGTGCGGTGTATATCTGGCGGCAATGGCAGGGGAAGCGGCAGAGCGGGAAAAGGGCGAATATGCAATGACGCCTATGGATACCGTAGACGCAATTGGCAGGGAAATTGAGCGAATAATCGTGGATACCATTTGTGCAGATACTGTTAAAAAAGAAGAGAAAGAGATACCGCCGTCTTTAAAAACAGCAGGAGTATCAGAGTATAAAGATTATCAGACACAAGTGTATGATGAGCAGTTTGTGCAGCCGCAGGAATCAGAAAACAGTCTTGAAGAAGACAGCATGCTTCACGAACTAAGTGAGAAATCTCCCGAGGAAATCTTAAAAGAAATTGAAGAAAAAGAAGAAACACAAGAAATCAATCGAGATATTTTAAGTGAACTAATTGAAAATGAATCTAAAACATCAAAAGATCCGACACGCCGCAGAATTGGCTGAGAGATAAAAACACATTGAAAGAGATGGTTGGGGCTGTCTCTTTTTTTGATTTGCTTTTTGTGGGGCATTTTAGATAGCCAGAATATTTTCATATTGAAAGAGAATGAATTTTTTAAACAAACAAAAAAGACAAAAGCATAAAGCCTTCATCCTTTTTGTTTGTTTCCTTCAGTATAAACCGAAAATGTTTACCGAACTAAGAAAAACTTAAGAATCGGTTTAAAACAAATGGGTGTTATGCAGCAGGTGTTTGTGTAGGAGCTTCTGATGCTGCTGCATCTGTTGCTGCTGGAGCTTCTGATGCTGCTGGTGCTTCTGATGCTGCTGGAGCTTTTGTTGCTTCTGCTGGAGCTTCTGTTGCTACTACAGGCGCTTCTGATGCTGCTGGAACTTCCGCTTTTGGCGCACAGCCAAACATCATTGCTACAGACATTGCTACTGCCACTGCTACTAATGCTAATTTTTTCATGTTCTTTCCTCCAAATAAATGTTAAATATTTAACACTGTTTCACGGTTTAAAAGTTTTAAGCCGCCAACAGTATTTAGCAAATCAAGGTTGGTAGAAATCCAACAGTTGTTAGTATAGTCCGCACAAAAATCAAAGTCAACAAGCACAAAGCACGAGCGCTTTGCTTGGTGTATAACTGGAGTGAATAGTAGCATAACCATGCGGTTTTGAAGATTTATGAACTGAATGTTAACAATATATGAACGATGTTTTTTAAGTACATAAAAATAAAAATTATTGTAAATTTACAAGAAAAATAGATAAGAGCGGGACAATGCAGAAAAGCGAAAAAGACTGCACATAAAAATGTACAGCCTACGCATCTGATACACCTTAGCATTAAATAATTACTACATTTCTTCCAGATCAATTTCCATAAAGTCGGTAACTTCGTTGTTCCAGCATTGCTGTACAAAGTTGATGTGGTCTGGGTGGTTGTTATATTTGTCATAGTTTTTCTTGCTGGAAAAATCAAAAGCAAAGCCGTAATCATATTTATTTTTTGGACTGATTTCAAGACACTGCATAAATTCATCTGCATAAGGAATATCCTCAAGAACACTCTTTGCATGAATGATAAATGCCTGCGCCTCAGAGCTTCCCTTTGGATATTTCAAATTAAAGACCACAATATGCCGTATTTTCATGTTCATTGTCAAATCCCCCGCTTTTACTATTTTTTCAGACTGTTAATTTTTCAATCAAGTCATTCGCAGCTTTTTTTAACTTTTCAAGTAAAACTTCCGCCTGATTTTTATCTTTGGAAGATGCTGATAGATATGATTTTAGCTTTGGCTCTGTGCCGCTTGGACGGATAATAAATCTGCCGCAGTCAAGTTCAAAACATAAAACATTGGATTTGTCCATATCAATAGGTGTTTTTTCTCCGCTGACAAGATCAGTACGTGTTTGCAGTAAATAATCCTTGACAGCAAGCACCTTGAAATCTCCGATTTGCTTGGGATAATTGGCACGCAAAGTTGAAACTGCGTTGACAATCTTTTCGATGCCTTCTTTGCCATATAGCGTTTTTGAAAGCACAACCTCACAAAACCATCCGTATTTTCGGTATAAATCCATGAGTGCAGTGTGCAGAGTTTTGCCTTGAGCGGCATAATAGCAAGCTGCCTCTGCAATCATCATTGCGGCTTGTACGGCATCTTTATCACGCACAAATGCTCCCTGTAAATATCCATAGCTTTCTTCAAATCCAAAAGCAAACGTGCCATGATGGGTACGCTCGCTAATTTTTATTTGTTCTGCAATAAACTTAAACCCTGTAAATACACTGCGTAGCTCTACACCATAATAAGCTGCAATTACGTCCGCCATATCGGTGGTAACGATGGATTTTACAACAAATTCGTCCCCTTTAAAGTGCCGCTGCTTTTGGGATAATACATAATCCATCAGTAAACAACCGATTTCGTTGCCTGAAATGATGACAAATTCGTTTTTCTCATCACGTACTGCAACGCCTAAACGGTCGCTGTCGGGATCAGTTGCAAGTATCAAATTTGCATGATTCTTGTTTGCGAGCGCTATTGCTAAATCAAAACACTGACGTTCTTCAGGATTGGGCGCTTTGACAGTAGAAAATGCACTGTCGGGATGCTCTTGCTCTGGTACAACGATTAGATTTTTGATACCCAAATCGGCAAGCACACGGCGTACAGGCACATTACCTGTCCCATGAAGCGGTGTATAGATGATGTTCAATGTTTCTGCCTGCTCACGCATAATCTGTGGATTGAGGCATAACGCTTCTACTTTGCGATAATAAATTTCGTCCAGCTCTTTGCCGATATAAGTCAGCAGACCTTCTTTTTGTGCTTGCTCAAGCGGCATTTCTTCGATATGAAATAAATCATCAATTTGTGCAATATAGGCGGTGATTCTATCAGAATCGGATACAGGACATTGGCCACCGTCATCACCATAAACCTTGTAGCCGTTGTACATTGGCGGATTGTGGCTTGCGGTAATCACCACGCCAGCGGTGCAGTGCAGCTCTAAGATAGTAAAGGACAACTGCGGAACGCTGTGCGGTGTATCATACATAAAAACCTTGATGCCGTTGGCACACAAAACACCTGCGGCAGCTTTTGCAAAAACGTCACTTTTGAGCCGTGTATCATAAGCGATGGCCACGCCGTCTTGGGCAGTGCCGCTGCTGTTGATATTGTTTGCAAGTGCCTGTGTGGCACGTTTTACGGTAAAAATATTCATGCGGTTTATGCCCATACCTATGACGCCCCGCATACCAGCTGTGCCAAACTCCATCTCTTTATAAAAGCTGTCTGATAAATCTTCTTCGCTTAATGCTGCAAGCTCCTCGGCATAAACAGTTCCTGCAAGCGCATTTTTCCATACTTCATAAGTTTTTTTATAATCCATTATCAAATCCCCCTATTTTTTTTAAAATCCCAATTCTTTATTAATCAAAACGATATGAATTTCCTTTGTGCGAGGCGGATATTGCATACGCACGGTTACATTGCACATTCTTTGAGGGCTGTCGCATTCTGTACAGATGCCTGTTGCGCAAGGTGTTTGAAGTCCCAAACGCTGTGCATTGGCAGGGCAGGCAAATTTTTTGATGCGTGCAATTGCTTTATGCGGGCCGTCTGCGAGTTTATTGATTCCGCATACGACCACCACTTTTTGCGGGCCAAAAAACATAGCGGCGACTCTATTTCCGTTGCCGTCAATGTTAATCAAGTCGCCTTGCAGCGTCAATGCGTTAGTAGAAGTTAGAAAGGCATCGGCGTTCATAGCGGATTTCCATACGCCCATAATATCGGGATTTTCCTTTTCACGTTCCAGTGTCTGCGAAAAAACGGTTTTTCCACTTGCAACAATATCCTCAAAAAGCCCAGTGCTTTTGATGGTTGCGCTACCGCCCATGCCCACAGACTCTGCGTCTGAAAGAAGGCCCATTACGTGTGCTTTGGCAGTGTCAACGTCCTCAAAAAAAGCGGCATGATAACCCTTTTTATTTAATAAATCAATCAGTGCTGAGTACTCACTCATAAAAATACAACTCCTAACCTACATTTTTATATGAATATGTATCTATTATACCATATTTATCAATTTGTACATATGAAATTGGTTGATTTTTTGTCGATATTTGCGTATGATATAAATGGACAGAGTATAACTGCTTGAATTGGAACATTGAGGTGAAAGAATGGAAAACGATTATCAAAAAAAGTTAAGAAACTTTTGTATTATAGCACATATAGACCATGGGAAATCGACACTTGCAGACAGGCTGATCGAGATGACGGGTACTGTTTTAAAGCGTGACCTAAAGGAGCAGCAGCTTGATACAATGGAGCTGGAGCGTGAGCGTGGCATTACCATCAAATCCCAAGCGGTGCGTATGCTGTACGAAAAAGACGGACAGGAATATGAGCTGAATCTGATTGATACACCTGGGCATGTAGATTTTACATATGAGGTATCACGTTCTTTGGCAGCGTGCGAGGGTGCGGTGTTAGTGGTGGATGCGAGTCAGGGAATTGAAGCACAGACACTTGCAAATGTGTATCTTGCGATGGATAACAATTTGGAAATTATCCCAGTCATCAACAAAATTGATTTGCCGGGCGCACGTCCCGACGAAATTGCCAAAGAAATTGAGGACGTTTTAGGGATTGATGCCTCAGATGCACCTCGTATTAGTGCAAAAAGCGGAGAAAATGTAGAACAGGTTTTAGAGGCGATTGTGGATAAACTGCCGCCGCCAAAAGGCGACATAAACAAACCTTTAAAGGCACTTGTTTTTGATTCGTTTTATGATAACTATAAAGGCGCAATTAGTTATGTGCGTGTGATGGACGGGTGTATATCAGAAGGAACACACATCAAGTTTATGGCGGGCAATAAATCGTTTGAAACCACAGAAGTAGGTGTTTTTTTGCCGCAGCTCATGCCGATTAAACAATTAAATGCTGGTGATGTTGGATATGTTGCGGCAAGCATTAAAAACGTAGGTGATACACGTGTGGGTGATACCATTACAGATGAGCAAAATCCTGCAAAAGAGGCACTGCCAGGCTATAAAAAAATTACACCAATGGTTTATTGCGGAATTTATCCTGCTGACGGTGCAAAATATGACGATTTGCGTGATGCGCTTGAAAGGCTTCATCTAAATGATGCGTCTTTGCTTTATGATCCTGAAGTATCGGTTGCTTTGGGGTTTGGATTTCGATGTGGTTTTTTGGGGCTGCTGCATATGGAAATTATACAGGAGCGGCTGGAGCGTGAGTTTGACTTAGATCTTGTCACCACTGCCCCGAGCGTTGCCTATCATGTTATTTTGACAAATGGCGATAAAACTGTGATAGAAAACCCGACGAATCTGCCTGATGCGTCGGTAATTGATTATATGGAGGAGCCAATAGCGTCGGTAAACATCATGACACCAGATACATATGTGGGAACGGTAATGGATTTATGTCAAGATAAGCGGGGTGTTTTTAAAACCATGGAATATATCGAATCCACCCGTGTGCAGCTTCATTATGAAATACCGCTTAATGAAATTATTTATGATTTTTTTGATATGTTAAAGTCACGCAGCCGTGGCTATGCGTCTATGGATTATGAAATCAAAGGATACGAAAAGAGCGACCTTGTGAAGCTTGATATTTTATTAAACGGTGATGTCTGTGATGCGCTGTCACTGATTGTGCATCGGGAACGTGCTTATGCAAGAGGCAGAGGAATTGCAGAAAAATTAAAAGAGGTGATTCCTCGTCAAATGTTTGAAATCCCGATTCAGGCATCTATTGGCAGCAAGATTATTGCCCGTGAAACGGTGAAAGCAATGCGCAAAGATGTACTTGCAAAGTGTTATGGCGGCGATATTACACGAAAAAAGAAACTGCTGGAAAAGCAAAAAGAGGGGAAAAAGAGAATGCGTCAGGTTGGCAATGTAGAAGTGCCGTCCGAGGCATTTATGAGCGTACTAAAGACGAATTAAGGGCAGGTATATGTTAGGACTTTACATTCATATTCCATTCTGTATCAAAAAATGCAACTATTGCAATTTTGTTTCTGTGCCAGCAAAAGAAAACGCACAGCAAGTGGATGCGTATATTGATGCACTGGTAAAAGAGATTGAGCTTACAGGCAATATGTACGAAAAAACAGTGGACAGCATCTTTATTGGCGGTGGAACACCTTCTTTATTGGACGTGAAACAGCTTAATAAAATAATGACTGCGCTTCAAAAATACTATAAGATATTTGGAAATTGTGAAATTACGTTGGAATCCAATCCATGTTCGCTGGATATAAAAAAGTTAAAAGCATACAGAGAAATGGGAATCAACCGCTTAAGCATTGGATTGCAGGCGGCACAGGACGAGCATCTGGCAGCATTGGGTAGGCAGCATACCGTACAGGGGTTTGATACGGCTTTTTCAAATGCACGTAAGGCGGGATTTGAAAATATCAATGTGGATATGATTTACGCACTGCCCAACCAGACAATGAAAGAGCTTGCACAAACGGTGCAGCATATTTTATCCAAGAAGCCAGAGCATATTTCTGCATATGCGCTGAAGATTGAAAAAGGCACACCTTTTTATCGGCTTTTGCAGGACGAAAAAATCGTACAAGTTGATGAAGATACAGATGTTGAAATGTATCATAAAGTGCAGGAAATGCTGTGCGAGTGCGGATATACCAATTATGAAATCTCTAATTTTGCATATACGGATTGTGAGTGCAGGCATAATTTAAAGTATTGGAATCTGAAAGATTATTTGGGGCTGGGTATTGCGGCACATTCGTGCATAGACCGTTTGCGCTTTGCAAATACAAGTGATATGAGTGAGTATCTTGAAAACATGAGAACAGGAGAATTAAACTATCCAATTTTTGATTTTATCAGCGACAGCAATAGAAAAATTGAGTATATCATGCTCAAGCTGCGTTTAAAAAAAGGCTTTACTTTTTATGATTATCAAAATAAGTTTCATGAAGATTTTTTAGAAACGCACGAAGAAGAAATGAAAAAAGTGTTGGAATATGATTTGGCAAAGGTGGTCGATGCAAGCTTAATGCCGACTGCAAAGGGCTTTGATTTGCAAAACCAGTTGGTTGCAATTTTGATTGATAAGATGTAAAAAATAGACGCACGACATATCAGATAAGAAATGCAGAGCAAATCATTGTAAAACGGTCAGTCTGACAGACGAGATTCAAATTACAGCAATATCCTATATTAGTTGCAATTTTCTTCAATTCATACAAAATTCATAGAATGATAACCGTATATTTATGGAAAAGATATTGACAATAATGTTGTTTGGTGGTATCTTTATATCAAGAGCTTAGCACTCAACGGCAAAGAGTGCTAACAAATTGGTTTAAGACCGTCTTTTTTTGGTATATATAGATGTATCGTTGAAAAAAGAAAAACATGACGAAAGGAGTGCGTGACATGGATTTATCTGAGCGGAAACTAAAAATTCTAAAGGCGATTATTGATGATTATATTGATACAGGGATTCCAGTAGGCTCACGTACGCTTTCAAAAAAACCAGATTTGACCTATAGCTCGGCAACCATCAGAAATGAAATGGCGGATTTAGAAGAATTAGGATTTTTGGATCAGCCGCATACTTCAGCAGGAAGAACGCCCAGTGATATGGCATACAGACTGTATGTAGACCGCTTGATGCACGTGGATCGTGTTACAAATGACGAAGCATTGTTTATACGAAACTATTTTAATACACGTGTTAGCGAGATTGGTCAAGTGCTTGATGCGGCGGCACGTGCGCTTTCACAAGCGACAAATCATATTTCTATGATTACTGCACCGCAGTTAAACTCTGCAACATTAAAACGTGTACAGCTAGTAAAGATTACGGATAATAGGGCATTGCTTGTATATGTTACGGATAAAGGCATTGTTAAAGATACCATGATTAGCGTTCCATCACAGATTGATGCGGCCTACATGGAAAAGTTATCCAATATGATTACGGATAAGGTGCAAAATGTATCGCTAAAAAACGCTGCACAAATCATCAAAGAAACGTGTATGGATGCGCTTGCTGAGCATGAAACAGTCATCAACGAGATTTTTGATGCTATCAACATCAATACCGAAAAAAAAGAACTGTTTTTTGGTGGTACACAAAATATATTTAATTATCCAGAGTATCAGGATTTGTCAAAAGCACAGCATTTTTTAAATCTTCTTGAAACAAAAGATGTGCTTTATAAGATGATGGCGAATGCCACAGACATGGAGTTTTCAATTAAAATTGGCAAGGAAAATTCATATGATGATTTCAAAGACATGAGCATTGTAACTGCAACCTATAAAGTAGGAGGCGAAAATATAGGCTCGTTTGGTGTAATAGGTCCGACACGCATGGATTATGGACGTGTATTGTCTGTACTTAAATATGTAGGTATGAGCTTAAATGATATTCTATCATGTTTTTTAGAAACTGACGAAAGAGGTAAGTAAAATTGGCAGAAAAGAAAAAACAGACAAAAAAAGTGGAAGAAGTGGAAAAAGTAGAGAAGGCAGAAGATGAGCAGGTTATAGAAAATGTCGATGAGCAGAAAACAGCTGATGTTGACGAAGAACAGGAAAGCCTTGATGCAACAGATGTAAACGAAATGATTTGTGCAATTGAAGCAGAAAAAGAGGAATACCTCAATGCTTTGGTGCGTGAACGAGCGGATTTTGAGAACTACAAAAAGCGCAATGCGGATTTATCGGCGGTGTCGTTTCAAAACGGTGTTGCGGATACGGTGATGGCGATTTTGCCAGTGATTGATAACTTTGAGCGTGCATTGGCGGTAGAAAGTACAGACAAAGCATTTTATGATGGAATTTGTATGATTATGCGTCAACTGCAAGAAGAACTGAAGTCTTTGGGCGTGGAAGAAATTGGTGCGCCAGGACAGTTTAATCCGCAGTATCACAATGCTGTGGTACAGGTAGAGCAAGAGGGGTATGCAACAAACGACGTGATTGAGATACTACAAAAAGGGTACTTGCTAAATGGTAGAATATTGCGTCATGCCATGGTAAAAGTGGCAAAATAAAGACGTAGCCATAACATAGCTTATTTAAAAAATTTTAATTATATAGAAACAAATTTAGGAGGAATAAATATTATGGGTAAAGTAATAGGAATTGATTTAGGAACAACAAATTCATGCGTAGCGGTAATGGAAGGCGGCGAGTCTGTCGTAATACCCAACGCAGAGGGCGGAAGAACAACAGCATCAGTTGTTGCGTTTTCAAATACTGGTGAGAGGCTTGTTGGCCAAGTGGCAAAGCGTCAGTCGGTAACCAATCCAGATAACACCATTGGCTCTATTAAGCGTGATATGGGCACAGACAGAAAAATTAAAATTGGTGATAAAACATATTCGCCACAAGAGATTTCTGCGATGATTCTGCAAAAACTAAAAGCAGATGCAGAGAGCTATTTAGGAGAAACGGTTACTCAGGCAGTAATTACCGTTCCTGCATATTTTAGTGATGCACAAAGACAAGCAACCAAAGACGCAGGAAGAATTGCTGGGCTTGATGTGTTAAGAATTGTAAACGAGCCAACAGCGGCGGCACTTGCATACGGTCTTGAAAAAGATCATAGCCAAAAGATTATTGTATATGATTTAGGCGGCGGTACATTTGATGTATCTTTGCTGGAAATCGGCGATGGTGTAATTGAAGTTTTGGCAACCAGCGGAAACAACCGTTTGGGCGGCGATGATTTTGACGAAAAAGTAGTAGAGTGGATGGTTGCGGAGTTTAAAAAGAGCGACGGAATTGACCTTTCAAAAGATAAAATTGCATTGCAGCGTCTAAAGGAAGCGGCAGAAAAAGCAAAAATCGAGTTGTCTGGTGTGATGCAGTCCAATATCAATCTGCCGTTTATTACAGCAGATGCAAGCGGACCTAAGCATCTTGATTTAAACTTGACAAGAGCAAAATTTGACGAGCTGACAGCTTCGCTGGTTGCTCAAACAGAAGGACCAACCGCAAACGCAATCAAAGATGCAGGGATTTCAAACTCTGAGATTGATAAAGTGCTTTTGGTAGGCGGCTCTTCCCGTATCCCTGCTGTGCAGGAAATGGTAAAACGCATTACAGGAAAAGATCCGTTTAAGGGCATCAATCCTGACGAATGTGTTGCAATGGGTGCAGCGATTCAGGCTGGTGTTTTGGGCGGCGAGGTTAAAGATGTGCTGTTGCTTGACGTTACACCGCTGTCACTGGGTATCGAAACAATGGGTGGCGTATGCACAAGATTGATTGACAGAAACACCACAATTCCTGCAAAGAAAAGTCAAATCTTTTCTACAGCGGCAGATGGCCAAACAAGCGTAGAAATTCATGTACTGCAAGGTGAACGTGAGATGGCGGCCTATAATAAAACGCTTGGTAAATTCACTTTGACAGGCATTGCTCCTTCTCCACGTGGTGTTCCGCAAATTGAAGTAACATTTGATATTGATGCGAACGGTATCGTTCATGTTGGTGCCAAAGATATGGGTACAGGTAATGAGCAAAAAATCACTATCACAGCGTCGACAAACTTGTCTGATGATGATATTGATAAAGCTGTCAAAGAGGCAGAAAAATTTGCGCAAGAGGATAAAGACCGCAAAGCAGAAGTAGAAACACGTAACAATGCGGATTCGCTTGTCTATCAAACAGAAAAAACACTGAAGGATTTGGACAAAAAAGTTGCGGCTGATGACAAAAAGAAAATTGAAACAGAAGTTGCAAATGTAAAAGAAGCGTTAAAAGGAACAGATAATGAGAAAATCAAAGAAGCAACAGAGAAGTTGCAAACTGTTTCGTTTGATGCGTTTGGAAAGATTTACCAGCAGGCAGATGCAAATGCGGCTGGCGGTGCGGCTGGCGGCGCAGGATTTGATCCAAACTATAAACCTGAAGATAAAAAAGACGATGATAATGTAGTGGACGCTGATTATGAAGTAGTGGACGATGAGAAAAAAGACGAGAAAAAAGACTGATTGTAGGTTGTCTTCATAAGAATGAACAAGATGGATTTTGAGCGGAGAGAGGCAAAACTTTTCTTCGCTCATTCGTCCGTTATTTACAAAAAATGGATTGAGGGATAGCATTTGGCTAACGATTTTTACGAAACTCTGGGCGTTGATAAAGGCGCAAGTGCAGAGGAAATAAAAAGTGCATACAGAAAACTTGCAAAAAAGTATCATCCTGATTTGAATAAAGATGATGATACGGCGGCACACAAATTTAAAGAAATTAATGAGGCATATCAAGTGCTGAGTGATGACCAAAAGCGTCAACAATATGACACCTATGGCAGTGCAGATCCGCAGGGATTTGGCGGCGGTGGTGCATATAGCGGAGGCGGCTTTGAGGGGTTCGGCGGATTTGGCGATATTTTTGACAATATATTTGGTGGCGGAATGCGTGGACAGCAGACAAACGGTCCTCAGCAAGGCTCGGATATTCGTGTCAATATTCGTATAGAATTTGAACAGGCGGCATTTGGTGTCAAACAGGAAATAACGGTTACACGCACAGAAAAATGTGATGAATGTGGCGGCTCTGGCGCAAAAAAAGGTACACAAAAGCGTACGTGTCCTACTTGCAACGGAACAGGTCAGCAGCGTGTGCAGCAAAACACGATGTTTGGTAGCTTTGCAAGTGTTCAGCCGTGTCACACCTGCAACGGTGAGGGAAGTATCATTGATACGCCCTGCGAAAAATGTAAAGGAAAAGGAACGATGCAAAAACAACGTTCTATTTCTGTAAACATTCCTGCGGGTATTGATTCTGGACAGGTCATGACAATGCGTGGTGAGGGCAATGCTGGCAAAAAGGGCGGCTCTAACGGAGATTTGCTAATTTATGTAACGGTAAAACCACATCGGCTATTTGAGCGTTTGGGATATGATTTGTATTTGGATATGGATATAAGCATGCTACAGGCGACATTAGGTGATGAAATAGAAGTGCCGACACTGGACGGAAAAGTTCGGTATAAAGTTGCGGAAGGTACACAGCCTGGAACGGTATTTCGTATGAAGGGCAAGGGCATCAAA
>JAVXBD010000019.1:7330-26097 GCA_036660175.1 Christensenellaceae bacterium | reverse complement strand
TCTTAAATACCCACTTTGGCACATTAAGCTTGAAATCATTGGCAAGTTTATGCACGGTTGCCGCAATATTTGCATATTGCAACACATCAACATTGTTGAAATCTCTCGGCTCATCATCAATCATGCACTGCTGAGTTTTCGTATTCGACCGATAAAACTCATCTAAAAAATCGCCATACAAAATCTTAGGGTTTTCTCCCATCGCAATGTCATCAATAAACTTTTTAGCAGAATTCAATTTTAGCATGACTACTCACACCTCTCTTTTGTCTAATACTACCATTGATTTTTTTTATGGTCAATACTTCACACCACCAAATTTCTCATCGACTAT
Source organism: Christensenellaceae bacterium (assembly GCA_036660175.1). GTDB lineage: Bacteria > Bacillota > Clostridia > Christensenellales > Christensenellaceae > Christensenella. The sequence goes on along the minus strand of JAVXBD010000019.1, from coordinate 25,763 downwards.
TCTTTTGACTTGATACAGCCATGCTTCCACCCGATCTATGCTTTCTTGGCTGATACTTTTATCAGTGTTGGCTATTCTATCAATTTGGTTGATGTTGTTGCCAATGCGATTCACTTCGGTGTAAATATCTTCCACAACATCTCCGTCAATAATCACCACTTTTTCTTTCGCAAGACAGCACCTGCATATAAATCCAGCGTGCCGAGCTGTTCGCTTCAGCTGAAAATACTCGTTTTCATTTAGTTTAAATAACACTTGAATATTCCTTTTCAACAGTGATATATCCCAGCAACACTTCTTGATACTTTTTTTCAATCGTTTTTTCAGGAGTCATCGCATAAGGTGACGAGAGTCGAATCCACAGCCACAGGCAGGCATATGATTTTTATCCATTATCACTAATATTTTATTATATGCCACCGTCTCACTCCCCTTTTGCCTAACATAAAAAAAAGAGCGGTAAGATTTCTCTCATCGCTCTTCTGACTGGTTCATTTATGGTTGTTATCTTTGTTTGATAACCGCCTGTGCTGCTGCAAGTCTTGCAATCGGCACACGGAAAGGGGAACAAGATACATAGTTAAGCCCAATCGCATTACAGAATTCAACGGTAGAAGGATCTCCACCATGCTCTCCGCAAATACCAAGCTTGATGTTTGGTCTTGTTTGTCTTCCAAGTTCAACTGCCATTTTTACAAGTTTGCCAACGCCGTCTTGATCCAATCTTGCAAATGGGTCAGACTCGTAAATCTTCTTCGCATAATAATCGTCTAAGAATTTACCAGCATCGTCACGGCTAAAGCCGAATGTCATTTGTGTCAAATCGTTTGTACCAAATGAGAAGAATTCTGCCTCTTTTGCGATTTCATCAGCTGTAATCGCTGCACGAGGAACTTCAATCATTGTACCAACCATATATTTGATCGTTTTTCCTTTTTCTTTCATTACTTTTTCTGCTGTTTCTACAACAAAGTCTTTGATGTATTTCAATTCTTTGATGTCGCCAACAAGCGGAATCATAATCTCTGGAACAACGTCAAGCCCTGTTTCTTCGATGACTTCAATTGCCGCTTCCATAACCGCACGAGTCTGCATAACAGCAATCTCAGGATATGTTACAGCAAGACGGCAGCCACGGTGTCCAAGCATTGGGTTAAACTCATGCAAATCTTCGATGATTTGTGTAAGTTCTGCAATACTCATTGACATCTCTTTTGCAAGAGCCGCAATATCGTCAGTTGCTGTTGGCAAGAATTCATGCAGTGGTGGATCTAAGAAACGAATGGTTACTGGGTGTCCGCCCATTGCCTTATAAATGCCCTTGAAGTCCTCTTTTTGCATTGGAATCAATTTCAGTAATGCTTTTTCTCTTTGCTCTACTGTTTTTGAAACAATCATTTCACGCATTGCTGCAATTCTATCCTCTGCAAAGAACATATGCTCTGTACGGCATAGACCGATACCCTCAGCGCCAAAGCTGATTGCTTGATGTGCATCATGCGGTGTATCTGCATTGGTTCTAACTTTTAATGTTCTGATGCTGTCAGCCCATTTCATTACTTTTTCAAAGTCGCCTGTAAGAGCAGCTTCTTCTGTGTCAATCTTTTCGCCATAAACATTTCCGCTTGTTCCATCAAGAGAAATGAACTCGCCTTCTTTATATACCTTGCCGTCTGGTGCGCCCATTGTCTTTGATTTCTCATCGATTTTAAGCTCTCCGCAGCCTGCTACACAGCAAGTACCCATTCCACGAGCAACAACCGCTGCATGGGAAGTCATACCGCCACGAGCTGTAAGGATACCCTCAGATGCGTACATACCCTCAATATCTTCAGGAGATGTTTCTTGACGGGCAAGCACTACTTTCTCGCCAAGTGCAGCAGCCTCAGCAGCCGCATCAGCAGTGAAGTATAATTTACCGCAAGCAGCACCCGGAGATGCCGGAAGTCCCTTTGCAATTGGTTTTGCAGCCTTGATTGCAGCAGCCGTAAAGGTTGGGTGCAAGAGTGCGTCCAATTGTTTTGGCTCAATTTTCATCAGTGCTTCTTCTTTTGTAAGTTTGCCCTCATCAACCAAATCAACAGCAATCTTAAGTGCTGCCGAAGCAGTTCTTTTGCCGTTTCTTGTTTGAAGCATATAGAGTTTGCCACCTTCGATTGTAAACTCCATATCCTGCATATCTCTGTAATGATTTTCCAATAATTGTGCATAGTCTACAAATTGCTTATAAACATCGGGCATTACTTGGTCAAGATGTGAAATCGGCTGTGGTGTTCTGATTCCTGCAACAACGTCTTCGCCTTGTGCATTCATCAGATATTCGCCGTATAATTTCTTTTCGCCTGTGGAAGGATTTCTTGTAAATGCAACACCTGTTCCGCAATCGTCACCCATATTGCCAAATACCATTGCTTGTACGTTTACAGCCGTTCCCCAGCTTGATGGAATATCATTCATGCGGCGATACACGTTTGCTCTTGGGTTATCCCATGAACGAAATACAGCTGTAACAGATTCTAAAAGCTGCTCTTTTGCATCTTGTGGGAAGTCTTTTCCCATTTCTTTTTTATAGATTGCTTTATATTTAACAACCAACTCTTTTAAGTCATCAGCCGTTAAATCTGTATCAAGCTTCACACCTTTTGCAGCTTTCATAGCTGTTAGTTCATGCTCAAATTTTTCTTTGTCTATGCACATAACAACGTCTGAAAACATTTGAATAAATCTTCTATAACTATCATAAGCAAAACGAACATTTCCTGATTTTTTGGCAATACCCTCAACCGCAATATCGTTAAGGCCTAAGTTTAGAATCGTGTCCATCATACCAGGCATAGATGCTCTTGCACCTGAACGAACAGATACTAAGAATGGGTTTTCCATATCGCCAAATCTTTTTCCGACAACATCTTCTGTTGTTTTCATAGCGGAAAGAATTTGATCAACAACATCTTGCGCAATCACTTTGCCGTCTTCATAATACTTTGTGCAAGCCTCGGTAGTAACAATAAAACCTTGTGGAACTGGCAGTCCTAAGTTAGTCATTTCTGCTAAGTTAGCACCTTTGCCGCCCAAAAGGTTTCTCATGGAAGCGTCGCCCTCTTTGAAAAGATATACATACTTGTTTGACATTTAAAAAAATCCTCCTGAAAAATATATTTATTAAAAATTTAGATAAACTGATTGACGGTCTTTCTCCGCCTGTACTAATAATTTTCGCATACGCACTTCTTATTTTCCACAAAAATGCACATACATATACAACAGTACTATTATATCTGATTTATTGTAAAAAAACAACTGAAAATTACATAATGATTCCAATGTAATGTGAATTTTAGGGAATTGGTCGCACATTGCTGTTTTTTACTGTGCAAAGCAAATTTTTTTTATAAAATCCAGCTACAATTCGACACACTTCATAGTTTTTAGCGTAATATCCACCATATTACAAAGATAATCAGATAACAGTGCCACGATTGCTTTTGAATTTTCATCTGTCGTAACGATTGTCTTAATGGCTTGCTCAGGCACTTGCAGATTTCTCTTGAGAAGCTGCACAATCTCCTCGGTTACTTTGACTGTTTTCACATTTGGCAGGCAGTCCTTACACACCGCACCGCCCTCAATAGGCGAAAAGTGAATATCTTTTGTCTTGATGGGCATGCCACAGCATACACATTCATCAAGCGACGGAAAAACACCCAGCACATCAATCACCTGCGTAAGAAAGTACGCAAGTGCCTGCACATAAGACACCATGCTTTTTTCCATGACATACAGCACATTAATAAGCATCACAAAAAGCTGCTCATAATCCTGCTCATTTTGCAGAATTTTCTCAATCAGTTCCAGCATGACACATGCCGCCGTATATTTTTGATAATCGTTTTGGATATTAAAATATTCCTGCTTGATTAAAACGCTTGTGACATATAGCCGTTCGCCTTTTTTATAAAACTCAAACTCTCCACAGCACAGCGGCTGTGATGCCGCCCGAAAGGCACTGTTTAGCTTACGTGCGCCTCTTGCCTGCGCATCAATCCTGCCCTGCGTTCGTGAGAATAAAGCCAGCATTTTGTCATAGTCTTTATAATTGACTGCACGCAAGACTATACAAAATTGTTTCTCCAAGTTGTTTCCCTCTTTCGATTTTTTCGATTTTATTGCTGATCGGACTGATACCCCAGAGTGCGAAGCACCGATGGCTTGTTGCGCCAATCAGGGCGAACCTTTACCCACACCTGCAAAAAGACTTTGCTGCCCAGCAGCATCTCCATATCTTCACGAGCGCCTGTAGCAATTTTTTTAAGCATACTGCCGCCTGCCCCGATAATGATTCCTTTATGCGATTCTTTTTCACAAAAGATAACCCCATCAATTTTTACCAAATCTCTGTCGTTTTCTTTGGGGATTTTCTCTATTTTTTCGATTTCGACACCAATGCCATGCGGAATTTCTTTGCCAATACACTTTAATGCTTTTTCTCTTATCAGCTCCGCCGCAATCAGCCGCTCTGGCTGATCAGTAATCATATCCTGCGGATAGTACATTGGTCCTTCAATCAGATACTGTTTTAAATCTTCTACCAATGCGGTAAGCCCCAAATTTTGCAGTGCAGAAATCCTGAGTATTTTTTCATCAAACTGCTTTAGGTATTCCTCCACTTCCAGCACACGTTCCTCGTCTACTGCATCAATTTTATTGATCGCTATCACCACAGGCACTTTGCCTTTTTTAAGGTTTGTTAAAATCTCTGTATCCCGCTCCCTTGCGCCTGTTTTTGCATCTACAATAAACAAAATCGCATCTACATCTCGTGCCGCCGATTGTGCGGTGCTTTGCATAAACTCGTCCAGTTTATTTTTGGGAGTGTGCAGCCCTGGTGTATCCAAAAAAATCATTTGAAAGTCTTTGGTGGTGGTAATGCCCACAATTTTATTTCTTGTGGTTTGCGGCTTTTTTGAAACAATTGCAATTTTTGTACCAATCAACGCATTAAGCAGCGTCGACTTCCCAACGTTTGGGCTACCCAAAAGCGCTATAAATCCTGATTTAAATTCCATATTTTCTCCTCTTTTTCTTAAGGTGTCGAGAGTGCGGCACATAAATATATGCCAATCTAAAACGTTACGTTCTAATTTTACCTTTTTTAAAACACAAACAGTTGTGCAATTTCAAAAACAATGACTGTAATGACAATGCCCATAAGTGCGCCCACCAAAACCTCTGAGAAGGTATGCACCTTTGTTTCCATGCGGCTTTCGGCAACAATCAGTGCCATAATCGCCGCAAAGGTGGTTGCAACGGGATCTCCTGATACAAAAGCGATTGCCGTAAAAAGTGCAAAAGCAAATGCCGTATGTCCGCTAGGCATGCCGCCCTGTATATAATTCCCGTTTTTCTTAATGGACTTTGATTTTATCACAATCACTGCAATAAAGACCAGCAGCAATGCGGCAAAAGTGATGTATGGCGGCAGATTGGTGGATAGGTAATTAATAGAATCATACGAAAATGTATATAGTTTCCTAAAGAAAACAAAATATCCCACCACCAGCGCATTGATTGCCGCAACAAGCACCGCTCCTGCGGATACATCTTTGGCAACCCTTGCAAACTCGTTATATTCGCTTTTGACGACCAAATCGACCGTTGCCTCAATGGCAGTATTAAACAGTTCTGCAAAAAACACAAAAGCAATGGATATGGTGAGTGCAATCATCTCAAACCGTGTAACCTGCGTCACAAGTGCTGCAATGATAACAAGCACAGCCAGCGCCACATGAATTTTCATATTGCGTTCCATCTTAAACGAATGCAAAAAGCCGTTGATTGCGTGATTAAAGCTGTTTAACAGCGATTTTTTTTGGTTAACTGGTTGATTCTCCTGCATTTTTATTCCCTGCCAATATTTACATTTTTCATAATTTCGGTTTGTTTTTGCATCATGACTTTCTCGTCCTGCGGCAAAACATGGTCGTATCCCATTAAGTGCAGTGTACCATGCAAGGCTAAAAAAGCCACTTCCCGAATCAAGCTATGCCCATAATCGTGTGCCTGCTTTTGCGCACGCTCCAGCGATACTGCTAAGTCGCCCAAAAATACACAGCCGTCGACCATCTCTGTATCAATCTCACTCATACAGTCTTTTAAAGGTTTTTTTAGATCGTAAGTTGGAAATGAAAGCACATCTGTCGCACTGTCCACCTCTCGGAACTCTTTGTTTAAGCCCTGAATCCCATCATCATCTGTAATCAAAATGCTAACACAGCACTCAGTACCAAGCTCTTTTTGTGCCTCGTCCAAAGTCTTTTGCACAGCATCTTTCATATCCTGCGTAAATTCCAGTTTTTCCTGTTCCTCAGATAACGTTATCTTCATCGTCTACTCCATGTATTTTAATTTTTGGATACTGAATCCTTTGGTGATAAACCCCATCGAATATATTCATAAATGCCTCGGTGATTTGGTTCAAATCCTGCCTGTTAAGCGGCGCATTATCAAGCTGTCCCTCATCATATCTTGCCTTAATCAGTTTTTTTACCATCTCGCCAATCTGTTCTCTTGATGGATTATCCATGCTGCGCACCGCTGCTTCCACAATATCCGAAAGCATGATAATCGCTCCTTCTTTTGTACGGGGCGGTTCTCCACAATAGGTATAATCCTCAACATTCACGTTTTTGTCTTTTTCCAGTGCCTCATAATAAAAATATCCGACCGTACCATTCCCATGGTGATTTTTGACAATATCCACAAGCTCTTGAGGCATTTTGTGTTTGTTCATCAACGCAACCCCATCGGGTACGTGCTTTCTGATAATTGCGGCACTCTGCTTTGGCGTTAAATCGTCATGCGGATTGACATTGTTTCGCTGATTTTCCTTAAAATACAGCGGATTTTCAATTTTTCCAACATCATGAAAATATGCACCAACACGTGCAAGCAATGAAAAACCACCTACCGCATTACAAGCCGCCTCCGCCAGATTCGCCACCAGAATGCTATGATGATACGTTCCTGGTGCCTCTACAACCAGTCGTTTTATCAACGGATGGTTCGGATCAGAAAGCTCTAACAGCTTGGTAGGTGTTGTCAGCTTAAAAGCGTTTTCAATAAGCGGAAGCACGCCAATGCTCACAATTCCGCACAGCACACCGCTTCCTGTCATAATCGCCATGCCATAAAACATCTGCTGCATATTAATCATCTTCAAAAGATAAATGATAATCTCTATACACACACCTGGTATAACCGCCACCAAGCCTGCAAGCACCAATTTTGAACGATACTGCATATTTTTGAGTGTATAGATTGCAAAAAAACTGCCTGTCAAGGTTGTCAGCAGAATAATCAGCGAGTCACTGCTGATTAAATCCTGTCCGTTTGTAGTAACGCTCATCAGTAGCAGCGACAAAAACACGCTGTATACCAAAGCGTTCTTTGGCGACAGCAGCACTGCGCCCAAAATCACGAATAAAATAATCGGATAGATATGCACTGCCACAATCTGTGCAAGCGCCGTAACCAAATATGCAATTGCCGTCAGTATCGCCAAAATCGCAATTTTCTTAATATTCATTAATAATTTTCTGTTAAACACTGCCAAAAAGACCGTATACAGCACAAACAGCAAAACAATATAGATAACGACCGCCAAATAAGGTGTAATAGACGTACTTTCCGTAGTCAGCAGCCCAAGGTTTTTTAGCACCTGATACTGTTCCGCCGTCACAACTTCGCCTTTTAAGACGATATTCTGACCTTTTTTATATTCTTCGGGCGTAACCATTGCCGCAACTTTTTCACGCTCTGCCTGCGTTGCCTCATCATCAAAAACCATATTTGGATAAACATCGTTGGAAATTAATTTTGAAACAATGGCTTCCTGCGTACCCGATAAATCAAGCTGATCTGCTACCTCTCCTACAATGGTATTTTTGACAAGATCAATATTGTTTCCCGATATACCAGAATATAAGTCCTTTTGTATCTGCTTTTTGACAGCATTTTTAAGAGATGTAATCTCTTGCGCCGTCATTTTGATAACCGAAAGTGCATCTTCCTCGCCCATGTATTCGGGCAATGCCGCCTTGATTTCGTTGAATTTTTCTTTGGTCAACAAGGCTGCCCAGTCTGTATGCGCAGGATCAAATGGCTGTATCACATAAGGTGCTGCCGTTGGCGCTGCACTGGTTGCGGTTTGGTTTGCCTGCGGTGTAGCGGTTGCAGCCGCCGCTTCCTCCGCCGCTTTTTGCTTTGCCTCTTGATCTGCCTTATATACGTCTTCTGCAATCAATCTTGCATTTTCAAAAGACGTAAAATCTTCATCTGCTTTTTTGATGATTTGCTGTGTAATATTCGCATCTTTTTTATAGGAAGGCCCTACTTTTGCCTGTTCTTCTTCAATCAGCCGCTGGGTAGAAACTTCATCAATCACATTGTTTGGTGCAGTAATCGTCTGCGTAGAAATCTCACCTTTTTTTATATCATAAGTCTGCGGAGTGATTGAAACAACCGCAACAGCAATACAAATAGCCATTGCTCCGATTGCAAGCAATACATTTAACAGCGCTTTTTGTTTTTTTGTTTCAGGCATTTTCATCATCAAACTTCACCCTTATATTTTTTTATTTTCATATTTTTCAAAAGCTTTTATGATATTTTTTACCAGTGGGTGCCTCACCACATCTTTATGTGAAAGGCTAACCAACCCAATGTTCTCTATATTTTTTAGTATTTCTACTGATTTTACCAGTCCAGAGGCACGTTCCTTTGGCAAATCAATTTGGGTGACATCACCTGTCACTACCACTTTTGCATTTTCGCCAAACCGTGTCAAAAACATTTTCATTTGCTCCAGCGTACAATTTTGCGCCTCGTCCAAAATAATAAACGCATCACTTAGCGTTCTTCCACGCATATATGCAAGCGGTGCAACTTCTATGACACCTTTTTCCGATAGTCTTGCATAGGCATCTGCGCCCATAAAATCATACAGTGCATCATAAAGTGGACGTAAATACGGATCAACTTTTGTCTGTAAATCTCCGGGTAAAAAGCCTAAATTCTCGCCAGCCTCTACCGCTGGACGTGTCAGGATAATACGTGATATTTGTTTGTTCTTGAGCGCCACCACCGCCATTGCCATTGCCAGATACGTTTTGCCCGTTCCAGCAGGGCCAATGCACAGAACAACCGTATTTTCTTTGATTGCTTTGATGTATTCCTTTTGTCCATAAGACTTGCATTTTATTTGTTTGCCTTTTGCAGTGATTGCCACAACGTCCGACATCATCTCGCCTACCAATTCCTGATGTCCGTCGTTTACCAAATCCATTGCATAACTGACCGTATTCTGACTGATTTGCTCATTTTTGTTGTACATTTTTTTCAGCACTTCAATCACATCTGCCGCTTTTTGTGCATCTTTTGGCTCGCCTTCTATGACAATTCCGTTGTTGGTGGCACGTATCACAGTGTTTGTTTCGTTGGATAAGATATTGATGTTTTCATCAAAACTTCCAAATATGCCAGCCATCTGCTCTATACTGTTAAATGCAACATCTATTTTTTCTGTCAAGTCTTTGATTCCTTTCCAGATTCCACTGTTAATTCCATAAACCCATTCTACCCGATAGTAACACATTCACGGATAAATTACTATTATTTTTGAAAACACAAACTCCATCTGCCTGTTTTTCTGACAAAAAAGCGCAGGTTTTCCCTCCCACGCTCTCTGTTTTTTATTTACCACAGCATTTTTTGTATTTTTTTCCACTGCCGCACGGGCAAGGATCGTTTCTGCCCACTGTTTTTTCACTGACTGCCTGTTTGCTTAATCGCCAATTTTTTGTGATTTCTTCTATTTTTTCTTTGGTCAGAACGCTTTCCCATTCGGGCAAAGTAAACAGCCATTTTGCCTTGGCTTCCATCATATTAAAATACAGCTTTTCAAAATCCACATCTAATTTTACTGTTGAAGTTTCTTTTAGGCTGTCCATGTTAATCTCTTTTTTTAGACTGGTGTTGATGCCGTCAATAAAACCACAGAATACCACAGGCTCCATCTCAAATATCTTTGCGGTTTCCTCCAGCGTTCCCTCATATACCACGCTTGTATCCGACAGTATTTTTTTGTACACTTCGGTTTCTGCACCAAAATAATCGTCCCAAAAAGCCTTTTGATCCTGCGGCGTCTGCGGCATTTGCGCCAGCTGCTGCCATTGTTCATATAAACTCATTTTTTTACTCCGTTCCGCCGCACAACTGCGGCTTATCCTTTTTTATGCCAATTCTTTTTCTAATCTTGCAGCAATTTCTTTGATAAAATCATGCGTATTCACAACTTTTTTATTTTCGTTTTCGCTTAAGAGTGCCAAATCTTTTGTCATAACACCATCTTCTATGGTTCTAATGGACGCTTTTTCCAGTGCATCTGCATAGTTTATCAAAGGTGTATTCTTATCAATCTCTCCACGCTTTTTAAGCGCTCCAGACCATGCAAAGATGGTTGCCATCGCATTTGTAGAAGTTTGTTCCCCTTTAAGGTGCTTATAATAATGACGTGTCACCGTACCATGTGCCGCCTCATATTCATAGTTTCCCTCTGGCGAAACCAGTACGGACGTCATCATCGCAAGACTTCCAAACGCCGTTGCAACCATGTCGCTCATCACGTCACCGTCATAGTTTTTGCATGCCCATATATATCCGCCCTTAGAACGTATTACACGTGCCACTGCATCATCAATCAACGTATAAAAATACTCGATTTTTGCTGCATTAAATTTTTCTTTGTATTCAGCATCAAAAATCTCTTGAAAAATATCTTTGAAAGTATGGTCATATATTTTTGAAATGGTATCTTTGGTGGCAAACCACAAATCCTGTTTCGTATCCAGCGCATAATTAAAGCAGCTTCTTGCAAAACTTGAAATCGACTCATCTGTGTTGTACATAGCCTGTGCCACTCCGCCGCCGTTATACTCAAAAACAGGCAGCCTTGTTTCTTTTCCATCGGTGGTAATCACCATCTCAAACTTGGAATTTGGCGGTACTTTATATTCCGTATTTCTATAAACATCTCCATACGCATGACGTGCTATGGTAATTGGTTTTTCCCATGTTTTTACAGATGGGCTGATGCCCTTTACCAGAATCGGCGCACGAAAAACAGTTCCATCAAGAATGGCACGAATGGTTCCGTTGGGGCTTTTATACATTTCTTTCAGATCATATTCTGTTACACGCTGCGCATTTGGGGTGATGGTTGCACATTTTACACCTACACCATATTTTTTGATGGCATTCGCCGCATCATAAGTCACTTTATCGTCCGTTTCGTCCCTGTATTTTAAACCGAGGTCATAATACTCAGTGTTTAAGTCTATATAAGGAAGCAACAAATCTTGTTTAATCATATCCCAAATAATTCTTGTCATTTCGTCCCCGTCCATCTCGACGAGCGGTACTGGCATTTTTATTTTCTGCATAAGTTTCTCCTTTTGATTATATATTATGATACTGATTGTTCTCTTTTTTTTGATGGCACACACTTCTTTAATCCTAACGGATTGTTTACTGCTTTAGGCATACTTAGAAAAATTCAAAGCTCGCTACGCTGTGTGCGTTTATTTTTTGATGCCTTTAAGTCCACCCCTCTTCATCTTATCCAAAATATCAGAATCAAAGGCATAGCTGTTTTGTTTTTTATCCTGCATTTGCAGCACGGCCGCCTCTGCACACGCATCAATCAACTGCCGAAAGCTAATGCCCATCGGCTCATACAAATAATATGCCCACGAGCCAGGTATGGTGTTTACCTCGTTGACGTATATCTGATTCGTATCTTTATCAATGATATAATCAATTCTGACAACGCCCTTTAAATCAAGTGTTGTAAAAACTGTTTTGGACATTTCTATGATGGCATCTGTCTGGGCTTTTTCGATGGGTGCAGGTACTTGTCTGGATAACGATTTCATGCCTTTTGAAGCGCCCTCGCTCCGCAGATATTTCTCCTCAAAGGTCAAAAACTCTTTCCATGTAACAGGCTGCTCTAATAGGCTTACGGTAATGTCCTGCCCATAGCCCATCACAGCGCTATTGATTTCTATCAAGTTTGTAATCGCTTTTTCAACAAGCACTCTGCGGTCATAATAAAAGGCAACTTCCAGTGCTTTTTTTAGTTCTTGTGCATTTGCTGCCTTTGAAATACCAATAGATGAGCCTAAATTTGCAGGCTTTACAAAAACAGGATAGCCGATTTTTTGTTCGGTTTTTGCCACCACTGCATCTGCATCTTTTAAAAATGCACCACGCTCAAAATGCACACCGTCCACCACAGGAAGCCCTGCACCGCAAAACGCACACTTCATCACGATTTTATCCATGCCCACCGCACTGCCCGTAACACCTGCGCTGGTATAAGGAATATCTGCAAGCTCAAACAAGCCCTGCAGCGTTCCGTCCTCACCATGCAGTCCGTGCATTGCAAGCACCGCCACATCAATCTCGCTGTATACTTTTGTGCCGAATTTTGTCGCATATTTAAGTTCTTTTGTTGGGTGCGGTTCGATATATACTTTTGTAAGTCCCTTATCATTCGCATCAAATTTTTTGTAGTATCCGACGTCTTTTAGCTGTTCTCCGCAAAACCACTCACCACTGCGTGCAATATAAACTGGAAAAACATTGTATTTTTCCTTATCTGCATTTTCTATGATTTGGCTGCCAGTGATAATGGAAACATCATGCTCTACACTTCTTCCGCCAAAAAACACCGCCATATTTTTCTTCATATGAAGTCCTCCGCTATTCCTCGTTATAGTTATCAGGTAAATCGTTTTCAAACAAAATGACATCTCCAACTTTTGTCAGGTGCGTCATCACAGTTGTTGCCTCATTCAAAGTTTTTGCAACATATATATTATCTCTTAAAAAGCCTTCGCTGACAAGTCCGTCATAAATCGGTTTGCTGTGTTTCGGACCGATTAAAAACGCATACGTTGCCACTTTTGCCATTGCCTGCCCAAATTTAAAGTTTTCCTGTTCTTCGCTCTGGCCTAACTCCACCAATCCTGGAGTTATGATAAAGCGCTGTCCACTAAAGCAGGAAAGCACCTCTAATGCCGCCAAAACGCCTTGTGGATTTGCATTAAACGCATCGTCTATCACAGTGATTCCGTTGTCTGTCGGCACGATTTGCAGGCGATGTTCTATGGGTTGTAAGCTTGCCACCCCTGTTTTTATTTCGTCAATCGTCAGCCCAAGCTCCAGTGCAACAGCAATACAGCCGCAAATATTCAATATATTATGCCGCCCCAAAAGCTTTGTTTCACATGAAAACACGCCCTCTTTTGCAGTGATTGTAAAGGTACTGCCTGTACAAGATGCCGAAATATCCGTTGCACGTACGTCCCCGTCCATGTCCATTGTGTACAGCACTTTTTTATGGACTTCTGCCTGCTCATAAAGCTTGCGGCAATAGTCGTTATCGCCGTTAAAAAATGCCACACCACTACTTTTGGAAAGTCCCTCAATCAGCTCATATTTGGTATCTATAATATTTTGCATATTTTTGAAAGTTTCTAAATGCTGCGGTCCAATAGAGGTAAGTATCGCTATTTGCGGATGCACCAACCCCACGAGTTCTTTGATGTCCCCTATATTTTTAGCACCCATTTCCGCAATAAAAACTTGATTCTTATCCGTCATTTGTTCACGAATAACACGTGTAAGCCCCATTGGTGTATTATAACTTTGCGGCGGCACAAGCGTATCAAATTTTTGCTGTAAAATCGTCCCCAGCACAAACTTCACACTTGTTTTTCCATAGCTACCCGTAATGCCAATCTTTAACAAATCCGTTCGTGCAGCTATTTTTCTTTTTGCATCGTTAAAAAAGTGCCGCTTAATGCAGATTTCTATGGGATTCATCAGCAAATTTGCAAACGGTGCCAACAACGGCAGCAGCACAATCACCAGCAGATAGACACACGATTTTTTAAAAATCCACTGTAAGAGTGCCGCAATCGCCACCAAAATAATGATGCAGGCATACAGACGCTTGACCCTTGTTGTAAACACAAGCGGTTTTTTTGCGTCTTTCATTTTACAGATTTTATGATATTTGATAACAGAAATTATCGAAAAAACCATCGCCAGCCAAAAGATTACAATGGAGAGTACCTTCCCCACTGTTTGCGGGATATGCAGTGCCGAAAAAATCAATATCTTATTTGATAAAAACAGATAAACCAACAGCAAAACAATGCCAATGATTGCCAGCGGCTTGATGATTCTCTTGAAATTCTCTGAAAACCAATGGAAATATCCTTTATTTTTGTATCCTTCCAATTGCAGAATATGCACAAAATAACTTTGGCATCGCATCACATACACTGCAAAAAACACAAATAAAATAATGATTGGTATGATGATTAGTTTACTCATACTGCCCTTCCTCTATTCCGAAACCGAAGCTTTTTTTAGGCTCGTAATCAAATTTGCAAGCGGCATAAAAAACGGTGTTGCCAGCATAATCACGAATACAAGCTTGTCTATTTTGACAAAAGCGTTGACCAAAAGTGTAATGGCACAAATCATCAAGCAGCAAAGCAAATAATTATGCACCAATCTTTTTTCGCATATAATCGGTCGAATATCACTCTCGATTTTTATTTTCTTGACATATTTATAAAATACAAATGCCAAAACAGCCGACAATATCACCAAGACTAGCAGATAATAGATGATGACGTTAATCTCATAGAACGGATTATATTCCAGATACATCTGCAGCACCACTGCGCTTAAAATTGTTAGACCGCAAATGACAATTAGCGGCAACATAGCAGCTTTAAAATGCCTTTTTATCCAACTAAGATACCTTTTGTTGTCGTATCCCATTTCCTGCATCACGTGCGCAAATCGAATCTGTGCAATTACTAAAAACGGTACGAATAAAATGCTGAATGCACACGTCGAAAGCGTAAAATAATCCGAATACATCATATCTAACTGTTCTCTCCCTTTTCTTATTTCCCCAAAAATTGATTGATAATCGCCATAAACTGTGCATATTGATCAAGATACGCATAGTGTCCAGCATTTTTTAGCACCACAAGCCCTGCATCTTTGATTTCGTTTTCAAAAATTTTGCCCATATATACGGGTGTATCAAGGTCGTTTTCTCCCCAAATCAGCAGAGAAGGCGCACTTATTTTCTTTAAGTATTTTTTTAAATCTTCGTTTACAACATTGATAAACGTTTTTTTCATTTCCATCGGCAAGTCTTTATAGTCTGCCGAGCCTGCATTCTTAATTCTCTTATCCACATCAACGCCCAGTGCGTTTGCACATTTTTTTAGCCATCGCACTTTGGCAATCTTTTTGCAGAGTTTATATCCGCCTATTTTTGCATAATACGAAAGGGTACGCTTTTTGCGCACACCTGCCGCATCACAAAATACAATTTTTCCGACAAGCTCTGGATATTTTGCCGCAAGCAGTATCGTAACTCTGCCGCCAAACGAATGACAGATAATATCCGTCTTTGACAAGCCCAATCGGTGCATAAAATCTACTGTCATTTCCATATAATCCTGTACGGTCAGGTCTTTTTTTGGCACATCACTCTTTCCAAATCCTGCAAAATCAAATGCAATCACACGCTTTGTTGCCTTAAGGCCATTGATAATCGGTCTAACCGTATCAATATTTGCACCCCAGCCATGCAAAATCAAAACGTCTTTGCCTGCGCCATCAATTTCATAGTTGATGTTGAGTCCGTCTATCTTCAAATCGACATTCCCCCACGTTCTGTCCACATCACATAAGCATCTTCGCCATTGTTTGAATAATATCTTTTGCGGATTCCATGTATGGTAAAGCCGCACTTCTTGTATAGTTTTAACGCTGATTTATTGGAAACCCGTACCTCCAGCGACATGCTAAACGCTCCTTGTCTGTCTGCCTCATGAAAAAGCTCGCTCATCAATGCGGCTGCATAGCCATTGCCTTGAAATTCGGGTAGGATACATACATTGGTGATATGCGCCTCGTCAATCACAATCCACATTCCGCCATATCCAATAATTTTGCCGTTTTTTTGAACAACTAAATAAACTGTATGTGTATTTTCAATAATATCCTCATACAGCATTGCATAACTCCACGGCATTTCAAAACACGCACTTTCGCAATGATGTATTTCTTCAAGATCCTCGCTTTTAGCTCTTCTGATTATCATCTCATCCAAGATTTTCTTTCCTCAATCTTTCAGCCTGACTTTCTCTTAAATACTGCGGCTGCACCTCGTCATAGCGGAGCAGTTTCCCCGCTTGTGCCAACCCATATGCACATACGCACACACTTGAGCCACGCTGCATGATAAATTGCTGCTGCAAAAACAGACTGTTTGGCTTTTGCTGCAAAATCATGTCTTTATATACTACTGCACCATCACCCACAAACAGCACAGGCTCTTCGGGCAGTTTTTTTATCAATTCAAGCAGCGGCAATGCGCCTTGCTCTACCAAATATGTTTCGCCTTTTTTGGCAAGTGCATACACTTCTTGTCTGCGTGCATCCATCACAGCACACACAGCAGTCTGTCCATCTGCATTTTTGATCAGTGCCTCTAAGGTATTGACACTTGCAATAGGCTTTTGGGCGGCATGTGCCATTGCACAGCACGTTGCAACACCAATTCGTATTCCCGTAAAAGACCCAGGGCCGCTTGCACATGCAAAAACGTCCACATCCAAAACATCTGTATCTGCAAACCGAAGCACGCTGTCCACCGCCTGCATCAACGTCTTAGAATGTTTTTTCGTCGTATCTATATAGATTTCACACAGCAGTTTTTCATCTTTGCAGAGTGCCACGCTCAGCGTATTTCCCGTTGTGTCCATACCCAATATCAACATTTATTGTGCCTCGTCAATCAAAATTCTTCGTTTGCTGTCGCTAATCCGTTCAATCGTAATATCCATACGAACCTTTGGCAATGCGTGCGGAATCAAGTTTGCCCATTCGCACACACACACACCCTCGCCGTTTGCGTATTCATCAAACCCAATTTCAAAAAGCTCGTCCTCATCGTCAATCCGATAAACATCAAAGTGATAAAGCGGTATTTTTGCATCTTCATATGCACGCAAGATGGTAAAAGTCGGGCTGACAATAGAATCTTTGATACCCAGTCCCTGCGCCAAGCCTTTTACAAAAGCAGTTTTGCCTGCGCCTAAATCTCCATAAACAGCAATAAAGCTGCCCTTTTCTAAACGGTAAGCCAGCTTTTTTGCAAATTCTTGTGTTTGTTGTTCACTCTCGCTAAAGAACTCCTGCATATATTTTCCGCCTATGACTGCATATATTACCAAACTATATCATATACGAAAATCACTTTTTTTGCAAGAACTCTACACATTCTTCGTTGGTTTTGTCAGTGTTTTTTTGTTTCCTTTCATCAAATTACCGATTGATTTATATAACAGGAATGTAATCGCTGCGTTGATACCGCCTTTTATCAAATTAAACGGTACGATTGCAGGCAGCAGCATCGGCAAAATCTGCTCGACAGGCATACTCATATAAAGCGGTGTGAGTATGATATTCCATACCACCATCGCCGCCGTCATAATCAGTACGCCGCAAATAAGTGCAAGAAGCGCTCCTTTTTTTGTCTTGTTGTGTTTATACAGATTCCCTGCCACCAACACAAAAAGCCCCGTCGCAAAAATGTGCATCACAATGCCGATTGGCCCTGCCGCCGCACTAACCGTCAATCCCTGCAAAACAGAAACGACCACCGTAAGCAGAAATCCTGCCAAAGGTCCAAACGCAAATGTAGCAATAAAAATCGGTATATCCGCAGGATCATATTCTAAAAACGGTAAAAACATCGGAATCCGAATCAGCAGTACCAAAACAATAGAGATTGCCGCAAGCATGGCAAGCGAAGTGATTTTCCTTGTATTTGCTTTCATAAGTTCCTCCATATAATAAAAAATTTCCGTGAATAAAGTCATCCTCGGAAACACATTTAGATATGTATCTTCTCTCATCCAGACTATAACTGTCGGCTACGGAATTACACCGTATCGGCTCTTTTTAAAGAGTTCGCAGGCTATACTGCCGGTAGGGATCTTCCCCCTGCCCCGAAGACCTATTCACTTATGGGTTTATTCTACTTCTTTTGCACCTCTTTTGTCAATATACTTGTGCAAATATAAACATTCTGCAAAAAAGCAACGGAAAGGAATATTTTGTTAATATTGAAAAAAACATCTGCTTGCTATATAATAGGTAAGTAGTTATGACAATGTTTGTGATTGCTTAAGCATACCAGACTCGAACCAATACAAAGTCTTTTTGTCCGCTGTATCGTTCGAATCTGATATACATAATTTTAGGAGGCACT
>JAVXBD010000019.1:0-7320 GCA_036660175.1 Christensenellaceae bacterium | reverse complement strand
TTACGCTTTTGCAGCTCCTCTTACAGATACCGAAGCAAACTTCACCATAGAGATTCCTGAGGGCGAAAATACATATTATTATACACCCACGAATACCAATATGTTTGATGATTTGCTTCAAAAAGTAAAAGCAAACAGCCAAGATGCTCGACTGGTGATTTATTCCTATTCAGAAGAAAATGATTTGAATTATTCTTTAATTATATCTGCTGAATCTGTTGTAAAAGAAGCAGCCCCATCGGCAAGTGCATCAAGCTCATCTTCTCCTATACCTAGTGCATCAGACGCTTCTATTGCTTTAGAAAAAGACCAATTGACCGCATTTGCAGATGCAGAAGCTGCAAAATTAGGTTATGATTTTGACGAATATGTTTTTGAAACTATGCAGGGCTTTCCTGCTGTTACTCTAAACGGCAAAATTGACGATAACTTTTCGAGTCAGATACACATCATTATGACACCTACCGAAACACTGACCATCGAAATAAAATATAAAAACGACAAAGGCGATACCAATCTTAATCAGGCGATGAACACAATAGATACCTTGGCAATCGGCGGTGCAGCAGCGACTGTTTCCGTGCCAACTCCTTCGCCTACTCCTATGCCAACCCCTTCGCCTTCGCCTTCGCCAACACCTTCCCCCTCACCTGTGCCAACACCATCGCCCACACCTGCCCCAACGGGAATTGCCGCTTTTTTTGCGCCTATTGGAAATTTCTTCAGTAGTTTAGGCGAGCGTATCGCCAACTCGTATCATAACGATCCATACTTTGTTTTTTATGTGATGGGTGCCGCATTTATACTGGTCATCATCATCATTGTTTTGGCACTGCTGGTTCATAAAAAGAAAGCAGCAAGCCGTAGAAATTCTCAAAATGAGCAGACATCAACCAATATCCACAGCCCTGCGCCTGCCGATCTTTCGGGAGATTTTTCCAAAGAAGATATTAGCAGATATACGCAGCAGCCCACTGGATATGTTTATAAAGATGTCAGTAAATATACAACCCACCAGCAACCCGTTGATGAAGAATCAAAAATCTATAATATGCAGGACGGTGCTGCAAAATATTATACGCAGCATCCCGCCCATTCCAACGAACAAGAGGCATGGTCTGAAGCGGTCAACAAAAAGCAGAGCGTACCACGCACCACGCATGTTGGCTCGAGGGTAGAGCGAAATAAGAAAAAGAAAAAATAAAGTGTTGTTTTAATGTAGGCACATTTTTACAGATGTGCCTTTTTTATTGGCTTTTTATATTTATATTAGGGTACTGGCCATGCAGTCAATCACAAATTGCCGCATAAACTTCGCCCTCATCATCAATTTTCTCCACCCTTTTTATGCCCGAATAAAGGATAAACTGGTACGAAGTGGAGATGCTTTGATTTCCCGCCAACTGCATCAGCGTTTTTGCTTTGGCTGCTTCCTCAAAAGTGGAGGGCATACTGCTCCACCTACCAATATGCGTTTTCAAAAGTTCTCAGAGATTTTGATTCGTATGGTACACAGTTGAACAGTATATTCGCCCATAAAGCGAGTAGCTTGCAAGCCAACAGAGCAAAGCGAAACAATTAAATACTTTTCTTCACTCCAGCATTTATCATAGAGCCAAAACATACAAAGCCGCTGTTTCCTATGGCGAGCAGCGGCTTTTGACATCTCTGATTTTTTTTAAATAAGACAGATGCTTTATTTTTGCAATTTTTCAAGACACTTCTTCTGTGTGCAAATCTCTGCATACAAGCTTTGCAGATTATCATATTCTTTTCTTCTCAGATCTTCCACCATACAATAAATCACTTGATAAAGCGGCATAAGCCCCATGTTTCCAGTGATTCCCTTAAGAGCATGGGCATACTCAAAAGCATTGTCATACTCCATTGCAGCAATAGCTTGCCCTAATTTTTCAAATGCCTCATCCTCTAAACAAATCTGAAAACAGGTTTTATACAAATCAACATCGTTTAAGAAGCGCCCCATTGCACCCGTAATATCTGCGCCATATTCCTTAAGTTTTTCAAGCATATTATCCATCTATTTTCTCGCTTTCCTTTGATAAAAACTGATAAAGTGTCTGATAGAGCAGTTCCTTATCAATTGGTTTTGCAAGATGCGCATTCATTCCAGCATTTTTAGATTTGATGACATCTTCGTCAAAGGCATTGGCAGACATTGCTATGATGGGTACTTCTTTTGCCCATGCACTGCCCAAATTCCGAATTTTCTCAGCTGCCTTAAGCCCATCCATTACCGGCATACGAATATCCATCAGCACTGCGTCATAGGTATGCTCTGGTGCATTGGCAAACATCTCAAACCCAATCTTTCCGTTTTTTGCAACATCAACAGATGCGTTTTTAAACTCAAGCAGTTTTTTTGCCACCATGATATTAAGTGGATGGTCCTCTACCAGCAAAAATTTTCTGCCGCTAAAATCATACTTCTCCTGAACGTTAACAGCGCAATCCACCGCATCGCCATTTTGGGCATCTGATCTGATTTCAAGTGGAATATTCACCTGAAAAACAGTGCCTTTTCCAAGTGTACTCTTGACGGAGATACTTCCGCCCATAAGCTGCGCAAGGTTTTCAGAGATTGCAAGCCCCAACCCACTTCCGCCATAGCCGCTTCCATAGCCGCTACGCTCTTGTGCAAACGGTTTAAAAATATTTGGCAAAAATGCTTCGCCAATTCCAATACCTGTATCACTGATTTGGAAACAAATATCCGCCCATTTCCCATCGGTTTCTATTTGTTTAATATCCAGCCGCACCGTTCCACCCCGTGGTGTAAATTTAACAGCATTGGCAAGAATGTTGATTAGGATTTGCTGTAGCCGCAACCCGTCACCACCATAGCTGCTTTTGCAGCCTTCAAATTCTGTCACAATATACTGCACACCCTTTGCCTGTGCCTGTGCGCCAATAATCGTACCGAGTGTGCCTAAAAAATTCTTACAGTTAATCACTTCTTTTTTGAGTATGATCTTTCCGCTTTCAATTTTTGACATATCTAAAATATCATTCAGCAGCGAAAGCAAGTACTGCGAAGCATAAAGCGATTTTTCGATGCTTTCCAAGGCAAATTCTTTGTCGTCTAAGCTTTGCAGCGCAATTTGCGACATGCCAATAATGGCATTCATTGGCGTTCTGATTTCGTGGCTGATACGTGATAAAAACTCAGATTTTGCTGCATTGGCATGCTCTGCCATTTTGACTGCCGCCACAAGCTCCCGATTTTTCTTTTCTTGTTCTTCAACCGCAACTGTAATATCACTCCTTGTCATCAAGAAAATCTTCATCTCACGATTGATATAACAAAAACGCAGCTGTTTTTGCAGCACCTTACCTTCGGAATTCATAACTTTATAAAAAATATGATACGTTCCGTTGGCATCAATCTGCGAAAGTATGTTTTCAAGTTTTATTTCGTCTGCAACTCGATTAACGTCTTCCGCACAAATATAACTATGCACATACCTCTGTGTTTGCTGTTCAAAATTTTCACTTTCATCTGCGTAAAAATTTTCCAGATCGTTTTTACTGTATCGGACTGCTGCATCTCTTGGAGCATCTACCACCACCAAAAAATCATAATCTGTCTGCACAATGGCATTCATAACATTTTGCATCGTTCGCTCATTGGTAATATCTGTGGAATATACAAATGCAACAATCTCATGATCCGCTGCCTGTTTCATCATATGAGTGGTTACAACTGTCCAATAGATACGCCCCTCAATCTTTCTTGTAAGCTCCAAAGAAAGCGTCGTTTTTCCGTTGGCAAATGCCCGTAGCAGTGCATCTCTGCTAAAAACTGCCTTGCATTTCCTCTGCATCTCTTTTGTTGTAAGCTCTGTATATATCTGATCGAAATATTCCTGTGCTGTTTTTGCAGCATTCATATGTGCCGTAATTATAGGAAAAACGCTCTTGTAATTCATAATCATATTCTTTGTAAGGTTTATATTAATGGACGCCATCGTTGCCTTTTGCATCGCCTCTCGATAGGACAGTTCATCATGATAGCGTTTCTGTGCTTCTTTTTCTCGTGTTACATCGTGTCCCACACAATATGCCTTGACTGGGTTTCCCATTTCATCAAAAATATTGGTATACGTCACTCTTTCGCACCAAAAATCGTCATTTGGCTGTTCCCGAATCCACAGATCTGACGTTACCTCTTTTTCACCATTTTTCAGTCTTTGAATCATATCAAAAAGCAGAGGTGCGCTGTCCTCTCGAATATGTCCTTCCTGCACAACAGAGCAAAGATAATCAGGTATCACAGGATTTTCCGTATTTACCCTTGGGGAAGTAGAAAAAATAGTCATTGCATCTGCGGCATAATCATACTCCCAAATATTAATATTGGAAGCTTTGACAGCGGTCAAATACCGAAATTCGCTTTCACGCAGCGCCTGCTCCATCTTCATTTGTTCGTGTACATCTGTAAAAACAGTATACAGCACAGGTGTTCCATCCTGCGAAATCATTACATGCCCCGAAACGTGCATCCAATGATAGCTCCCATCTTTTTGCAAAACACGATGGGTATATTCAAGCTTTTGATTTTTTTCGTATGCCGTTTGAGCAGCATCAATTAAGCCCTGTCTATCATCTGGGTGAAACACATCCAGTGTAGAATTGCGTGTTGCCTCACAATATTCTTCCTTTGTCATACCGCAAAGCTCATACGCACGCTCGCTCATAAAGATGGGTGTAAAGGCTGCGTCCAAACGATACATACCCACGCCGCACGAAATCGAATTGATTAACGTTTCATATTTTCTTGCATCTGCATAGATCGTTTCTTCCATTCGTTTTTGTTTAGAAATATCCGTATAATAGGCAAACACCATCTCTTTTTCGTCATCGTCAAGCATATGCTGCGAATACTGATTTACCCAAAAAAAGCTGCCGTCATTTTTTACTGCACGGTAGGCAATTTCATAGGGTTCGCCGTCCCCCGTCCGCTTATCTGCAAATTCTCTAAGCCATTCAATATCTTCAGGATAAACATACTCCCACGCAGACTCATGATACTGCTGTAAAGGTCTTTGGTCCTGGTCAAATCCAAGCATTTCACAAAATTTTTCGTTTGCAAAAACAATACGATAATCTGGATATGCCGTCACAATAACAAGTCCGATTGGAAGAGAAAGTCGCATAATATCGGCTTTTATTTCCGAAAATCTCTTCATATTTCAGCTTCCTCCTTATTTAAAAAGCGATGTATTGTTTGATATAGCAGAGCTGGCTCAATCGGCTTTGCCAGATGTGCATTCATACCGGCAGCCTTTGTTTTTTCAATATCTTCATCAAAGGCATTTGCCGTCATTGCAATAATGGGAATGGTCTTTGCATCTGATTTACGCATCTGACGAATGGATTTTGCAGCAGTAAGGCCGTCCATCACTGGCATTCTAATATCCATTAAGATTGCATTATAATAGCCGTCATCTTTTTGGGCAAAAATTTCGATTGCCTGCAATCCATTTTCGGCAACCTCCACCTCTAAATGTTTTGCATTTAAAAGTTTTTTTGCAATTTCAATGTTGAGCAGATGATCCTCCACTAACAACACTCGTTTTCCAGTAAAATCATATTCTGTAGGTGCGGCTGGCTGCTCTATGCAATCTCTTTCACTGCAAATTTTTTCAAATGCAGAACAAAGAGATGATTTGAAAAGAGGCTTTGAAATCAGCAAATTGACACCTGCACGCTTTGCTTCCACCTCTATGGCTGCCCAATCATAAGCAGTCATGATAATAATGGTAACATCTGGCCCGACAATTTTACGAATTTGCCGAGTTGTTTCAATACCATCCATATCAGGCATCTTCCAATCTACAAGAATGATGTCATAGCTTTCCTTCTTTTCCCACTTCTCACGTACCGTTTCAATCGCTTGTGCGCCGCAAACCACATATTCTGCCTGCAAACGCATATCTATCAGTATCTGCTTTGTATGCTGGCAAATAATGATGTCATCGTCAACAATCAGTACCTTAAGATTTTCAAAGTGAATATTTGGTTTCAGTTTTGTTGCTCTTTTGCTTTCCTCTGGAATGCCTAACCGCATTTCCACCACAAATTCGCTGCCTACTTTCTCGATGCTGTTAACACTGATTTTTCCGCCCATTAAATCCACTAAATTTTTGCAGATAGCAAGCCCCAAACCAGTTCCGCCATAAGGAGTTGTAGAACCTGTGCGTGCCTGTTCAAACGGTTCAAACAGATGATGTGAAAATTCATCGCTGATACCAATTCCCGTATCATTTATTGTAAACCTCATCAACGCTTCATCTTGCTGAACTTTTTCCTGATGAATCATAAACTGTACTTTTCCGCCTTTTGGGGTAAATTTAATTGCATTCGTAATGATGTTGATAAGCACTTGCTGTAGCTTCATCGCATCTCCAATATAGGTATCCATCGTAAAGCTGGTAATCAGCACATCATAATCGACACCTTTTTCCTGTGCCTGCGCATAGCAGATGCTGTTGATGTCATTGATAAACTCTTCAAACGGAATCCTTTCACGACGAATCAGCACTTTTCCGCTTTCAATTCTGGACATATCCAAAATATCGTTGATAAGCGAAAGCAAAAAGCGGGCGGATAGCCCCACCTTTGAAAGGTAAGAGGACACTTGCTCTGGATCGTTTACACACCCTGCCGCCAATGCCGACATACCGATAATCGTGTTCATAGGTGTTCTGATTTCGTGGCTCATACGAGAAAGAAATTCTGATTTTGCAGCATTTGCCTGCTGTGCCGCCATCAGTGCATCTTTTAGCACGACGTTTTTTCGCTGTTCTTCATTATAAATCTCGGTAATATCGGTACGTGTCAAAATAATTTTCTTTCTTTTCTTATTAAGGTAAGAAAATTGAATCTTCTTTCTTCTGATTTCTCCGTTCAACTCTTTTATACAGCAATAAGTTGTGTAAACTTCTTGTGTTTCCAACTGCTTATACAAATTTTGATAAGACATATCATGAATATTTCGCTCAATATCCTCTTCTATCAAATATTCCCGTGCATATTGCTCGACTTCTTTTTCATAGCTACTCGCATAAAAAGGCGGCAATGATGTTTTTCCATCTGATTTTGCAAACAAAGTATACTTTCCAGTCGTTACGTCCATTAAAGCGATATAGTCATAATCCATATTTACAACGCTGTCCACAAGGGCACGAAATGTCTTTTTTTGGTCAATATCTGTGGCATAAATATAAGCTTCCACATCACCATTCTTTGGATTTCGAAACATATCCAGCTCAATATTAACCCAAATAACCGTGTTCT
>JAVXBD010000018.1:0-26133 GCA_036660175.1 Christensenellaceae bacterium | reverse complement strand
CCGCCATGCAGATGAGCGCCGTTTACTCTTGTGTGCATATTTTAGCTGAAACGGTGGCAGGTCTGCCGATTCATGTTTATCAGTATAACGACTTGGGCGGCAAAGAAAAACTGGTCGCATTATATTCTCAATGCTTTTGACTGTCCTTATTCCAATGGCTTTACAAAAGGCATTAACAACACCGTTAAGGTCATCAAACGGGTAGCTTACGGGTATTTAAGCTTTGACAACTTCCGCCGCCGTATCCTTACTACCGTTAATACAAAAATAGAGCCGCTTAGTTTACACTAATTGACCCTATTTCTTTGCTTTCATCTACTGCTCTACCCAACATTTGACATAGAGCAATAATAATTTGTCGCTTTTTTACTGTTTACATTTTCGTATGGTTAATCTGTATACTTCTCTTTTTTCTCATAGAACGTATGTAACAGTTCATGTGCTTTATGACCGTTTGGCTCTCCAAGATATTCCTTGTATAGCAATTGAATATCTGGATTTTTATGCGATTTTCTGACTGGCTTGTCACTATCTTCGTCATACAACCCTTTGGCACGCACCACACGAGGATCAAGTACATTCTTAATTCTTGCCGATACAATTGGCTGTCCGCCGCCGTTTACACAGCCACCTGGGCATGCCATAATTTCAATAAAGTGATAATTCTTTTCACCAGCCTTGATAGTTTCTAAGAGTTTTTTCGCATTCCCAGTACCGCTTGCAATGGCAACATTCACATCTAAGTCACCAATTTTCACAGTTGCTTCTTTGATTCCTGAAATACCTCGAACATCTGTAAACTCAATATTCTCAAGATCCTTACCAGTTAAAACATCTGCAACCGTTCTTAGTGCTGCTTCCATAACACCACCTGTTGCACCAAAAATAACACCAGCACCCGAAGAAGTCCCCAATATTTCATCAAAATCTTCATCTGGAAGATTTACAAAATCAATATTTGCTTCTTTAATCATTGAAGCTATTTCTCTTGTAGTAATAACAGCGTCTACATCGGAATACCCTGTTGCATTTTGTCCTGCACGATCCTTTTCGTATTTTTTAGCTGTACACGGCATCACAGAAACCGTAAATATTTTTGCAGGATCAATACCATTTCTTTCTGCATAAAACGATTTTATGATTGCACCCAGCATCTGATGAGGTGATTTACAGGACGAAAGATTCTCGAGCATCTCTGGGAAAAAATATTCTACATATTTAATCCAACCAGGCGAACATGATGTAATCATCGGCAGTTTTCCACCGTTTTTAATCCTGCCAATCAGCTCTGTTCCCTCTTCCATGATTGTTAAATCAGCACCAAAATCGGTATCAAACACTTTGTCAAATCCCATTTTACGCAATGCCGCCGCAAGTTTACCCGTTACACGTGTACCCATAGGCATACCAAATTCTTCTCCTAAAGCGACTCTTACAGCCGGAGCAGGCTGAACCACTACGTGTAAATTCGGATTATGTAGCGCTGCCCACACAGCGTCTGTTTCTGATTTTTCTGTCAGCGCACCTACAGGACAAGCTGCAATACATTGACCACAATTGATGCAAGGAACGTCTACCAACGATTTTCCAAAAACAGGTTCAATAATCGTTTTAAATCCACGATTGGTAGCACCAATCACGCCCACCTTTTGAATATTTTCGCATACTGCAACACAACGTTTACACAAGATACACTTATTTGGATCTCTTACAATCGAAGCAGATTTATCATCAATATCCTTACGGATTTTTTCACCTGGATATTTGATTGTTCTCATGTTAAATTCGTCTGCTAATGTTTGTAATTCACAGTTCTGATTACGTGCGCAAGTCAAGCATTCTCTATCATGGTTTGAGAGTAATAAATCAAGACTTAGCTTTCTTGTTTTTAAGACTTTTTCACTCGCAGTAAAGACTTCCATTCCATCTGTCACAGGCAAGCAACACGCTGCCTGCAAAACTGCATTATTTTTTATTTCAACTAAACAAATACGACATGCGCCAATTGCATTAATTCCTTTCAAATAGCACAATGTAGGGATTTCTACACTTGCTTTTCTTGCAGCGTCCAGCACTGTCGAATTATCTGGCACTTCTACTGTAACGCCATCTATTGTTACTGATACCATATCACAAAGTCCCCTTTCCTATCTCTTGATTGCGCTAAATTTGCATTTTCCAACACAAGCGCCGCATTTTATGCACTTATCCGTATCAATGTGGTACGGTTTTTTCTTTTCGCCCGTGATTGCTTCCGCAGGACAAACTCTAGCACACATGCCACAACCAATACATTTCGACTCAATAATTTCGTATGTCAGCAACGATTGACAGCATCCAGCTGGACATCTTTTCTCATAAATATGTGCTTCATATTCGTCTCTAAAGTACTTAATGGTAGAAAGCACAGGATTGGGAGCCGTCTTACCAAGTCCGCACAATGCTCCTGCTTTAATACTTTCCCCAAGCTCTAATAATCTTTCAATATCGCCTGGTTTTCCTTTTCCATCTGTAATATTCTGCAAGATTTCAAGCATACGTTTTGTGCCAATACGGCACGGCGGACACTTTCCGCAAGATTCATCAACTGTGAACTCTAAAAAGAACTTTGCAATGTCAACCATGCAGTTATCTTCGTCCATAACAATCAAACCGCCCGATCCCATCATAGAACCGATTGAAGTCAAAGAATCATAATCAATCTTTAAATCAAGATGTTCCGCAGGAATACATCCACCAGATGGTCCGCCTGTTTGAGCAGCTTTAAATTTCTTGCCATTTGGAATACCACCGCCAATTTCATAGATAACTTCTCTTAAAGTAGTACCCATCGGTATTTCTACAAGCCCTGTATTATTAATTTTTCCGCCAAGTGCAAATACTTTTGTTCCCTTTGATTTCTCTGTACCCATAGACCGAAACCAGTCTACACCCTTTAAGATGATAACAGGAATATTTGCAAGAGTTTCTACATTATTAATAATCGTTGGTTTTCCAAAAAGTCCTTTGTTTGCAGGAAATGGCGGCTTAGGTCTTGGTTCTCCACGTTTTCCCTCAATAGACTCCATCAATGCCGTTTCTTCGCCACATACAAATGCACCTGCACCAAGACGAATTTCAATATCAAAATTAAAGCTTGAATCGAAAATTCCGTTGCCTAATAATCCATATTCTCTCGCTTGATCAATTGCAATTTGCAGACGCTTTACAGCAATCGGGTATTCTGCACGTACATATACATAGCCCATATTTGCACCAATTGCATATCCAGCAATTGACATTGCTTCAATGACGCTATGCGGATCACCTTCTAATACAGAGCGATCCATAAATGCGCCAGGATCTCCCTCATCTGCATTACAAATAATATATTTTTGATCGCCTTTTGCTTTATATCCAAATTCCCACTTTAAACCTGTTGGAAACCCGCCGCCCCCACGTCCACGAAGCCCAGACTGCTTGATAATATCAATAACCTGCTCTGGGGTATATTCACTCAAGCACGTTCCAAGAGCTTTGTATCCGTCAAAAGCAATATACTCATCAATTACTTCGGGATCTATAACACCACAGTTACGCAACGCAACACGATTTTGTTTTTTATAAAATTCAATCTCATCAAGAGTTGTTACAACATCGCTTGTATCTTCTTCTTTGTGCAGCAGTCTTTCAACGATTCTGCCTTTTAAAAGATGCTCTTCAACAATCTCTGCAACATCTGATACTTTTACTCTGCTGTAAAAAGCACCCTCTGGATAAACAATAATGATTGGACCTGCCTCGCAAAGACCAAAACAGCCAGTTCTTACAACTTTTACTTCCTTTTCCAGGTCATGCGCCGCAAGTTCCTGCCCGAATTTTAAAATAATATCAGCAGAACCGGACGAAGTACAGCCTGTACCACCACATACAAGCACATGAGAACGATAAAAATCCATATATCCTAAACCTCCAAATTATTTACGCATTATTTTGTTCATAATAGCCAATTGTGTATTCTGTCACAACTTTACCATTTACAAGGTGCTCTGCAACAATTTTTCTTGCCATCTCTGGATTTACTTTTACATATGTAACCTTTGGTGCGCCTGGCATAAAAACCTCTACCAATGGCTCTAATCTACAAACACCGATACACCCTGTTTGAGATACAGCTACATCATTTAATTTTCTTGTAGCAACTTCGTCAACGAATGCCTGCAGTACAGGTCTTGCTCCTGCTGCAATTCCGCAAGTTGCCATTCCTACAACGACACGTTTTTCAGCCTCGTTTTTACGGACATCTACTTTACCCAGTGTTTTGTTTCTGATTGCTTCTAGCTCTTGAAGTGACTTCATTATTAAACCCTCCGCAGTTGAATTAGCATTAGTTTGGTAATTTCTTCACAAATATAGTGAAAAAAAAACAATTTTTCCCACACATATTATATCAGTTTGAATAACTGAAAGCAACTGATTTTGTGAAAAAATAACCATATTACTAATTACTACAAAAAACTTGCGTCCAATGTACATATTGAATATTGATTTGGACACTTTTTTGATATATAATAATACGTATAAATAACTTGTTTTTTAATCTAAATTACAATAAAAAGGAGAAATTATTATGAAATTCGGAATCAATTCGTTGGCATGGGAATCGCCATTTGGCAAAGACGCTTATGGACAGTTTAAAAAAGCAAAAGATTTTGGCTTTGATATTTATGAAATCGCTGTGGAGGACTTTAGCATCATTGATACCGAAGACGTAAAAGCAGCCATTGCGAAATCCGGCATCGAGGTTGCTACTCTTTGCGGCGCTTTTGGTGATACCAGAGATATTTCTTCTGACAATCCAAAATATCGTGAAATCGGCGTGCAATATATCAAGGATTTAGTTGATTTTGCTGTTGCCATTGGGGCAAAAGTAATTGCTGGTCCACTTTATTCAGCAGTAGGCAAAGCACGTATGATTTCTGCGGAAGAAAAAGCACAGCAATGGGATTGGGCAGTCGAAAACCTGAAGTTGTTAGCTGATTACGCTGCTCCAAAGGGCATCAAACTTGCTATCGAACCACTCAACAGATTTGAGACCGATTTTATCAATACTGCAGCACAAGCGCAAGATTTGATTGCACGAATCAACAGAGAAAATGTTGGTTATATGCTCGATACATTCCATATGAATATTGAGGAATCCAATATTCCTGCGGCAATTCGTTTGGCAAAAGAAAAACTATTTACTTTACACACCTGTGCAAATGACAGAGGAACGCCTGGTAAAGACAACTTTGACTGGAAAGCAATCAATCAGGCACTAAAAGATATTCATTACGATGCCTATTGTGTTATTGAATCCTTTACACCTAATTGTATCGAAATCGCAAAAGCTGCTTCTGTATGGAGACCATTTGCAGAATCCCCTGAAGCACTTGCAAGTGATGGACTTGCATTTTTAAAGAAAACTCTCGTTTAAATTTTTAAATTGCAAAATCACTCCGATTGTTTAAGAACAAGAAGGAGTGATTTTTTTTCGTCTAAACTAAAAGGACTAAATCCTGTTAAATACAGAACTCAATCCTCGTTAGTTTCCTAAATAAATCTTGTCTAACTTTTTGTGTACACTTAAGCTAAGCCAATGAGTTTTTTATTAATTCATGCTTGTGTGTTCTCTGTTTTTACTGTTCCGTATGGCCACTCTACAATTCCGCCAAAATCAAACACATTTTTATAATCCAAATCATATAGTTTTTTTGCGGCTTGCGCACTTCTTCTGCCAGTTTTACAATACACCAGTATCTGCGCATTCTTATCGGGCAACAACTCTGGCGGTGTATCAGAAATTGTTTCGTTTGGAATCAATATTGCTCCATCAATATGAGATTGATCATATTCTTCTTGTGTACGCACATCGACCACTATCGCACCATCATCCATGAGGTCTTTTGCTTGTTTTGCTGATATTTTTTCTGGTTCTTTCATTTGCATTTCAACTGTTTTTGCACAGGAAATCAACAATAGCATTGTCATACAGCAAAGTACCATACAGACTGTTTTTTTCATTTATTCTCCTTTTAAATCATTTTGCAGAGATACGCAGTTTTTGACATCTCTGATGTAGCAATACATATCCAATAAAATTACATAATTATTATTGCTTCTATTCTTCATTATGCTTTTTTAGATGCCACTTCACTTTGATATAAAAGAAACAGGCTTATTTGCCTGTCATCTCTTAAAAGTCAATATATTCACTTCGAAACATTTCGTTTAGGCTATCCCTAATCCATGATGAAACATCAGGCATATCTATCGGAACATCTTCCCCTAACGTTTCCCGTATCTCTCGAGTATCAAGCGTTTCTATATTACCGTCAATGCTCACACTAATTACAAAATCAATATCCGGATTACATACAATCAGTGAATGCACCGTTCCAGCAAAGTCCCCAATAGGCGGTCTATCAATATTATTTAAAATATATATCGCTTTTAGAGTCGTTCCTTTTCCAAGTTCTGAACAAATCTCAAAGCTACCACCTGATCCTTCTGCGCCTGCCGCAAACAGCGGTATACCAAGGCCAACTTTACGGGTTGTACGGGTTGTTACAAATGGACTGGTTACCCCTGCCAGCATTTCTGGTGACATACCTCGTCCGTTATCAGTAATCGTAATACTAATTGTGTTTTGCTCATATTGAATATCTGCAGCAATCCCTATCAATGTCGCCTCAGCTGTTATAGAATTTTGCGCAATATCCATGATGTGTAAAGAAATTTCTTTCATAGCACTCTAATCTACTCCGAAAAAAGTTTACTTATCTTTATATATACTTAAGATACCAGGAATATCTTCAGGTTTTAACCGTCCGTATACTTGCTCTCCTACCATCAAGACTGGTGCAAGACCACAACAGCCAAGGCAGCGTGTAGCTTCTAATGTAAAGAGATTATCTGGCGTCGTATAACCTGGCTGCGTTTGCAACTCATCAGCTAATTTGTTTAAGATGCTATCTGATTTTTTTACGTAACAAGCAGTACCCATGCACACGCTAATGACGTGCTTTCCTTTTGGCTCTAATGCAAATTGCGAATAAAACGTTGCAACGCCATAAATATCAGTCATTGGGATTTTCATTTCTTCAGCAATATATTTTTGAATCTCAAAACTAAGCGATCCAAAGAGTTCCTGCGCTTTTTGCATAATTGGCATAAGCGGACCTGGTTTATCCTTTGTTGCTGTAATAAATTTCTTTAGTTCGTCATATTTTGGTTGTAGTTCAGCAGTATTCGACATGAAAATGCCTCCTTAATAATTTTATATATAAACATTTAATCGGCAAACCACCGATATTTTTTTAAAAATTCACCCTTATGTCGACTATTTTACCATATAATAAATATTTTTGCACGTGTTTTTGTGAAATTATAAACACAATTTTTTTATAAGCTGTGAAACATTGTTTTCCTGTACATCAATAAAGTTTTCTTTTTCGGCAATTTGCCATAAATTATGTGCATCAGACGAATGTATCACTTCAAAACCAGAAATATCTCCCTCAACACTCAAGCCTTTTACCGTTTCTATCGTCTTAAACTTTAGCTGCGGCGGAAAAAAACCAAGATTTGCAAAAATAGAGTTTGCATCTTTATTGACATGTGCAGGAATGACGTATCCGCCATATTCTTTCGCCATATCACAGCATTTATCTATATCATACGGCAATGCCGAAATCAGCAATTTATCCAACTGCCCTATCACTTCATCTTTTTCATTCATAATAAATTGATTTCCAAAAAATTCTGTATTATTCTTAATATTTGGCAAGACATCGTAAGCAGCATCACCAAAAGCAACCGCTTGAAGGATGTTTTCAAAAACCACAAGAATATGCACTTCTTCAGCAGTTGTTACCTCTGCAGCAGGAAGAAGTGTCAGTCCTGCATCCGCCGCTACTTTTCCAATCGCCTGCACATTTTTTGTTGAATTGTGATCACACACCGCTATTGCATCGAGTCCTTTAATTTTTGCCATGTTCACAATATTATTGGGTGTCATATCATCTTCACCACAAGGTGAAAGTGCGGAATGAATATGAAAATCATAATAAATCTGCATACTATCTTCCTATTTTTAATTCACACATCTCACAGCAAATTTGATATGCTGTCTTATCTGACGAGTACACTGCAATGCTTTCTTCGTTGGCTTTTGCAATTGTCGTATCAGGTACTTCAATCCCCTCAGGAACAATAATACATGCAAACTCGTGCAGACATGCAACTGCAATGACATTCAGGTGCGTTTGAACGGTAATCCATGCCATTCCCTGTTCTCCTCGTGCCATCACCCAACTAAGCAAGTCACAAACACAGCCATCCGTAACCTCTGCTGTTTGTGGAGTTTGTATTGTTAATAATTTCAATCCGAGTTCTTGGGAAAACTTTTCTGTATTCATTCTTTATCCTCCTTGATGGAGTCCTTGCTTGCAAGATCCACCATTTCTTCTGCTAAATATCTGACTCTTTCTTTTAATAAGAAAATACAGTCAATTTCATTTGCATATCCTCTTACAATATCTTCTGCAAGCGACCGACAGCTTGGCGCTCCACAGCTTCCGCAATCCATACCTGGAAGTTTTTGTACCAGTTCTTCAATTTGTTGAATTTTTTGTAAGGCAACATAACGGTCATCATCTAATTTCATAATATCTACCGACTCTAACCGTTCTTTTAAATCAGCAACTCCTTCATCCGCATATGCTTGCGCCTTCGTTTCAATTTCTTTATCAAAGCCTATCATCTCACAGATTTTCTTAACACGTGCTTGTGCAACGAATGCACTTTCAAAGACCAATGGACCGCCCACACAGCCACCTACACACGCAAGCCCTTCAAAAAAATCCAAATCCTTTAGTTTATCATTTTCAATATCCTCAATTGCTTTAATGACATTGGAAATTCCATCTACTGCCAGTGCGTTTTTTTCTCCAACGGCATATGTTTCTCCACCGCTGTTTGCCCAGCCAATTCCCTTTGCAGAGGCCTTATCTCCTTCAAATTCAGTAAAATCATGTTTGTTGCTTGTCTTAAGCTGCCCCGCCAATAGTCCATAAACTTCAAGCACAGAAATCGCACCATCAACATCGCTTTTTTCTTTTGCAAGCGGTGACTTGATGCTTGTCATCTTTGCTGGACAAGGTGTAATAAAATAAGCGCCAATTTCCGATATATCTACATTGTTTTTCTTTGCAAATTCCATCTTTGCCACTTTCGCCGCAACTTCGACAGGCGCATCTACATCTACAATATTATCAAGCAATTCTGGAAAGCGAACTTGAATCAGCCTTACAACCGCTGGACAAGCCGACGATATAAGCGGGTGGATTTTTGTTTCTTTCAGACGTTTTGCAATTGCTTTAGAACAAATCTCCGCTCCTTTTGCAACTTCATAAACATCATCAAATCCCATAATTTTTAGTCCTGAAAGCAGCCGCTGTACACTTCCCAGTGTTTTAAACTGCGCATATAAAACAGGTGCTGGAAGCGCAATTTTATACTTGAAACTGTTAATACTGGAAAGCGGATCCGTCACTGCATTTTTTGCATGATAAGGACATACACGAATACACTCTCCGCAGTCAATACAGCGTTCTGCAAGTATTTTAGCCTTGCCTTTTTGTACACGAATTGCCTCTGTCGGACATCTTTTAATACAATTTGTGCAACCAGAACATTTATCTTTTTCCAATCGCACAGAATGAAAATATTTTTCCATAACATTCCCCTGCTATTATTTCTGCAAATTTCTACTATATTAAATTGCAAATTTCATCGTCACAATAGTACCTTTGGGGCTTGATGTAATATTCATATTATCGCTATTTCTGTTCATGTTCGGCAAGCCCATACCTGCACCAAAACCCATTTCACGTACACTATCCGATGCTGTTGAATATCCTTCTTTCATGGCAAGATCAATATCAGGAATTCCTGGGCCTACATCTTCACAAACGATTTTTATGCTGTCCTGATCAATATCAAGCTGCATATGTCCGCCCAGACTATGTATAATCATATTGATTTCCGCCTCATAAGAAGCAATTGCAATTTTTCTAATAAGCGCTGGCTCAATGCCCATCTTTTTAAGCTTGTTTTTAATGCGTGCCGATACTTCACCAGCAGCCGCAAAATCATCTTTTTCTATTGTATAATCACGGGTATATAGCATAACGTCAAACCCCTCGCATTCCACCTTTAAGGCCATTTGTATAGAGTATTCCACAAGCTGTAAACATTGGCTTTTCTGTTGCAAGAAGAATCATGTCTGCATCTTTTGCCATTTCAATAATATCCTTTTCGGGTTTTTTACCTCTGACAAATAAAACGCATTGTATATCCATCATCTCTGCTGTACGCATTACGTGATTATTTACAAGACCTGTCAACAATATTGCATCATGTTTTGTAAAAGCCAACACATCGCTCATCATATCAGAACCACAAGCACATAATATTTCCAAATCTGCTTTGTCTTCTCCACAGTAAATCTGTGCATCCAACAACTTCGCAATTTCTTTTACTCTCATAAGTTGCTCCTCCTATATTTGATTATTTATACTGTTCAATTTGAATTTCAGAATCGTTAAAAATCTGTTTTGCAAAATCATCTGGATAGGGATACATATAAACAACACGGATAATTCCTGCATTTACAATCATCTTTGCACAAATTGCACAAGGCTGATGCGTGCAATAAATAGTTGCCCCATCAATTGCTATGCCAAGTTTTGCAGCCTGAATAATGGCATTTTGCTCTGCATGGATTGCATAGCACAACTCTTGACGTTCTCCTGAAGCAATTCCCAAGTTGTTGCGCAGGCACTCACCACGCTCTTTGCAGCTCACAAGTCCTGCTGGCGCACCATTATATCCCGTTGTCACGATTCGTTTGTTTTTTACAATAATCGCACCCACGCTTCTATTCGGTTTATAGCAGCTTGACCAATTGGCAATTTCTCTTGCAAGATCCATAAATCTTTTATCCCATTTATCCATGTTTATACCCTCTCATTTTTACTTATCATAATAGAATAACTGCCTTTTGAATTGAATGATACATATATCATATATTCTACAATTTTTAGCGCAGAAAATGTTCTTTGAATTATTTAGAAATAATAAGATATTAGCAGTAAACAATAGCATACAACTTATTTACTGCAATAATCTTAAAATTTGACTAATTTTAGATATTATGCTCATTTGATTTATTGGTCAATTGTAGATATTATAAGAGTATAAATATTAGCACTCATTTAAGTCGAGTGCTAACAATATGTCAAGTATATAGGAGGAATCAATATGACAATTAAACCTTTAGGCGACAGAGTCGTCATTAAAGCTGTTGAAGCTGAAGAAACAACCAAAAGCGGCATCGTACTGCCTGGTTCTGCACAAGAAAAACCACAAGTTGCAGAAGTTATCGAAGTAGGTCCAGGTGGTGTGGTCGACGGGAAAGAAATTGTAATGGAAGTAAAAAAGGGCGATAAAGTCCTTTATTCTAAGTATGCAGGAACTGATGTAAAAATTGATGGGCAAGAATTTGTAATCGTTCGTCAAGCTGATATTCTTGCAATCGTTCAATAATTTAAGGAGGAACTAACAATTATGGCAAAGCAATTAAAATTTGGCGAAGAAGCCCGCCGTGCACTCGAAAGCGGTGTAAACCAATTAGCGGATACTGTTAAAGTGACACTTGGACCTAAGGGAAGAAATGTCGTTTTAGATAAAAAATTCGGATCTCCATTGATTACAAATGATGGTGTAACAATTGCAAAAGAAATTGAACTTGAAGATCCCTTTGAAAATATGGGCGCTCAACTTGTAAAAGAAGTCGCAACAAAAACAAATGATGTTGCTGGTGATGGTACAACAACAGCTACCCTGCTTGCACAGGCAATCATTCGTGAAGGACTGAAAAATGTAGCTGCTGGCGCAAATCCAATGGGTATCAAAAAAGGTGTTTTGAAGGCTTCTGAAGCCGTTGTTCAAGGTCTTAGCGAAATGTCAAAACCGATTGTTGATTCAAAAGCAATCGCACAAGTTGCAAGCATTTCTGCTGGCGATGATCAGATTGGTTCGCTGATTGCACAGGCGATGGAAAAAGTCGGCAACGACGGCGTCATCACTGTTGAAGAATCAAAAACAATGCAGACAGAGCTTACTGTTGTGGAAGGTATGCAATTTGATCGTGGATATGCTTCACCTTATATGGTTTCTGATACAGATAAAATGGAAGCCATTATGGATGATCCGCTTATCTTGATTACAGATAAAAAAATTACAAATATTCAGGATTTACTTCCAATATTGGAGCAAATCGTACAACAAGGCAAAAAACTTTTGATTATTTCTGAAGATGTTGAGGGCGAAGCTCTTGCAACTTTAGTTGTGAATAAACTGCGTGGCACATTTAACTGTGTTGCCGTAAAAGCTCCTGGTTTTGGTGACAGAAGAAAAGCAATGCTTCAGGATATTGCAGTTTTGACTGGCGCTACAGTTATTTCTGAAGAAGTCGGCATTGAGTTAAAAGATGCTAAAATGGAAATGATGGGACACGCAAGACAAGTAAAAGTTGATAAAGAAAACACAACAATCGTTGAAGGTTTGGGAAAACCAGAGGATATTAAAGGAAGAATAAAATCAATCAGAGCACAAATTGAAGAAACTACTTCTGATTATGACAAAGAGAAACTTCAGGAAAGGCTCGCAAAACTTGCAGGCGGAGTTGCCGTTATACAAGTCGGTGCAGCTACTGAAACTGAGATGAAAGAAACAAAATTAAGAATTGAAGATGCTTTGGCAGCTACACGTGCAGCTGTTGAAGAAGGAATTGTTCCAGGCGGCGGCACAGCTCTTATCAAAGTAATGGATAAAGTTAATGCGCTGATTGCTTCTCTTGAGGGTGACGAGCGCACTGGGGCTAGAATACTTCTTCGTTCATTAGAAGAACCCGTTAGACAAATCGCTGCAAATGCTGGGCTTGAAGGCAGTATCATTGTTGAGAAAATCTTAGCAAGCGACACCAATACTTTTGGATTTGATGCAGCAAAAGGCGAATACGTTGACATGATTAAAGTAGGCATCATCGATCCTACCAAAGTAACACGTTCAGCTGTTCAAAATGCAGCGTCTGTTGCAGCAATGCTACTTACAACCGAAAGTGTTGTAACGGATCTTCCATCAAAAGAAGCTCCTATGATGCCTGGCGGTGGCGCACCAGGTGGAATGCCGGGTATGTACTAAGCCAGTTAATTGATAAAAAAAATAAGAAAGTGCGTTATTCTAATCAAATAGCGCACTTTTTGTTACCTGTCAGCTATATAAGTAATGCAAAAAAGCATTTGCATGATAAAAGCCCTCCATTTGATAAGATATAATTGGTCTGTCAGCCAATAAAAATCAAATAGAGGGTTTTAAACTATCACAAGATATAAATAGCTCATAACACGTACAAAATGCAACTGCAAATATCACATAGTTTTTTCTATGAAGTCTAAACTTTTATTTATCTCTTCACTTTTCCGACATCTCCATCAAAAGCATAGGAATCAAAAGCAAATTTTTTCTTGCCATCAAGCGCATCAATTTCTTCCATATCTTCTTTTCTGAGTTCAAAATCAAATATTTGTGAATTTTCAATAATACGATCTTGATGAACAGATTTTGGTATCAGATTGATTCCATGCTGAACATGCCATCGCAGCGTAACCTGTGCCGCTGACTTGTTATATTTGAATGCAAGCTCATCCATAAGTGTTTCTTCTGCCAAATGTCCATGAAAAATCGGTCCCCATGACGTGATTGCAATCTCTTTATTTGCACAATATTTACGCAATTCACGCTGTTGATGCCATGGGTGAAGCTCTACTTGGTTATTTGCAGGTGTAACTCCCATATCTCTAATAAGTTCTTCAAGCTGTGGCTGCATAAAGTTTGACACCCCAACTGCTCTAATCCTACCCTTTTGCTGCTCTTTTAGCATCATCTCCCATGCCTTATATCGCAGGTCTTTGTCTATTCCTGGCCAATGAAGTAAATATAAATCAACATATTCCATCTCCAGTGCTTTTAGACTTTTTTCAAATTCTTCTTGCGCATGTTCATAAAAGCTTGGCCAAATCTTCGTCGTAATAAAAACCTGTGATCTGTCAATTCCACTGTCACGCAATGCACGCCCTACATCTGCTTCATTAAAATAATAAGCTGCTGTATCAATCAACCGATACCCTGCATCTAACGCAAATCTAATTGCTTGATAAACCTCATCGCCCGGCTGCGCTTTATATACACCCAACCCAAACGCTGGCATCATCACGTTGCCTCGCAACCTTACGCAATCGTTCATATTTCCAATCATATTAAACCCTCCATTAATCTGTTTATTGCTAATACATAACCTTTTTCGCCCTGACCACAAATCTGAAGCACGCAAACCTCCCGAATAACCGAAATATTCCTGAAACTTTCACGAGCAGAAATATCTGACAAATGCACCTCTGCACATGGAATCGGTGCAATCGCACTAATCGCATCACGCAAGGCATAGCTATAGTGCGTATAAGCACCTGCATTGATAACAATTGCATCTTTTGTACCATATGCCTCATGAATTTTATCAATCATACTCCCCTCATGATTGCTTTGAAAAAATTCAATTTCTATATCCAAATTATTTGTTTCGTTCAGAATATACTCATTAATTTGCTTAAGTGTTTTTGCTCCATACACATTTTTTTCTCGTATACCCAGCATATTTAAATTTGGTCCATTAATTACTAAAAATTTTTTCAATCATTTCACCGCCTACTAAATTTTTGTGATATAATTCACTTATCTATTATTATACGTGAAAGGGAAAATAA
Source organism: Christensenellaceae bacterium (assembly GCA_036660175.1). Lineage (GTDB taxonomy): Bacteria > Bacillota > Clostridia > Christensenellales > Christensenellaceae > Christensenella. The sequence continues at coordinate 11,224 of JAVXBD010000018.1, read as the reverse complement.
TGCAAAAAGAATTTTGTGTGATTGGCAAACCGATTGCTCACAGTCTTTCGCCTTTGATACACAACTTATTATATCAGCGATATGGTATAACCGATTGTCATTACACAGCATGTGAAGTAGATTTTCAAACACTTCCACTGTTTATGGAGCAAATTAACACAAAAAACATCTATGGATTTAATGTGACAATGCCTTTAAAAGATGCAATTCTGCCCTATCTTTCCCACATAGACACAAGTGTAATTGGCGGCGTCAATACCGTTGTTGTAAAAAAAGATGGATTATATGGATATTCCACAGATGCTCAAGGGTTTTATGCAGGTATGCAAAACATTGGGATTGGATACCAAAATACACATGTTGTTTTAATAGGTGCTGGCTCTGTTTCCAAACTTTTGCTTCAAGATGCGCTCTTAAAAAAAGCAAGTTCTGTTACTGTACTCAACCGCACGCTTTATAATGCACAGAAGTTAGTTACTGGCACTTCTGCCAAAGCCGATATTCTTGAAAACATCACCGCCTATATGCCGCAGTGTGATTTGCTGATTCATACAACACCGTTAGGCATGTCAGGCACAGATGCTAATTTTGAATCTCTTGATTTTATTGAAAAATTGCCAAAAAGCGCTGTAGTATGCGACCTTATATACAGACCCGCTCAAACAGCCCTGCTCAAAAAAGCGGAATCCTGCAATCTTGTTACACAAAACGGACTTGATATGCTTATTTGGCAGGCATTCTTTGCATTTGAAAAGTTCTTTGATATTTTGCCTACGTTGTCCGATTACCAGTGGATTTGCTCACAAATCAAATATTGAAATAATATCATGAACAGTGTTTTGAACCGCATCGTTGTTTTCAATCATCACATCTGCACTTTTTTCATAGGTGCGCTTTCGCTGCTCAAAAATAGTTTCGAGTGTATATGTTCCATCTTGCAGCAGCGGTCGGGTTGAAATGTCCACATCGCTTAGGATTCTTTCAATATCTCTTTTGATATAAACAATTTTTCCATATTTTTTCATGATTGAAATATTCTTTTTTATCAAAATTACACCGCCGCCGCAGGATACAATCACGCCATCATTTTCTATGCTTATTTTTTTCAAAATGGCACTTTCTATTTTTCTAAAATGTTCTTCTCCATAATCTTCAAAGATTTCTCTGATGCTAATTCCCTCGTGTTTTACAATTTCCTCGTCTACATCAATGGACTTTCGATTTGTTTTTTGTGCAATCTCTTTGCCAATAAAAGATTTTCCACAGCCCATCATGCCTATTAAATAAATGTTGTTCATTTTTTATATACTCCCAAAATCCGAACCTGCGTACAGTATTTTTTTATTTGCAGCTTTACCCTCTCTATTTTTTCATAAATAAATTCTCCTTCAAAATCAACATAAAAGACATATTCAAAATTACGATTTTTAAGCGGTCTTGATTCGATTTTCACCATATTTAGCTCACAATCAGCAAAATAATCCAGCACCTTTGAAAGAGATCCCGTTTTATGCTCTAATGAAAAGCTGATGCTTGCCTTATCTGCATCTTTTTCCATATATTTATCAGTTCCGATAATAATAAACCTTGTCGTGTTTTCACCATTGGAATGAATGTCTTTTTGCAGTATTTCCAATCCATAGACTTCTCCAGCATAGACACTTGCAATTGCCGCCTTTGACAAATCCTTACATTCGGCAACATATTCCGCACTAATTGCGGTGTTATAATATGGAATCAGCTTCCAATCGCTATGCAGGTTTAAATAATCTGCGCACTGTAAAAAGGCTTGGTCATGCGAATACACTTCACATATATCCGATATTTTCGCACCTTCAATGCCCAGCAAGGCATGGTCAATTTCAACCAACTGTTCTGCTACAATTGAAACATCATATTGATTCAGCAAGTCATAAACCTGCTCAACACTTCCCGCATACGAATTTTCTATAGGAAGCACACCAAAATCTATTTCGTGTGTGCTTACTGCTGCAAAAACTTCTTCAAAACTTTGGTACGCCATACTTTTTCCATCGCCAAAGAACAGTTTGCGTGCAATATCGGAATAGGCACCTTTGATTCCTTGAAACCCAACACAAACAGCATTATTTACTTTTTTGATTTCTGATTCTGTGCATTCAGCAACAATTTTCTGCTGATGTACACGACTAATGCTCATCAGTGTTTCAAAAAGCTGCACCACGTCTTTATTAAGCTTACAGTCATTAAGCATTTCTTGTCTGCTTTTTAGAAGTGCTGCTTCTCTACTTATATCCTGCACCTCTTTATCGTTTTTCATCTTGTAAAGCGCAATTTTTTTTGCAATCGAGATACGCTTCTCAAAGGCACTGACAATTATTTGATCTATTTCATCAATTTCATTTCTGAGTTTTTCCAGTTCATTCATTTATTTGTTCGCCTCCAAAAATAAATCTGTAATCACAATCGCCGCCGCACATTTTATCACTTCTACTGCTCGAGGCACAATGCAGGCATCATGTCGGCCTTGAATTTGCAATTCACACTTTTTCAATGTTGTCATATCAACAGTATTTTGCATTTTGATGATAGAAGGTGTTGGTTTTATAACAACACGAAATACAATTGGCATACCGTTTGAAATTCCGCCATTGATTCCTCCATTATGATTGGTTATAAATTCTATTTTATGATGTCTGACAATTGGTTCATCATTTGCCTCACTGCCTGTCATTTGTGCAAACTCAAAGCCAGCACCAAACTCAATCCCCTTTACTGCTGGGATAGAAAACATCATATGCGACAGCATACTTTCTACGCTATCAAAAAAAGGCTCTCCAATTCCTACAGGCACGCCACACACCGCACATTCAATTGTACCGCCAACAGAATTTCCATCTACCAGTGCGCTTTTAATTTTTTCAATCATTTTCACACCAACCGCATCATCAATTAGTGGCAATTCTTTTTGTTCCATTTCACGAAATACCTGCGCATCAAACCTAACAAAGCTACTATCGCAAACATCTGCAATGCTCTTGATATGCGCCCCAACATAAATCCCATGCGTTTCTAAAAACTGCATGGCAATGCTGCCTGCAAAAACAAGCGGTGCTGTTAATCTTCCAGAAAAATGACCGCCGCCTCGCACATCGTTTGCGCCACGATATTTCATGTTTCCCGTAAAATCAGCATGCCCCGGACGCATCAGATGAGCTGTTTTTTTATAATCCTGCGATTTCATATCTTTATTTTTAATCATCACACTCATCGGCGTACCCGTTGTAAGTCCGTCCAAATACCCGCTTAAAATTTCAAATTCATCGGTTTCTTTTCTTGATGTTGAAGCAGGTGACGCACTTGGCGCACGCCTTGCCATACTTTCTTGAATCCTTTGGATGTCAATTTTAGAACCTGCAGGGATTCCGTCAATCACTGCTCCAATTGCAGCAGAATGGGATTCTCCAAAAATCGTTATCTTAAAATTTTTCCCAAAAACAGCACTCATTGTATTTTCCCTCCAATGCTTAAAAATTCATTAAAAAACTCAGGTGCAGATTTACTGACAACACTCGAATGTTGAATCGTAATTTCTCCATCTGCCAAACAAGCTGCAATGCTTAATGCCATTGCAATTCTGTGATCATCATGACTGTCTACCACACCACCGTTTAATTTCCCTGTCCCATTAATTACCAAACTATCTTCATATTCCGTAATATCTGCACCTAATTTTTCAAGTTCACATGTTATGGCATATAGTCTGTCACTTTCCTTATATCGAAGGCGCTTTGCATGATAGATACGCATTTTCCCATCCGTTGCACATGCAAGCACCGCCAAAATCGGCACTAAATCAGGAATTTGGCTCACATCTATATCTACCGCTTTTAGCGTATTCTTTTTGATATGAACCTCTCCATTATTCCACTGAACATCTGCACCCATACATTTTAGAATGCCTAAAATTTCTTTGTCCCCTTGCAAAGAATTTATGTTTAAGCCTTTTAGCACTACTTCGCCAGAAATTGCTGCCCCAGCTGCAAAAAAAGCTGCATGAGAATAATCGGCCTCTATTGTGGTGTTGCACGGGATATACCGCTGGTTTTTGTCAATGTGTATGCAATTCTTGCGCCATTCACTATGCACACCAAAAAGCTTCTGTGCGTCACGTGTCATCTCTACATAAGCTTTTGACTCTAACTCTGTTGTAACAGTGATGGTCGATTCATTTTTTAACAAAGGAAGTGCAAAAAGCAAACCTGATATAAATTGAGAAGACAAATCTCCTCTTAGTTCATAATTTCCTGCAATAAGCTCTCCGCATATGGTAAGAGCTTCCTCTGTTCTTATAATATCTGCATGTTCAAAGATTTGTTCATACGCATGAAGCGGACGCTGCATCAACCGTCCATGGCCAAAAAAAGTTCTCTTAATCTTATCAAGCGACAATGGCAGCAAAAAACGCAGTGTCGAACCAGATTCTGCACAATCAATCAACTCTTTTTCTGGTTTGTTTAGTCCTCCGCTAATCACACAATCGCCACCAATCAGCTTATATTCACACAATCCCATATCCCTAAGAGCATTTACCGTTGCACAAACATCATCAGAAAATGCAATATTGCTTATTTTTGAAACACCTTTAGCAAGTGCTGCGCAAATCAATACCCTATGTGACATGCTTTTTGATGGAATAATTTTGATTGCTCCACTGATAGTTGAGGGAAAAATCTTTCTCATAAACAATACTCCTTCAGAATCTGCTTAATTGTTTCTATCTCTATTTTCTTTATAATGGAACTTCCAATCTCATCAATCAATATCAAATTAATTTTCGTTCCTTCAGTTTTTTTATCCGCCGATAAAATCTCTAAAGATTCTATCAAAAGAGTTTTATCAATTTCGTATGGTAGCTGATATTTCTTTAGCAGTTCAATCGTATCATCTCTTAAATTTTTCGGAGAAATATTCAGCTTTTCGCCAATCATCGCCGCATACACCATGCCAATCGCAATCGCCTCACCATGCAGAAAAAAGCCATATCCAGCAGTCGTTTCAATTGCATGACCAATGGTATGTCCATAGTTTAATTTCATACGAACACCTGTATCATATGGATCTTCCGCTACAAACTTCGCCTTTATTTTACAACACTGCGCAACGATTTCCGCATTATCAATTTTACTTTGTTTAAGCGTGCGATGCAATTTTTCATCAGAAATATAGGCATATTTAATAACTTCTGCCATACCAGCAGCATATTGCCTTTGATCAAGCGTTTGAAGTGTTGCAATGTCTGCTATCACTCGTTTTGGCTGATAAAATGCCCCTACCATATTTTTTCCGCCTCGCAGATTAATTGCAACTTTTCCACCAACAGAGCTATCCACTTGTGCAAGCAATGTTGTGGGTATCTGCACAAAATCAATTCCACGTTTAAAAGTTGCCGCCGCAAAGCCTGCAATATCTCCAACAACGCCGCCGCCAAGTGCAGCCACACAGTCTTTTCTGTCCAATTCATATTCCATCATCTTGTTATAAATAAAAGACAGATTCTCTATGCTTTTTGACTGCTCCCCTGCTTTTAAAACTATAAATTGTGCATTTTTAAAATGTTGTTTGTATAGCGGGTAAACATTTTCATCTGTAATCACCATATATTTGTGATATTGTGAAAAATATGATTCCGATAGAATCTCATTGCCTATCAAAATATCATAGTTTCCATTTTGTGCATATACTTTTACCGTTTTCATCAGATACCACCTACATAACGCTTTTCAGCACATTTATTTTTTTCATAATCATATCAAAATTTTGCGGAGAAACCGACTGTGCGCCATCGCATAATGCGTGTTTTGGATCGTTATGCACTTCTATCATCAGCCCATCTGCACCAGCAGCAACCGCCGCAAGCGACATTGCCTCCACCATATACGATAATCCAGTTGCATGGCTCGGATCTACCACAATCGGTAAATGCGATAGTTTTTTGATAGCCGGTATTGCGCTAATATCAAGCGTATTTCTTGTATACGTTTCAAAGGTGCGAATACCCCGTTCACATAAAATCACATTTTCATTGCCGCCAGACATAATATATTCCGCACTCATCAATAATTCTTCAATGGTGTTTGATAGCCCTCTTTTTAAAAGAATCGGCTTTTTTGTCTGCCCAATTTCTTTCAGCAAATCAAAATTCTGCATATTTCTTGCTCCAACTTGTATTATATCTGCTTTTTCAGAAAAAAGCTCTACATATTTTGGCGACATAATTTCGGTAACAATCGGCATATTCAGTTTTTTGTGTACATCATATAAAATATCCATTCCATCTTCACCCAATCCTTGAAACGCATAAGGTGAAGTTCGTGGTTTAAAAGCGCCGCCACGCAATATATCAGCACCAGATGCTTGAATACTCTTCGCAATCCCCATCAATTGTGCAGTGGATTCTACAGAACAAGGTCCAGCCATAACTGTAAGGCCGCCGCCTCCTATTTTTACTTTTCCGACGCACACCACCGTATCATTTGGATGAAACTTTCTGTTTGCTTTTTTATATGGTTCCTGCACGCTGACCACCCTATCAACACCGTTCATCAGCCCTATGCTCTCTTTGTCAATCGTGTAGGTATCACCAATAACTCCAAGCACAGTACATTCCACACCTGAATTTGTTTGTACCTGCATTCCTATTTTTAATAACCGATCCTTTACTCTTGAAACATCGTCAGCCGACGCTTCATTTTTCATTACAACAATCATGTTTTTCAATTCCTTTCAAAATCAATCAGTGGTTTATAAGCAAAAAAATAAGCTGTGATTATTTGCATTGTGTGCTCACAGCTTTTTCTTTTATAGATTCAGATTTTACAAGCCGCAAATTCTCTAACACACACAAAAACAATAACGATTAAAACCGTTAAAGTAGAAAGTGCTAAAAAATCGTTTTGACCTATTACTCATCTTTATTCTCCTTTGTTTTATATAGATATTGTAATATATTTTTCTTTAAAATACAACTTTTTTAATGCAGAATCAAGCAATTTCATAAATAATGAAAAATATTACATATTTATTACAAATAATACTTTACAAGCATATTTTCTTATGGTACTCTATATATAGAGCAAAAGATTTTTTTTATAATGTTCCTCCAGTACTATAATTTAAAAAGATAACCTTACTTTTGTAATGGTTATCTTTTTTTATGTAATTTTTTTGTAACTATATTTTAAAATCATGCTGAAAGTATGAAATAAATATTGTTTTTGCTTATTTATCGGCATTGTACTATAATTATATTACTATATATTAAATGAGGTACAACAAATTGATTATTATTGTAAAACAACATACACCCAAAGATAAAGTAACACAACTGATACAAAGTTTAGAACAGCAAAATTTTAAAATTCATTTAAGCGAAGGTCAAAACACAACCATCATTGGACTTGTTGGTGATACTTCTATTGTTGATATTAACTCCTTAAAGGCAAAAGATATTGTAGAAGATGTACGTCGTGTTTCTGAACCATATAAAAAGGCAAATCGTAAGTTCCACAACGATGATACCATTGTCGAAATTGGCGGAAAAAAAATTGGTAAAAATCATTTTGCAGTCATTGCAGGTCCATGTTCTGTCGAAAGCCAAGACCAGATTTTAGAAATCAATGAGAGTATAAAAAACAGCGGTGCAAATTTTTTACGTGGCGGCGCTTTTAAACCACGCACCTCCCCATATGCTTTCCAAGGATTGCAAGATGAGGGCATCAATATTCTTCTTGCAGGCAAAAAGAAATTCGGATTGCCACTTGTCAGCGAGATTATGGACATTTCTGATATTCCGCTGTTTCAAGATGTAGATATGATTCAAGTCGGCGCACGTAATATGCAGAATTTTCGACTTCTCAAAGAATTAGGAAAACTAAAACAACCAATTTTATTAAAACGTGGGCTTGCTAATACCATTGAAGAATTTTTGATGAGTGCTGAATATATTATGGCAGGTGGAAATGAAAACGTCATCTTATGTGAGCGTGGAATCCGTACCTTTGAAACTTTTACACGAAATACATTTGATGTATCTGCTATACCTGTTTTAAAAAGGCTGTCCCACTTGCCTGTTATCGCCGATCCCAGCCATGCCGCAGGGCTTGAATGGCTTGTCGAGCCATTATCTAAAGCTGCCATTGCCGCAGGTGCAGACGGCTTGATGATTGAAGTACACAATAATCCAGAACAAGCTTTATCCGATGGTATGCAGTCCCTAACTCCGCAGCATTTTGATGAATTAATGCAAAAATTAAAAAAATATTTGGAAATTGAGCATAAAACCATCGACTGATTTTAATAATCATGAACTGTATCACATAAGAAAATAGATAGCATTAGGTCTATCTATTTTTTTGTAACTTCTATGAGTAAACTATTATATTTAAAAACAGCGTTTGGCTTTTCAAATTCAAAAATAACAGCTATATGGATTAAATAGCATATTTTCGGATGTATTTGATTATAATTCAAAATCAGCTCTATTTATTCCAAATTTTGGGTATTGTAATAGATTGTATAATTATTAAGAAATTGTTACAATAATATGTATTATAATGTAATCATTGTTTGGAGGCATCATGTTTAAGAAAATTGTTAGTATTATCACTGTATTCATTGCAGTACTCGCACTATCGCCCATCTCCGCACTTGCCGTGGAAAGATATGAAGTTTTGCAGGTTGGCGATGAAGATAAGTGGGTTGTTGATTTGCAAAAAAAATTGAATACTTTAGATTATTTAAAAGTCCCTGCAACTGGATATTTTGGAACAGATACACAAAATGCTGTTGTAAAATTCCAACAGGATAGTAAAATAAATGCAGATGGAAAAGCTGGTCCTGCAACTAGAAAGCTTTTATTTGGTGATAATTTTTCTGAAATCGACAGTTCTCGAACTGTATCAAGCAATTCCACTTCCAAAGCATCTGAACAAACCACAGCCAAGTCCAATAAAACCAATGTTTCAGCAGATACGCTGAATCCTGGAGATAAAGGAGACCAAATTTCCGAGCTTCAAACAAAGCTAAAAGAGCTGGAATACTATGAATATGCTAGTATCACAGGATACTATGGACCTGTTACAGAAGATGCAGTAAAAAAATTCCAGCGTACCAATGATATTACGGTCGATGGTGTAATGGGTACAGGTTCTCTTGAACTATTAAATTCTGATAAAGCTAAATATTACATGATGTATCCGGGCGACAATGGCAATGATATTAAAACAATGCAGGAGCAATTATCAAAGTTAGGTTATTTTAATGCCAATGCCACTGGATATTATGGTCCTGTTACAGAAGATTCTGTCAAACTTTTTCAGGCCGAGAATAATTTAACAGTTGATGGCAAGGTTGGTAAAAACACACGCAAAGTCTTGTTCTCCGATGACGCAATCAAGGGTAAACAAAACAACAATAAAAAGCCTGTTGCATCTCCCACAACAGCTCCTGATGTGAATGCCGCACCGCAGCCAACTGAACAGCCGCCAGCGCAGTCCGATGCAAATGCAAACCTAACGCCTACAGCACCGCCCGCTGAGCAGGAATCTCCTCCAGTCGCTACACAGCCAGCAAGTACTGGTGTGCAAAGGTTCATAGAAATTGCAAATTCACAAATGGGAAAACCATATTCTTATGGTTCAAACGGACCTAATTCGTTTGACTGTTCTGGTTTTGTTTATTATTGTTTGAAAAATTCAGGTGTTGCAACCAGCAGATTAAGCTCCGCAGGATTTGCGAATACATCTGGTTGGGCTTCTGTTTCTGATGTAAATTCTCTTGTTGTTGGCGATTTGGTATTCTTCAAATCAGACTCCAGCGATGTCATCAGTCATATGGGAATTTATCTTGGCGGCGGAAGTATTATCCATGCAGCTCCTTCTTCAGGTGGTGTTTCTGTAAGCACGATGTCCTCGGGCTATTATTCAAGAAATTATATTAGTGCAAAACGAGTTTTTTAATTTCTACATAGACCTTTTAAATCTGTCGATTTCGGCAGATTTTTTTTTTTAGTTATTTTCATTTTCCTTTCGAACACCTCTTGCAGTATTCTTATAAATTTGATATGATATTTAAAGTTGGGGCATTAGCTAAGTTGGTATAGCGTCGCGTTCGCAATGCGAAGGCCAGCGGTTCGAATCCGCTATGCTCCACCAGTGTGACGCTGAATCCAATATCGAAAGATAGGGTTCAGCGTTTTATTATGCTTGCGCCCGACTGTAAACGCATCTTTTTCGGCAGCGTTAGGCAAAGCAAAGAATCCGAACCATATACCGATTATTGGTGGTGGAATCGGATTTTTTATTTTATCTTTATAATTGTTATTATTTTAAAGCCGCATGGCACATACGAAAAAAATATAAGCTTTTAATAGACAGTCTGAACTATAGGTAAGTCCTATAGAGGAACGGTCGAGTGTAAAGACACTCTCGGAAGTACCGTTCCCGCCATAATCAAATTTTAAAAAAAAGTGTTTTATTAATTGAGAGTTATAAAGCACAAAAAGTATAAAAAGTATAAAAACAGAGTAATAATCAAAAACAATTATTACTCTATCTCTATCAATGCACGAATTAGATACAAGACACAAAAAAGATACGTGACTCCCCTACCATTTATATCCGCAGTTATTGCATTTAAATGTTTTGCTTATATGTCCCAAACTAAAAATACCAAATAATGCGGCAGAGCCAACTTTGTTTGTTCCAGATATTTTAGTAACATTTGTTGAACCACATGTTGGACATTTTATTGTAGTTTTTGACGATGTTTGTTGCGTAGGTTTTGATGATGAAGTTTGTGATGGTTTACCTTTATTATCATACCACTTCAATCGTTCTTGTGACATTCTTTGAGAATATGCCTTGTCTACCATTCTTTTGTTTCTAAGTGATTTATCGAATTGTGGCTCATCGAGAAGATATTTATTAAGTATATATTCATCTCTACTATTTTTATCATCTGTATCTCTATAAAAATCATATGCTAATATATCTAATGTTACATATTCAGATCCGCAATACGTACATATATTATTATTATAATAAAATTCTTCATATTTATGAGTATATTCTCCACAATGAGGACAATATACCATGAAATCTTTATAAAATAATATATCAGAACTACCCGACCCATATTTTAAAAACGTTTCTTCATCAAAATAAGGGCTGGATTTTACTTCGTC
>JAVXBD010000017.1:0-27043 GCA_036660175.1 Christensenellaceae bacterium | reverse complement strand
TAAAAAAACAGGAATGATATTGTGAGAATGATGCCGATTCAAAATAGTGAATATCATTGAACTGGAGTTATGCCCAGATTATGTACACGCAATTAGGATGATGAAAAACCGTTTATTTATCGTATATTGTTTTTCAATTTTACAACTGTAAAAGACATATGATTTTCTGCAATGAATAGATTTCGCATAGCCAAATATTTGCATTAGGCTATACATTTCTACGATTTCTTTTTCTTTTTTCGTGTAAAGAAAGAACCTTTTTCTCTGTTTGCATACATTTCATCACGACGCTTTTTACGTTCGCTATAGGTACTGCCCAAATTGTTTTCAACGATAACATCTCGTGGATAAATATATTTCTCTTTGGGAACACCTTTTTTCTCGAGTGAACTGTTGATTGCGGCTGCAATAAGGGAATAGATAACCGCAAAAACAGGCACGCCCAGCAATAGCCCCCAGAAGCCAAACAATCCGCCGCCTACGAGCAGAGCAAACAATACCCAAAACGCTGACATACCAATATTGATACCAATAAGCTTTGGCAGGATAATGTTCCCGTCTATTTGTTGCAAAATCAGTATAAAGATTAGGAATGCCAGTGCATAGAATGGATCGACAATCAGCAACAGGATAATACTTGGAATCGCACCCAAAAAAGGCCCGAAAAAGGGTACAACATTGGTTACCGCTACGATTACAGCAATGAGGATTGCGTAGGGCATTTGGCAAATGGTCATAAAAATAAAGGTAGAGATTCCCACAAAAGTGGAGGATACAAGCGTACCCATGATAAAGCCTAAGAACACATTGTTTGAATATTTTAAAACGTCTATAAATTTATCTGCAAATTTTTCTGATAATACAGCAAAAGCAAGTTTCTTGCCTTGGCGCACAAATTTTTCCCGTGAAAACAGTATATACACGCACACAATGAGGCCGATAAAGAAATTGAAGATTCCTACACCAACTGTACCGATGAATTGTGGAAGCTGTGCAATAAAGGTATCAATATATTTGGTGATGTCTAAAAAAGTGGTTTGAAATTTATTAAGGCTCACGACGGTATCAGTGGTATATAAATTCAAATGCTTCAGCCAATCAAGTGTGGTTGTTTCAAGTTGATCTAAGTACAGCGGTATGTTTTGCAAAAGCACAGTGATACTTGAAAGAAGCTGTGGAATAATGAATCTCACAAGCAATGCAATGATGCCAAAGGTGATGATAAAAGTGATTAATATTGCAAGACCACGACGCAACTTCGGACGTGATTTTTTTTGTTCTACAAAGGCAAGCCAGTGCTTTTCTATATAGATGGCAGGTCGTGAAAGAAGATAGGCGATGCCAAATCCGAATATAAAGGGAATTAGAATTGCGAAAAAAGCAGCAATTATATTTCCAAAATAACCGAGATTTAAAAAAAACAAAACAATCAATGTCACAATGGTCGCAACGATGACTACATAAGTGGAAATGGTAGTATATTTTTTGTTCCATTCAACTTTCATTTACGATTCCCTATTCCTTATAATTCGTATTGTTGGATATATTTTTAGTATACAGTATATTTATGGTATTTTACAACCTAAATTATCAATTTACTGATTTTTTCTAAAGCAAAAGGCAGCACCTACAGAAAATAAGTACTGCCTTTTGCTTTATTGGTCCCCACCAATATAACATAATAACTTTGTAAGTCTATCAAATTATCATTGAAAAATCAAGCTGATGCGAAATTTTCCAGAAATTTTGTGCAACAATCTCCATAAATGAAATAATTAAATCTAATAATTGCATAAAAGAATAAAAAACAACCTAAAATCATAAAAAAAAGCTTGTTTATGAATAATTTAGATGTTATAATGTCATAAAAGGGTTTATTAATAAACAAAGAAGTTAATAAAAACTATTAAGTTTTTAAAATATTAAAATATTTATGGAGGTAACAAAATGTCTTATTCACAAAATGTACTGGACTGGGTAAAAGAAAAGAATCAAGGAGAGATAGAGTTTATCCAAGCGGTGTCAGAGGTTCTGCCATCACTTGAGCCTGTTTTGGCAAAAAACCCAAAATATGAGCAAAACGGTATTTTAGAAAGATTAGTTGAACCAGAAAGAACTATTATTTTTAGAGTGCCATGGGTAGATGATCGTGGAATCGTTCATGTAAATCGTGGAATGCGTGTACAGTTTAACAGCGCAATCGGTCCGTATAAAGGCGGACTGCGGTTTCATCCATCGGTAAATATTGGGATTATCAAGTTTTTAGGGTTTGAGCAAATCTTGAAAAACAGCTTGACAGGAACACCGATTGGTGGCGGTAAGGGCGGAAGTGATTTTGATCCAAAAGGTAAATCGGACAATGAAATTATGCGTTTTTGCCAATCGTTTATGGGCGAACTATACAGACATATTGATGCTGATACGGACGTTCCAGCGGGCGATATTGGGGTAGGTGCAAGAGAAATTGGATATTTGTTTGGCGCATATAAAAAAATCACCAATACGTTTCATGGTGTGCTGACGGGTAAAGGACTTGAATATGGCGGCAGTCTTGCACGTAAAGAAGCAACAGGATTTGGTTTGGTTTACTTTATGAATGAAGTCTTAAAAGCAAAAGGCAAATCGTTTCAAGATGCAAAGGTGGTTGTTTCTGGTTCTGGAAATGTTTCGATTTATGCAGCGCAAAAAGCACAGGAATATGGTGCAAAAATCATGGCAATGTCTGATTCAGCAGGATTTGTATATGATCCGAACGGTATGAATCTTGAAATTGTCAAAGAAATCAAGGAAGTAAGACGTGGCAGAATCAAAGAATATGCAGAACTTGTAAAAGGTGCAGAATACACAGAGGGCTGCAAAGATATTTGGACAGTAAAATGTGATATTGCACTGCCATGTGCAACACAAAATGAGATTGATGAAGCATCGGCAAACATCTTAGTGAAAAATGGTGTGTATGCAGTAGGCGAGGGCGCAAATATGCCCACAACCATAGAAGGAACAAATGTATTCCAAAGCAATGGAGTATTGTTTGCACCAGGCAAGGCGGCAAACGCAGGTGGCGTTGCAACTTCTTCATTAGAGATGACACAAAACAGCATGAGATTGCCTTGGACCTTTGAAGAAGTGGACAGCAAGCTTAGACAAATTATGATTAACATCTATAGACAATGCGAAAATGCGTCTGTACAATACGGATTTAAAGATAATTTGGTTGTTGGAGCAAATATCGCAGGGTTTGAAAAAGTTGCAGAAGCAATGCTTGCACAAGGGATCATCTAAGAAAATTTTGGAAATGAATATTTATTAAAAATTGGGAAACGGTCGCTGTTTGGGCTACAACACTGAACAACGGCTGTTTTTCTTTTTGATAAATTAAAATTGTACTGTTTATTTGTTTATTAATCTTATACAATGGTTATATATCATACAACTATTATTGCGTTAAAAATCAAACAATAATTTCGGAGGTGTCCAAGCATGAATATTGATGTGAACTATGATCAAACTGAAAACAAGATAAGAGTGAAGCTTGAGGGGGATTTGGATTTAAATACGGTTAGTGCATTTAAAAGATGTATGGACGAGAAAATTGATGAAACCCCTGCAAATGTTGAGATTGATTGTTGTGACTTGCGATATATTGATTCGACTGGGATTGGTGTGCTTGTAAGCGTACTTAAAAAAGTGAGAGAATATGATGGAAACATCAAACTAAAAGAGCTAAAGCCTTATCTTTTTAAAATTTTTGATGTAACGGGACTGACCAATATTTTTGAAATCGAGGTGGCATAATTGATGTCGGAAATCGTAAAATTGCAGTTTCCTGCAAAAAAAGAGTATATCAAAGCAATTAGACTTGCCGTTTCTGGTATTGCGTGTAATATTGATTATAATGTAGATGAAATTGAAGACATTAAATCTTGCGTGGCAGAGGCTTGTATTTTGTTTCTGTGCGGGCAAATGTGTGCAGGACTGCATATCAATATCAAAAGTTCGGATCAGCTCGAAATCAGGGTGTGCGCACAAAAGGCCGAGTGTTCTTTGTGTGATGGACAGGATTGCACAGGTTTTAGTGAAGAAATCAGTAAGTTGATGATACAGTCTTTGAGTGACCAATCTGAGTTTGTTGAAGAGGACGGCATTCTAAAAGAGATATATTTTGTAAAAAAACCCGCTTAGAAAAATAGACAAATTTGGTTTACTTAGGGTATACCATTTGTTTTGTTGGTTGAATGGGGAGTGTTAGATGAATTATCAAGAGATAGACAGCAATGAACTGTTTAAATTATATAATGAAACGCATGATATAGAAATCAGAAACACGCTGATTGAACGATTTTTGTATATCGCTGAAATCGCCGCAAAGAAGTTTGCGGGCAGAGGGGTTGATTATGAAGATTTGTTTCAAGTTGCAAGTTTGGCACTTGTAAAAGCGATTGAACGTTTTGAACCTGAAAGAGAGATTAAATTTTCCAGCTATGCAACACCATCATTAATTGGAGAAATCAAGAATTATTTTCGTGATTCTTCAAGGGTGATGCGCTTGCCACGAAGAGATACGGAGCAATTAAAGCGTATCAAGCTTTATGTGCAGGAATACCTCACGTGCAACAGCGTAAAACCATCTCCAAAACAGATTGCAGAACAGCTGGATATGAGCGTAGAACGTGTGCTGGAAGTGCTTGAAATGCAGCAGGCAGACAGCGTGATGTCGCTTGATGGTGCGCTTGCCGCAGAAAGTGAGAACTTTTCGTTAAGCAATATTTTGGGACACGAGGACGAAAGTTTTGAAAATATCGAAAATCATGATTTTATACGGTATTGTATGAGCCTTTTAAATGACACCGAACGCAAGATTATTGAACAGCGCTATCTTGGCAACAAAACACAAAAGCAGGTTGCCGATATGCTTGATGTATCACAAATGCAGGTTTCACGCATGGAGAGAAAGATTCTCAATAAACTTGCAGCCGTCTATAAAAAATAATTCATAAAGTTTTCATGCTTTTGAGGTTATTGGCGAGCGATAATGGTTTAACTTGTATAGAGTGTATAAAAGAGAGTACATCAATATGTAGTGCAGGGGTTTTTAAAATTGATTATTGATAGAGTTTTATATGGCTTTACGGAATTGAATACGATAATAGATGGACTGATTGCCGAAGTGCGAAGCGAGGTTTGCTTAGACGATGAGCAAGAATATAAAATTCGGCTTGTATCAAATGAATTATTGATCAATATTTTTAAATATGCACAAGCAAGTGCCGTTCATATGACGGCGGAATATCAAAACAGTCAATTGAAAATTGCCTTTACAGATGATGGCAAGGGGTTTGAAAGCGAAACGTTTATCAAACGAAATGTAAGCAAAGACGATTTTTTGATGTGCGAAAGCGGCAGGGGTGTTTTTATTGTAAAGATGGTGGCGGATTCGCTGGAATATAATGAACGTGGAAATGCAGTAACCGTAATTTTAAAATTGATATAATAAGGTTTCAATACGCTTTTATTTGTGGTATTATGTGAGTGGTTATGGTGTAGCGCCAAAAACGCAAAGATGTGATGCTGCATAGAAAAGGGTTGTTTTTTTGTATAAAATAAGTGCTTTTTGCAGGAATTTAATAGTTTTCTGTTGAAGTTTATATACTATAGTTTTTTTGGAGAATAATATATGATTACAAAAAAGAAAAATAGTCAAGTAAAACCAAATTATAAATTTTATATATTTATTGGGGTGATTGTAGCGGCTGCAATTGTTGCGGTTGTTTTGATTACAAATATTCAGACGGCAGTAGTAGAGCAAGGAGAGATTCTTTTTGAAAAGCAGCTTCCGGTTGTTGTAGTGCGTGATGAGCAAGTTGTTACGGCGCAAAACTATGGCAAAGCAAACTTTTTGGCGCAGGAAGGACAGCGTGTAGATGCAGGCGCAAATGTTGCGGAAGTATATAAATGGGGATATAACGATAAAGTAATGAACGAGCTGATTGAAATTCAGACGAAGATCGAACAATATCAAGAAAATGAAATGCTCAAAGATGTGCAGGACCCTAAGCTGCAAGAAGTTAATACACAAATTACGCAGAAATCAGAAGAAATCAATCATATCATCAATGGTGAGCAAGACGGTGATCTTGTTTTGGCAGAGAGAGAACTCAAAGATTTGATGACGCAAAAGCAACAGTATTTAAGAGAGTCTGTTGCAGCGGACCAGCAATTACAAGATTTTTATAGTCAGGAAAAACAACTACTGGAACGTGTAGACGCATGGCGGGAAATGGTTAGCGCACCACAGGCGGGTGTGGTAAGCTTTTATTTAGACGGCGCAGAGAGTGTGCTTAATGCCGCTAACATCAAGAAAATCACATCGGCAGATGTAACAGATATTTTAAATGGTTCAACTGTAAAACAGGAAGTAACAGTGGATTCAGAGGCTGAAAAACCGTTATTTCGATTGGTGAACAACTTTAAATGGTTTTTGATTGCAAAATCAGATACACCGATTGACGAACTTTCAAACAGTACGGTCATTTCCATTGCGTTTGATGATTATTTGGATAAGCAGTATACAGGAACGGTAGTGGGATCGGTTGCAGAAGAAAATACGTATATTTATGCGATAGAAATTGCAGATGATATTGGTGCGCTGCTTAACACACGAAGAACAGATGCGAAAATTTTTACAAAGTTTGAAGGATTTAAAGTACCTAAAAATGCAATTAAGACACGTGAAGATATGATTGGTGTGTATGTCGTGACGGGACATGATAGGACTTTCGTGCCAGTAGATATTAAGATTGAAAAAGACGGATATGCGATTATTACACCATTATCGCAAAACAGTATTTTAAGTGTGAATCAGCACGTAGAGGTATAAAAATGGAATTGCAGGAAAATATAAAAAGGGTACAAGAAAACATTGAGAAGTATGCAGAAATGGCTGGGTCAGATGCGAAAAAAATAAGGCTGCTGGCGGTGTCAAAGACGGTAGATGCAGATTGCGTACAAGCCGCTTATGATGCAGGGTTGCGTGATTTTGCGGAGAACAGGGTGCAGGAGTTTTTGAAAAAAAAAGAGGCTCTTCCAAAAGATATTGGTTGGAATATCATTGGGCAGTTGCAAACAAACAAAGTTAAGTATATAATAAATAATGGAGTAGATTTAATTCATTCTCTTGACCGCTATGATCTTGCTTTAGAGCTGCAAAAAGAATGTGAGAAAAAAGACACATTTACAAGTGTGCTTGTGCAGGTAAATATTGCAAAAGAGGATTCAAAAGCAGGCATTTATGAAGAAGATGTGGATGCGTTTTTTGATAAAATTGCTTCTTTTGATAGGCTTAAAATAAAAGGATTAATGACGATTGCCCCCTACACAACGGATACGGTGTATATTCGTAAAGTTTTTGGCAAAGCAAAGAAATTATACGATGTGCTAAAGCCTAAACAAGAGGGTTTTGAGTGGCTGTCAATGGGTATGTCTAATGATTATGGTGAGGCGATTTTAGAAGGCGCAAATATGCTTCGTGTCGGCTCTGCAATATTTGGAGAAAGAATTTATAAATAATACTAGGAGGCTACTGTATATGGCTAAAGGTAATTTTGGAAAGAAACTATTGAATATGATAGGGCTTGAGGAAAATGAAACAGATGAGAATCAAGAATACTATGATGATCAAGATGAAATACAAGAAGATAGATTAATCTTTCCTGAAGATGAATATGTTCCTGTTGAGGAAAAAAAATATAGAAAACGTGGAGAAACCGGAAAGATTTCGGGTATCCCAGATGTCAGTAAAGTAAGGGTGCTTATTTATAAACCAGTGTCATATGATGATACACAAAGCATTATTGATAATCTAAAAGAAAAGAAACCAATTATTGTGAATTTAGATGAACTGGATACGGAAGTTGCACAAAGAATACTTGATTTTATTAGTGGCGCAGTGTATGCACTAAATGGAAATATCAGGAAAGCAGCACGGAATATATTTGTAGTTGCACCATCAAATGTTGACGTTTCAACCAACATTGCAGAAGCAGCTCCGGCAGACGACATGGGATTTAATTATCTTGACCGAGAATAGAATTTGATTGCTAAGAAGAGAGGTGCGCCATTATGAATATAACTCCTAAAGATATTTTAGAAAAAGAATTTGGAAAAAAGTTTAATGGATACGATCAAGAACAAGTTGATGAGTTTTTGGATGATATTATTAAGCAGTTTGAATCTTTAATGGAAGAAAATGAGAATATTATTGCAAAAAACGAGGCATTGAAATCTGATATTGCACGGCTAAAACAAAAAGCAGACAAACTTGAAAATATTGAAGAAAAGCTAATGGCAACGGTGATTACGGCACAAAGAAATGCAACGATGTACATTGAAAAAGCAGAAACACAAGCGCAAAAAATTATGGATATTGCAAATCAGAATGCAAGAACGGTGATTGAGAGTACGCAGCTTCGAATGGAGGCGGCAAGACAAGAAATAAAAAGATACGAACAGCAAATTTCAAATTTCAAAAAGCGTTTTAAAATGTTTTTGGATGAGCAGTATATGTATGCAGAGTCTAAGCTTGACAGCGAGGACGCACTCGGCAGTAAAGCGGCGGAAATCAGCAAATCTATTAGCAGTCTTACCAACCAAATGAACGAGATTGACGATACGTCTGTAAACAGCTCCATACATTTGAACGAGATTTTGAAACAGTCTAAAGAGCAAACAGAGTACGATTTTAAGCAGAGTACCGCTAATTTACAGGATATTGTAAACGAAATTATTGATGATTGATCTTTTTATGAAAAGTGTGCAATTGAAAAGCAGCAATTCAAAAGTTTTGTTGCTTTTTTTATTTGTTAGATGAAATAAAAAATAGTGGTGTGCATGAAAATAAAACCGAACATTAATAGAAATATTTGATACTTTGTTTGTGTATGTGTTGAAATCAGTCGGGATATTCTATATAATGACCTGTATAGAAATAAATTTGCATAGGAGCATATTTGATGAATATTATAATGGATGCAATGGGCGGAGATCATGCGCCAAGAGAGATTGTGATGGGCGCAGTTGAGGCTATCAACAAGTTTAGTGATATTCAAATTACACTGACAGGTGATAAAAAGGCGATTGAGGAAGTGCTTGCAGACATGGACTATGATAAGAGTAGGCTAAGCATGATTCACACCACGCAAATAATAGAAATGGAAGATTCTCCTGTGAAAGCCATCAAAGAAAAAGCGGATTCATCTATGGTGGTTGCACTAAGAGAGCTGTCTTGCGGCAATGCGCAGATGATGATTTCGGCAGGTTCTACTGGCGCACTTGTTGCGGGTGCAACGCTGATTGTAAAACGCATCAAAGGCATCAAACGCCCAGCATTAGCACCAGTACTCCCTACAAAAACTGGCGAGGTGCTGTTGATTGATTGTGGAGCAAATGTAGACTGCAAACCACAATATCTAAATCAATTTGGCATCATGGGCAGTATCTATATGCAAAAAGTATTTGGCATCAACACCCCAAAAGTGGGGCTGATTAATAATGGTGCAGAAGAGGAAAAGGGAAATGAGCTTACCAAAGAAGCGTATCAGCTTTTAAAAGAAGCTCCCATCAATTTTGTAGGGAATGCAGAGGGCAGAGATTTGCTTTCGGGGCAATTTGATGTATTGGTATGTGATGGTTTTACAGGGAATATCGTTTTGAAGTTTGTCGAAGGTTGTGCAAAAACAATTTTGGGTATGCTCAAAGGATATGTACTGGAAAGTACAAAAGCAAAAATCGGATCGCTTTTTATGAAAGGTGCCTTTTCAAAACTGAAAAAGAAAATGGACTATAAAGAATATGGCGGAGCATTGCTTTTGGGGCTTACGGGCGGTGTGATGAAAGCGCATGGAAGCTCTGATGCAAAGGCAATTTTCAATTCTATAGAAAATGCACGCAAGTTTATTGCGGGCGATGTAGTGGAAATGATTGCAAGAGAAGTTTCAAAAATTGCAGAATAGGTGAGATAAGAGAACTTTTTATGGATGATAGAATTAGAAATTTTGAAAAATGTATTGGATATGAATTTAACAGTGATACACAGATTGTGCGAGCATTGACGCACCCTTCTTATAGTGGCTCTAATAATTACGAGCGTTTGGAATTTTTGGGAGATGCGGTGATAGAGCTGATTATAAGCGATCATTTGTTTACTAATTATAATGATTTTTCTGAAGGAATGCTGACGCAGAAGCGTGCAGATATTGTGTGTGCAAAGTCGCTTACAAACATTGCACGAAGCATTGATTTGGGACGTTATATTTTTCTTGGAAAAGGTGAGGAACAGTCGGGCGGCAGGGAAAAACCCTCTATACTTGAAAATGTATTGGAGTCGGTGATGGGTGCCGTATATTTGGATGGCGGATATTATGCCGCACAAAAAGTCATCAGTGGACTGTTTTTTAATGCGATTAAAAACACTATGACAAAGGCAACCGACAATGATTATAAATCGCAATTGCAGGAGCTTGTACAAAAGACCATCAAACAAGATATTAATTATTTGGTGAGCAGACAAGAAGGACCGCCGCATAATGCCACTTTTTATGTACGATTGATTATTGGCAGTGATGTGGTGTGCGAGGGTGTAGGCAGCTCTAAAAAGGAAGCGGAGCAGAATGCCGCAAAATATGCAATTGAAAATTTTGATAAATTATATTAAATAAGCATGATTTTGGCACTTCGCTTGCCACTAAAAGCGAAAGACGTTTTTTAAAAAAAAGACGGATGATGGAGAGAGTTATGTTAGATTTCCCTGAAGTGAAAAATACAGATCCAGAAGTTTATGAGTCTATGATGCGAGAATTAACAAGACAAGAGCAAAACATTGAGCTGATAGCATCAGAGAATTTTGTTTCTCCTGCTGTGATGCAGGCTATGGGTTCACATCTTACTAACAAATATGCAGAGGGTTATCCTGGAAAAAGATATTATGGCGGGTGTGAGTTTGTTGATGAAGTAGAAAATTTGGCTCGTGACCGTGCAAAAGCAATATTTGGTGCACAGCACGCAAACGTGCAGCCGCATTCGGGCGCACAGGCAAATACGGCAGTATATTTTGGTATGCTGGAAGTAGGCGATACCATTTTGGGCATGAATCTCTCACACGGCGGACATTTGACACATGGAAGTCCCGTCAATATTTCGGGTAAATACTTTAATATTGTACCTTACGGTGTAAGCGAAAAAGATGAACGTATTGATTATGATGTGCTGTATGATTTGGCAATGCAAAACAAACCAAAGATGATTGTAGCAGGCGCAAGCGCATATCCAAGAATCATTGACTTTGCGAAATTTAGAGAAATTGCAGATGCTGTTGGTGCATATTTAATGGTTGATATGGCGCATATTGCAGGGATTGTGGCGGCTGGAGAACATCCAAACCCAGTACCATATGCACACTTTGTAACTACAACCACACATAAAACATTGCGTGGACCACGTGGCGGAATGATTTTATGTTCCGAAGAAAATGCCAAAGCGATTGACAAGGCGATTTTTCCAGGAACACAAGGCGGACCACTGATGCACGTGATTGCGGCAAAGGCGGTATGTTTTAAAGAGGCAATGATGCCAGAGTTTAAAACCTATCAGCATCAGATTGTAAAAAATGCAGCGGCACTTTCGGCGGCACTTCAAAAAAATGGCATCAGATTGGTTTCGGGTGGAACGGACAATCATCTAATGCTTGCAGATGTTGGCGCAAAAGGAAAAACAGGAAAAGAAATCGAAGCAATTCTTGATTTGGCAAATATCACAGTCAATAAAAACACGATTCCTTTTGAAAAATTAAGTCCGTTTGTAACAAGCGGTATTCGAATCGGTACACCATCTGTTACAACACGTGGCATGAAAGAACCGCAAATGCAAACGATTGCGGATTTGCTTGCGGCGGTAATTGATGGCGGCGATGCGGCAGTTGCGCAGACAAAACAAAAAGTAATTGAGCTGTGCGGCGAGTTTCCGTTGTATAAATAAGAGTACAGTTTAAAGTGTGATAGAGCGGCAAAGTTCTGAATATGGATTTTGCCGCTTTTTTATGCTCTATGTCAAATGTTGAGGTAGAGCAATAAATAAAAACAACAATGCTATGCGAATTGCTGTGCGTATGATATAATAAAAACGATATAATTAATTAGAATATACAATATATGGAGAGAACAAAATGATATATGCTTTGATCATTGCGGCAATCGTAATTTTTGACCAAATTGTAAAATATTTTTCAGTGACGGTTTTGGCAGCAATGCCAGGTGCAACAGCACCTTTTATTCCAGGTTTTATGAATTTAACCTATGCAGAAAATACAGGAGCGGCATTTGGAAGTTTTGGAAACGCAACATGGCTGCTTGCTATTGTATCAGGTGTGATGGCAGTGGTCATTATTTATCTTCTTTTCAAATACAAAAAGCAATTTAATTCCAAATTGTTCAATTTATCCATGTGTTTTATTGCGGGCGGTGCAATCGGCAATTTGATTGACCGTTTGTTTGTCGGACACGTTGTAGATATGTTGGAGTTTGATTTTGTGCGGTTTGCTATTTTTAATGTTGCAGATTGTTTTGTGACGTTTGGTGCAATTATGCTGGGTATTTTTGTGATTTGGTTCTGGGAAAAGAACAAGAAGGATAAGCATCATGAAGCATGAGGTGAATACACCGACAGATATGCGTATTGATTCATATTTGGCAGCGGCATATCCAGAATATTCAAGGTCCTTTATTAAAAATCTAATTCTAAAAAATCTGATAGTAGTGAATGAAAAACCAGCAAAAGCTGATACAAGGCTAAAAGTTGGCGATGTGATTTATCTGGAAATTCCAGAGGCACAAGAACTTGAAATTGTGGCACAGGATATTCCAATAGAAATTGTTTATCAAGACAAAGATATTGCTGTTATCAACAAACCGCAAGGCATGGTGACGCATCCCGCAGTAGGGAACTATGATGGTACACTTGTCAATGCGATATTATTTCATATCAAAGATTTATCTGGCATCAACGGTGAAATCAGGCCAGGGATTGTACATCGGTTGGACAAAGACACATCAGGGCTTTTGGTGATTGCAAAAAATGATGCAGCACACAAAAATTTGAGCGAGCAAATTGCTCAAAAAAGAGCAAACAGGGTATATCGGGCAATTGTTTTTGGAAATGTCCAAAAAGATGAGGGTACAATTTCGACTTTTATTGATAGAGATCCACGTGACAGAAAAAAAATGGCTGTGACACGCACTGGCAGAGTGTGCATTACCCATTATCGAGTGCTGAAACGGTACCTGTCGTATACATACGTGGAATGTACGCTTGAAACAGGGCGCACGCACCAAATTCGTGTGCATATGAAATATTTGGGGTATCCTGTGGTAGGCGATAAACTGTATACCAAAAAAAAGGACCGATTCGGACTCAAAGGACAGCTACTGCACGCCTACAAGTTGGGGCTGTATCACCCTGTTAAAAACGAATACATGGAATTTTTTGCACCACTGCCCGAACATTTTCAAAAAGTATTGGATTATTTAGAAAAAAATTATTGATTAGTCCAAGTTTTTTTGGTATAATCATTTTGGTTAAAATAGAACCTTTAAACTGGTCCGTTGAGAGGCCGTAAGGTAATCCAATCATATTTTTATGCCTTACTATGCCTCAATAGGCATATTTTTTTTGGAGAGAATTTGTATGGATAAGACAATTATGGACGAGCAGACAATGCAGCGCACACTAAGGCGTCTTGCACATCAGATTATTGAAAACACAAAAGGCGTACAGGACCTTGTCTTTATCGGCATCAAACGACGTGGCGTCACTATTGCAAAGAAAGTTGCACAGTATATCAATGAACTTGAAAATGTCTGCATACCAATTGGAACTTTAGACATTTCTTTTTATAGAGATGATTTATCCAAAAGTTCTTCTCAACCAGTTGTAAATGAAACAAATATTGATTTTGATGTCACCGCAAAAAAAATTGTGTTGGTAGACGATGTCTTAAATACTGGAAGAACCGCACGTGCAGCGATGGACGCAATTATGGATATGGGTAGGCCGACTTTTATAAAGTTTGCAGTGCTGATAGACAGAGGACATAGAGAGCTTCCGATTCGTGCCGATTTTGTGGGTAAAAATGTGCCGACCTCGATAGACGAGATTGTGTCCGTAAAAGTTTATGAGTTTGATGACCAAGAAAATGTTGAGATTTGCAATCTACAAAACAACCCTCCTGTCAAATAAAGATAGGCAGGGTTTTTGTTATGATATGTTTTATGAAGCGGTGCAAAGAACCGCAAAAGTCTTGCAAGAAAATGCAAGCAGCGAACTTATTATTTATTTTGATCGGAGGTATATCATGAAAGAACCGTCATACGTAGATCCGAATCATAGTCTTGGCAAAAAGATGATACTTTGTTTGCGATGTTTGGCGCAACCTGCAAACACTACTTACAGCAAAAATACAGGTGTGCTTGCAGTTACAAAAAACTATAACCCAGCTACTTTGCGCATGCGGCAATACTCGACATCATCATCAGCTTTTTAAGCTGTTCTCCAGTACTTTTTATAAAAAATGAGGGAAAACGATTGATTATTAAAAATGTAACAATTGTAAATCCAGACGGTATCACACCTGATATGGATATACTGATTCAAAACAACATCATAAAAAAAATTGGGAAAGACATCTTACAAAAAGAAGATGTGAGCATAGATGCAGGGGGATTGTTTGCGTTCTATGGGTTTTGTGATATGCACAGCCACTTAAGAGATCCCGGATATTTGCAAAAGGAAGATATTGTATCTGGCACAGCGGCGGCGGCGGCGGGCGGTTTTACAACAGTTTGCTGTATGCCGAATACAAATCCAGTCATAGACAGTGTGGATACTTTAACATACATTATTGACAAGGCAAAAAAATTGGGCAGTGTAAAGGTGCTACCAGTTGCATGTATTACAAAAGGAATGAGCGGTAAAACGCTTACTGATTTTAAAGAGCTTAAAAAAGCAGGTGCTATTGCATTTTCTGATGATGGGATGCCTGTTGCAGACGATGAAGTGATGATTGCGGCAATGAAAAAAGCAAAGGAATTGGGTGTGCCGCTACTACTTCACGAAGAGAATTTAGAGCTTCGGGGTGCAGGGATTGTAAACGCTGGTGAAAACGCACAAAAAGCTGGTCTTGCAGGTATTGTGCGTGCGGTGGAAGAAACTATGATTGCAAGAGATTTGATGTATGCGCAAAAATATGATGTGCCGATTCATTTGTGTCATGTTTCAACACAGGGCGGGGTAGAGCTGATACGCCGTGCAAAGCTTAGCGGAATCAGAGTAACGTGCGAAACCACTCCGCATTATTTTTCAATTGGGGACGATCAGATTTTAAACTTGAATACAAATGCAAAGGTGAATCCGCCGCTTCGTGAGAAAAAAGATATTGATGCCATAAGGCAGGGCATTGCAGATGGTACGATTGATGCAATTGCTACGGATCATGCACCGCATACGGTGTCTGAAAAGAATACAGATATGCAAAGTGCGCCTTTTGGGATGATTGGGTTTGAAACAGCCTTCAGCTTAGCCATCACAAATTTAGTTCATACAGGGATGATTGCTTTGCAGGATGTTGCAAGACTGATGAGCGCAGCCCCACGCAGGCTGCTTGGAATTAGCGGAGGAATGATTCAAATAAATGAGATTGCTGACTTAACAATATGCGACATAAAAGAAAATTTCGTGTATACTATAGAGGGGATTGTTTCAAAATCAAAAAACAGTCCGTTCATCAATCAGAAGTTGTGCGGACGAGTGAAATATACCATTGTAGAGGGGAATTTGAAGTATGATAGACAAACTGATTAAAAAAATTATTGACTTAAAAAGTCCAATTTGCGTTGGACTGGATACGACTTTTGATTATATACCGCAGGATTTTTTATCCAAAGCATATGCGCAGGAGCCGCTTTGCTATGCGGCGGAGAATATTTTTGCTTTTAATCGAGCGATTATCGACGAGATTGCAGATATTGTTCCTGCTGTAAAAGTGCAGGCGGCATATTATGAGATGTATGGATACGAGGGCGCAAAAGCGTTTAAAGACACTATTACTTATGCAAAAAGTGCAGGACTTATTGTGATTGCAGACATCAAGCGCAACGACATTGGTGCGACGGCAACGGCATATTCCAGCGCATATATTGGCAGAACTTGTATCGGAGAAGAAGAAATTGCGGCATATGATGCGGATTTTGTAACGGTAAACGGGTATTTGGGTACGGACGGAATTGCACCGTTTGTGGCAGATTGCAAGAAATATGACAAAGGTATTTTTGTTTTGGTAAAGACCTCAAACAAAAGTTCTGGAGAGATGCAGGACTTGGTGACGCAGGACGGCAAAACGATTTTTGAACATATGGCAGACGGCGTGGACGGCTGGGGGCAAGAGCTTATCGGCGAGTATGGATATTCGGCGGTTGGGGCAGTGATTGGTGCGACCTATCCAGAGCAGGCAGCGCAATTGCGTAAAAATCATCCGCATATCTTTGTGCTGATTCCTGGTTATGGGGCGCAGGGCGGCAGTGCAAAGGGGCTACTGCCCAATTTCGATAAAAAAGGATTGGGCGGCATTGTAAACAATTCACGAGCGATATTGACCGCATACAAAAATGAGAAGTATGCAGGACTTGCTTTTGATAAAGCGGCACGAGCGGCGACAATTGATATGAGAGATGATATTTTAAAGACATTTAAAGAAAATGGGATTGTTTATTGAGAATAGAATACGAGGTAGAAAAACAATGGCATATTTAACATTAGAAGATGGCACAATATTTAAGGGAGAGTCTTTTGGGGCAGAAGTAGACATCATGGGAGAAGTGGTGTTTAATACAGGTATGACAGGCTATCAAGAGGTACTGACAGATCCATCTTATTGTGGACAAATCGTCACCATGACCTATCCGCTGATTGGAAATTATGGATTAAATGATGAGGATACAGAGTCCTATAAGCCTCATTTAAGCGCATTTGTTATGCGGGAAGCGTGTGAGCAGCCGTCAAACTGGAGATGTGAATATTCCATCACAGAATATTTGAATAAGCACCAGATTGTAGGTATTTCGGGGATTGATACACGTGAATTGACACGCAAAATCAGGGATAAAGGAACGATGCACGGAATTATTACGCAGGTTCCGCCGTCCGCAGCACAGATTGAAGAAATGTGTAAATATAAAGTACAAAAGCCTGTGGAGCTTACGACCTGTAAAGAGAAATTTAAGTATTGCGAGGGAACACGCAACGTGGCAGTGCTTGATTTTGGACTAAAGCGCAACATCTTAAGAAGTCTTGAAGAACGTGATTGTGCGCTGACGGTTTTTCCGGCACTGACGAGTCCACAGGAAATATTAGCTGGCGGATTTGATGGACTGATGTTGACAAATGGACCTGGAGATCCTAAAGAAAATATGCAAATTATTGAGAATTTAAAGCAGCTCGTGGGTAAACTGCCTATGTTTGGTATTTGCTTGGGACATCAATTGATTGCACTGGCAATGGGCGCAGATACAGAAAAATTGAAGTATGGACACAGGGGGTCAAACCACCCTGTCAAAGACATGCAAAAAAACAGAGTATATATTACTTCCCAAAATCATGGATATACCATCAAAAACAGATCGCTTCCAGATTGTGCGGTTATTTCGCATAAAAGCTGGAACGATCAGACGATTGAGGGTGTTAATTATATTGGCTATCCAATGTTTACGGTACAGTTTCATCCAGAGGCAGCACCAGGTCCAGAGGATACCGCCTATTTGTTTGATGAGTTTATTGCGATGATAGACGAGGGAAAAAAGTATGATTAATAAACACTATACTGAAAAAGTGTTGGGCAATGATTTGATTGCTTCCAATACATATTTTTTGCGAGTTACATGCGATGAGGAATTTATCAAATGGTTTCGTCCTGGACAGTTTGCGCATATTGAAATTCCGCACGCAAAGGAAATGCTGTTGCGCAGACCAATTAGCATCAATTTTGTGGATATTTTAAAAAAAGAAGTGCATTTTGTATATAATGCAGTGGGCAAAGGCACTAATATGATGACGCTTCTTCAAAAAGGCGATACGCTTGATTTGTTGATGCCGATGGGCAATGGTTTTTTGATTAAAGAAGAAATGAAGAAAATATGGTTGGTGGGCGGTGGTGCGGGGGTTGCACCGCTTAAGTCGCTTTTTGTAAAATTTCCAGACAGAGAATATAAAGCATTTTTGGGATTTCGCTCAAAGGACTGCGTTTATCAAGCACACGATTTTGAAAGCTTCGCACAAACCTTTATTACAACAGATGACGGTTCGTATTGCACAAAAGGATTTTGTACCAATGTGCTGCAAAACCATTTGAAAGAAGAAAAGCCTGATGTAATTCTTGCCTGTGGACCGCACGTGTTCTTCAAATCACTTGCAAAGACGGTGGGGAATATCCAGACGTTTGTGTCATTAGAACAGCATATGGGATGCGGAACAGGCGGCTGTAGTGTATGTGTATGCAAAGTCGCAGGCGAAAATAAAAAAGTATGTATGCAGGGGCCTGTTTTTGACATTAGAGAGGTGGATTCGCTTTATGACTGATATGCGTGTAAAAATTGCAGGTGTCGAGTTTAAAAATCCGATTATTACAGCATCTGGAACTTTTGGATTTGGTGAGGAATATGGAATCTATATGGATTTATCAAAGCTTGGTGGCATGACGCTCAAAGCTTTGACACGTGAAAAACGCATGGGGAATCCGCCTGTTCGTGTTGCGGAAACGCCCAGTGGTGTTTTAAATGCAGTAGGACTGCAAAATCCTGGTGTGGACGAGTTTCTAACAACTATTTATCCGAGAATTAAAAAATTAGATACGGTAAAAATTGCAAATATTGCAGGTGCAACTATGGAAGATTATCTGTACGTTGTAGAAAAGCTGAATGACACAAACATTGACTTATATGAAATCAATGTATCGTGTCCAAATGTATCGCAGGGCGGTATGAGTTTTGGAACAGATGCAAAGATACTTAAGAGTTTTGTCAGTGCAGTCAAAAAAGTGGCGAAGAAGCCCATGATTGTGAAACTGACACCCAATGTTACAAAAATTGTAGATATGGCAAAAGCTGCAAAAGATGGTGGCGCAGATGCACTGTCACTCATTAATACCATCACAGGTATGGCGATTGATGCGTACACAAAAAAGCCAATGATTGCGAATACAACGGGTGGTCTTTCGGGGCCTGCCATAAAGCCTATTGCGCTACGCATGGTGTATGAAGTGTACCGAGCAAACCTTGGGCTGCCAATCATTGGTATGGGCGGCATCATGAGCGGAAAGGACGCTGCGGAGTTTATGATTGCGGGTGCGGATGCCGTAATGGTGGGGACTGCAACGATGAGAAATCCTTCAGCCAGTGCAGATATTGCTGATGAACTGCAAAAATTTTGCCAAGAGCAGGAAATACAAAATGTTCAAGAACTTACAGGAAGTTTAAAGGAGTATTAGAAATTATGTTGACAAGAGAAGAAATTATTCGTATTTTCAAAGAAAAAGAAGTGATGTTAGAGGGACATTTTTTACTAACATCGGGCAGACACTCTGATAAATATATGCAGTGTGCAAAACTTTTCCAGTATGCGGATACGTCAGAGCTTATTTGCAAACAGCTTGCGCAGCAGTTTGATGGGTTTGACGTGCAAATGGTGGTAGGCCCTGCCGTTGGCGGCATTATTATGGCATACGAGATGTCAAGACAGTTTGGTGTAAAAAATGTATTTGCGGAAAGAGAAAATGGTAAGATGACCTTGCGCAGAGGATTTGTTGTGCCAAAAGGGACAAAAGTGCTGGTGACAGAAGATGTTGTAACCACGGGCGGTTCTGTAAAAGAGGTGATTGCACTTTTAAATGAGTTAGGCGCAGAAGTTGTAGGTGTGGGTAGCGTTGTTGACAGAAGCAACGGAAAAGTAACGTTTGGTGTGCCGTTTAAAGCAGTACTTGCAATGGAAGTTGTTTCGTATGATCCGCAAAATTGTCCGCTGTGTATAGAAGGAAAGCTGCCAGCAATAAAACCGGGCAGCAGAGATGTAAAATAAATTTTGATTTAAAAGGGCGATAGCAAAATCGCTCTTTTTTTATCTGTTATGTCCATTCGATTCTCTGCTTTCTTAGATTCTTATGCAGCCATTTTTCAAATTTCCATACAGTTGTGATGTTTTTTGGCAATTCTGTATGAAAGCCAATTTTCTCGTTTAATTGTTCTGCATCAAAAATACCGTCATCACCGACTTTAAAATATAAGTGTCTAATCTCACGCCCTAATAAGTTTTCGATGTTTACAGGGCAATATTTTTTGCTGAGTGCAAGCGGTGGAAGTCGGCGGCGAATAATGGTCTTAATGGAAAAATCACATTCAAAATATCCATCATAGGTTTGCCCGCTGTAGTGGGTATAGCCAATTAGCTTTTTTAAAACATCACCCTCATACCATAAAAAAACACGTTCATTAAGCTGATAGTACTGCCATTTTGGGCGCACACAAGAAAACTTTAGCTTTTCCCGATCTGCATTTGAAAGGGAATAATAACCGTTTGGAGAATATCCACGGTCAAGAATACACTTATTAGGAATCAAACAATCCAGATTCGTATTCTTGGGTATATTGTCGAAATATGCGTAAATCTTTTGTATATCCATAGTTTACCTCTGCGTTTATTTTACCACAAAAAATAAACAAAGCGAAAAATAATTCATGAAATCTTAAGAATGCCTTTATTGAGATTTCATAATTATCGTGTATGATAAGATTATCAAATGACAGGAGGGTTACCGATTATGGATAAAATGGAAAGATACGATAACAAATATATTTCAATATTGTGTATCGTGCTGTTGATTACGTTGCTATTGGCAACGGTGTTATGCTATGCGTTTGGCGATAGAAATGACAGACTGGGAAGCATTCAAAACAATTATGAAACAATGAGCGAGGGACAGTATGATTCAAGAGTATTGATGATAAAAGATGGTGCTGCATTTACAGACCAAAGCTTTTCTATGAATGATTCAAATCAGGTTGGCTCGAAAATCATTTTATAATCAACTAAAGCGTGTTTGCATCTACATAAACGGTGAAATAATCATCATAAATAACTTTGCCTGGCTTTGCGCTGGGCGGTTTTTTTATATTTTTGCGCTGAGTATAATCAACGGCTGTTTTTCCAGAAAGTCTTGCCCGACTGTGTGCAGCAGCAAGCGTTGCCGCAAAAACAATGGTTTCATCATCAATATCGTTTAAATCTGTACCATTTGCAAGCAGTAAGACATGAGAACCCGGTATTTTTTGTGCATGAAACCAAATATCATCTTTGGCGGCAATGCGCATGGTCAACATATCATTTTGTCTGTCGTTTTTGCCAATTAAAATGGTAAAGCCTGATGGCGAAAGCATTTCCAATGGCTTTGATTCGGTAATTACTTCTTTTTTGCTTTTCGGAGGCAGCGTCAAATATCCCGCACGAGTCAGTGTATATTTGATGTCTGAAATATCATCAGTACTGTCTGCACATTGTATAAAGTGTTGTGTACGCTCTAAAAAATCATGTTCTTCTATTGCATCTGCAAGTTTCTTTTCGTTTAAAGAGGCGGCTGTCTTAAGCTTTGCAATTTTCTTAAAGAGTTTTTGTGCCTGCTGCTGAGGATGCAGCGAAACATCAAGAGAGATGGTAATCGGCTCACCCGTTTCATAATCGATTGCTTCAAAAGAACTCATGCCTTTTTTTAGGCGATAAATATTGGCGGTGATGGTATTGGCTCGCTGCTGCAATTTGACCGCTTTTTGAGCGTCATTTATGCTGTTTTGATAAATGTTGATGAGCTTATCCAATTTTTGCACAAGTTTTGATACCGTTTTATAAAGCGCATCTTTTTGCTGCGTAAGCTTAAAAATATCCAAGCGCCGAGTGTAATAAAACTCCAGCATCTCATTTACAGTCTGAAAACTCATGCGGGACTGTTCGGGATAGGTTTTATAAGGTACGCATGAGAAAAATACAGGAAGCAAATCGTTGTTAAGCTGAATACATGGATGCGGATTCTGCGTGGCGTCTGTCAAAAAATCGTGCATCACGCTTGCAATACGCTCAATATGTTTGGCAGATAGGTCGGTGGTAAGCTCACAGGTTATGCCTGCACGATGTAGCACCTCTTGCGCCGTTTGGATGGAAAGCCCGTCAAAAACAGCACTGATATGCGCTGCAATTTGTTTTTGCTGATGCGTAAACAATACCTCCTCAAGTGTTTTTTGCGATAGCGTAAGCGGATTGTATTTTTTTTGAGGAGGATTTTCATATAATGCACCAGGCAGTACCTGACGCATACTGCTGAGATCAACAGAAACCCGCTTGATGCTGTCTAAGATTTTGTTTTGAGCATTTACAAGTATAATATTGGAATATTTCCCCATGATTTCTATAACCAGCTTTAGCGCAACAGGGTGAAGAAGCTCGTCTTTGGTAGCAAGAGAAAGCACAACCACACGGTCAAGACCGAGCTGCTCTATTTTTGAGATGCGTGCGCCCGTCAAATGTTTGCGTAAAAACATACAAAAAGTCGGAGGAGTTTTCGGATTTTGTTTTTGTGTCTGCGTTGTGTAAATGGCACAATCACCTGCATTGGCATTCAGCACAAGTTTTATATTGCCTGCATTTGTTGAATATAACTGCAAAACAATTTCGTCCCTTGAAGGCATCACAACTTTTTGGATTTTCGCATCTGTTATCTTTTGCGATAATTCTTGTATGCAGGTATGCAGTGTCAGTCCATCAAGTGTCATAAATTTAGTCCCTCCAAAATAGTGATAATTAATTATACCACAATATTTGAACACACATGAAAATTATGATAAACTATTTATGAATTGTTTGAAAGTGAGAAGGAGAAATTATGCGTAATAACAAAAGAGAACTAAGCGAATTAAGAAGTTTAAACTTTAAAATAAAGGTGCTGAAAAACGCACATGGAAGTGTGATTGTGAACACTGGAAACACACAGGTTTTATGTACGGCTATGATAGAGCAAGGCGTGCCGCCGTTTATGGTGGGCAGAGGCAATGGCTGGCTGACTGCAGAATATTCAATGCTTCCAGCATCTACGCCGCACAGAAAAAAGAGAGATGTCTTAAAGCAGGACGGCAGAGGTGTGGAAATTCAACGATTGATTGGTAGAGCGCTGCGCAGTATTTGTGATTTTGAAAAGATGGGCGAATATACCATTTATGTGGATTGCGATGTCTTAAATGCAGATGGCGGAACACGTACGGCATCTATCAGTGGTGCATTCGTGGCGATTGCGCTTTGCGTAAAAAGAGCAATAGAGCAAGGGATACTTGCTAAAAGCCCCTTAACGAGTCCTATCGCAGCGGTTTCGGCGGGTATCGTAAATGATACACCAATGCTTGATTTGTGCTATACAGAGGACAGTACGGCACAGGCGGACATGAATATGGTAGGGACAGGCGATGGGGGTATTGCAGAAATACAAATATGTGGTGAGCAACGTACGATTTCGGAAGAAGAATTTATGCAGCTTATGCAGTTGTGTAAAAAAGGAATAGCGGAAATTATAAAAGTACAAAGAGAAATACTCGAAAGCGAGGGAATCAAAATATGAAGAGTTTGATTATTGCAACCAACAATCAAGGAAAAGTAAGGGAAATAAAAGCTATACTGGGCGGATTTTATGATGAAATATTGTCTTTAAAAGATGCAAATATCCATGTTGAAGTTGTTGAGGATGGTAAAAGTTTTCATGAAAATGCAGCAAAAAAGGCAATTGAAATTAGTTTGATTGCAAAGGGTGATGTGCTTGCAGATGATTCTGGCTTGTGTGTGGAGGCGCTTGATAATGCTCCTGGGATTTACTCTGCAAGATTTGCAGGAACAGGCTCAACAGATAAGCAAAACAATGATAAACTGCTGGAACTTTTAAAGAACGAGCCGAATCGCAAGGCAAAATTCGTATGCGCATTGGTGATTGCTAATGATGGAAAAGAAAAATTGTATGTAGAGGACAGCGCAAAGGGCGAAATTATTGATGTGCCAAAAGGGCAAAATGGTTTTGGGTATGATCCGCTGTTTTATGTAGCAGAATATGACCAAACTTTTGCACAAATTCCTGCCGAAATCAAGAATAAAATCAGCCATCGTGCGAAAGCTTTAGAAAAGCTGAAAAAAGAAGTTTCTAAAATGGTGTAATCAAATTGGCGAAGTATATAAAGGCTCTTGTTTTAAGCGATACGCATGGGAATAAAGCGGCAATTAATCAAGTTTTGCAAAAGTGCGGAGCGGTTGATTATATTTTTCATTTGGGTGACAATGCCTCGGATATACGTGCGATTGATACGACTGCAAGAGTGGTGTGTGTAAAAGGCAATTGTGATATGGGGTGTGACATTCCTGAAACAGAGGAAGTCGTCATCAAAGGGCATAAAATTATTCTTACGCATGGGCATAGGCTGCACGTTAAATATTCGTATGACCGTGTGAATTATTACGCACACGAACATGAAGCAAGAATTTTGCTGTTTGGACATACGCACATGCCATATTTAGAATATGCCGAAGGAATTTGGCTGTTAAACCCTGGAAGCACAGGAGAAAGTGACGAGATTTGCTATGCGACTTTTTTAGTCGGGGACGTCGGTGTGATACCAAAGCTTGAAAGTGTATATTGAAACAGAGAATTCAAGTAGGAATGTTTTAAAAAACAAATATAGGAAATGCAAGATATATCTTGACTTTTTACAATGTGTTTGATATAATTTGTAACTGTCAGTTAAGTAATTAACATTGTGCTCGGGTATGCGTCTGTAGCTCAGTAGGATAGAGCAACGGCCTTCTAAGCCGTGTGTCCAGGGTTCGAATCCCCGCAGGCGCACCAATAAACTTTTTCTAAAAGTTTGATGTTATGTTTAACTGATAGTCTGATAAGTGGACAGAGCTTTTTTTATGGTGAGTGTCGCCCAGTTGGTTAGAGCGCTAGATTGTGGTTCTAGAGGTCGTGGGTTCGAATCCCACCACTCACCCCATTAAAAATTTGACACATTGGGGTATAGCCAAGCGGTAAGGCACGAGACTTTGACTCTCGCATTCGTAGGTTCAAATCCTGCTACCCCAGCCAATTTCTTTAAAGAAAGTTCTTTACAATAGATTTTGGATATGTTATACTAATGCTCGTCCCAAAATATAAGACTCGCTAGCTCAGTTGGTAGAGCACTTGACTTTTAATCAAGTTGTCCGGAGTTCGACCCTCCGGCGGGTCACCATCTAAAAAGCCTTTGCAATGCAGGTTGCAGAGGCTTTTTTAATTCTTCTTTATGGTTCTAATTTGGCGATTTATTGTTTTGACTGATTTTTGACTGACTAAGTATTCTTTGTAAAAATGAAATATGGGGGATTTCTCATATCGATGGTAGAGTGGAAGGTGCGTATATACGTCCATTGTCATCTGTATACTTCCATGTCCTAAGAGCCGTTGTACGGTTTGAGGATTGACACCTACGACTGCCAGGTATGTTGCGAATGTATGCCTTAGAATATGACTTGTTAAATCGGTGATTGGTTCTGGATTGTCGGCAGTAGCAACGGCAGCATTCAGCTTTCGCATAACACTGTCCCACATTTTGCGATAGGATGAGCGTGTCGTGAGGCCCCCTGCTTGCGTTTCAAACAAGTAATCGGATTCATGGTTGGAAGTAGCTATATAATCCATTAGAGCGGCACGTAGCAGGCTTACAATTGGGTTTGTTCTATTACCTGAATCTGATTTAGGAGTGTTCTTGACCATACCAACATTATCTTTAATAATTAATGTCTTATTGACCGTCACTACATTGTTTTTAAAATCTATATCGCTCTTGTTTCCACGAAAAAGTAAGGCGAGCGATTCACCTTTGCGCAATCCTGCAAACAGTTCAAGATATAGAAAGGCACGCTCTTTTGGCGTGAAGTCCGCTTTCATAATTGCGGTTTCTTCGAGTTCTGTTGTAGTGCGCTTTGGTGGGCATTTATGCTTTTTCAAAATGATTTTTTCGGCCGGATTGAACAATAATTTATTCCAGTCTACTCCAAGACGGAAAATTTGTATTAATGTATTCTTTGTGAGGTCAGCTGTTCGATTGTGTCCAGCTTTTACAATACTGTTGATTAGCCTTTGAAGGTCGGCAGTTGTTATTTTTGCCGCTATCTCATGTGAAACATCTGTAGTTTTAATATGATTTTTCACAATATTATAATACATCTGATAAGTGTTATATTCTGCGTCAGATGTGCTACCTTGTGGATATTTTGATTCTAACCATAAATCAGAAAGCCCACTTAAAGTATCATTTTCCGTTAGAACAACACCAATCTTTTTTTGTTGATTTCTAAAGTCAATAATATTAGAATCGAGTTCTGCCGCTGTACGACCATATATGTTTTTATAACGGATGCTCCCATCGGGTTTGCGTCCGTTTTTCAATTGCGCCAAGTATCTTCCGTCCTTGCGCTTTTTGTATTTTGATTTTGGCATGGTAGTTTTCCCCTTGTATTTCAATCCACATATCCTGTGAGGGATGTGACCTCGCTTTACTTTATCCGCTGCCCGTGGTAAAATAAAAGGGCAGAGATAGCCTGTTTTGGTTGGCATTTTTCTGTTAGTCCCTCTTGTGTTGGTAGCGCGGAGGGGCTTTTTGTTATTTAAAACATAGAACCGAGGTTGGAAAGAGTAACAGCAGAAACGATGCTCAAAATAAGGCTGATAGCAGTTAACACTACAAAGAATATTCCGATGCCCTTAAGCGTTTTAACGTCTTTTGTCGTTTCCTCTTGATCTTCACGCAGCTTTTTGATCTCTTCTAAAGTATCTACTGCGACCATGTACTTAATATCGTTGATAGATGGACGCATAATTTTTTGATACTTTTCCGTTGAT